>NZ_DASWTO010000102.1:0-6115 GCF_036402095.1 Brevundimonas sp. | reverse complement strand
GTTCATCCGCAAGCCGGACCAGCTGGACTATCTGCAGGAGCCGGACATCTTCCACGACGTCTTCGGCCACGTGCCGATGCTGACCGACCCCGACTTCGCCGCCTATATGGAGGCTTACGGCAAGGGCGGGCAGCGGGCGGCCTCGCTGGGCATGCTGCAGAACCTGGCCCGGCTGTACTGGTACACGGTGGAATTCGGTCTGATGCAGGACGAGGGCGGGCTGCGCATCTACGGCGCGGGCATCGTCTCATCGGCGACGGAGAGCGTCTTCTCGCTGGAAGATCCGTCGCCCAACCGGCTCGGCTTCGATCTCGAGCGGGTGATGCGCACCCTCTACCGCATCGACGACTTCCAGCAGGTCTATTTCGTGATCGACTCGATCGAACAGCTGAAGCGCGAGACGCTGCAGGACTTCGGCCCGATCTATGAGCGGCTGAAGGGCGCCGCGGACATCGCCATCGACGCCATCCTGCCGTCCGACCGGGTCTTCACCCGCGGCACCCAGGCCTATGCGGCCCGGGGCGGGCGTTTCGCGGCCTGAGGCCTGACGCCCAGCAGCAGGCCGAACCAGCCCGACCGCCGCGCGACCTCATAGGCCAGGAAGCAGAGGGCGAGGGTCGCCGCGATCAGCAGGCCCGCCTCCGCCGCCAGTGGAAGATGCAGCTGCGCCAGATGGTGGCCGACCACGACGATGACGGTCTGGTGCACGATGTAGAAGGGGAAGACCCCGACGGTCAGGTAGCGCAGCACGGGGCCGCCGTGGTTCAGATGTCTGGCGCCGAAGCCGAGGATGGCCGCGATAAAGGCCCACTGGTCCGCCGCATAGACGATGCGCATGGCCCGGCGCAGGGCCTCGGCGGGCATGGCGTCCTCGGCCCGGTATTCCCACGCATAGGCCGCCCAGGCCGCCCAGGCGGCGAGCGCGATCAGCAGCGCCGGCCAGCGCAGGCGGATAAAGCCCTGACGCAGGGATTCGGATCGGGCGGTCAGGAAGCCGAACAGGAAGGCGCTGAACGACAGGGCGTGATTGTACCAGTCCTCGACCAGGTCGTGGGTGATCTCGAACCGGTAGGCGAGGCCCCAGCGGATCGCCGCGAGGAAGACGATGGGCCAGATCAGCAATCCCCAGCCCTTCAGCCCCCGCTCCAGCAGAACGCCGAGGGCGCGGAAGCGGCCGGATGAGAGGGCCAGAAGGGCGGCGAGGATCAGGCTGTAGACCAGCAGATAGGCCACGAACCACATGTGGTTCCAGGTCGGCGTGGTCAGACAGCCGTCGGGGCCGCACCAGTTTCCCGAGGCGGTGGCGTAGCGAACCCAGAAGTCGGCGGTGAAGGCGTTGCGGTAGGCGTCGGCCTGCGGCGCCAGACGGCCGACGGCCTCGACGATCTCGTAGTAGCTCTGCGGCGGCACCACCACGAACATGGCGAACAGCAGCGGCGGCAGCAGCCTGAGGGTCCGGGACCCCGCCAGCCGGCCGGCGCCGGTGCGCCCGTCGCGGGCCAGACTGTCGGCCAGGAAGCGGGTGGCCGCCCCGGAAACGAGAAACAGCAGGGTCAGACGCCACGGGTTGGTCAGTTGCATGACCGGCTCGAGCGCCGCGACTTCGTGGCTGGACTTCACGTGCCACTCCCACGGCACGTAGAACATGCCGACGTGGTACAGAATCAGCAGCATGAAGGCGCCGACGCGGATCCAGTCCAGGTCGTATCGGCGGAGCGGGCCGGAGGCGGCGTCGGGCAGCGGGGCGGACGACATGGTGGCTTTCCATGAGCGATGAACGGTTCCCGGGCGTCCCATCCGCGCCGGGCGCCAGGCAATCGCGGGGGGACGGGCGGGACGGTCGGCGGGACGCCGCCGCGGGCCCTGGGACGAACGGCGCGCAGCGGGGGCCGGGCGGCTGGTTCAAGACTCCGCCGGATCTCCGCGACCTGCGGACGGCGGTGCTGTTCATCGTGCCGGCGACGGCGGCGGTGGTGGTCGTCAACGCCCTGACCGCCCTGAGCGACAATCCGGAGGCCGCCGCCTGGGAGCCGTGGGTCTGGGAGATCAGCAGCGCGGTCTCGATCTTCGCCGCCATGCTTATCCCGTGGCTGACGACGGCGGCCGCGCCGCCGGACGAGGTCGCGGCGGAAGACTGGCGGCCGAAGGTGCGGTTCGTGCTGCTCCACGCCGTCGCCTTGCTGCTGTTCTCGGCCCTTCACGTGATCGGGTTCGTGGCCCTGCGGATCGCCGTCTACGCCCTGATGGGAGACGGCCCCTACGAGTTCGGGGACCGCTTCATCTACGAGCTGCGCAAGGACCTGATCAGCTACGCCACCTATGTCGCCGCCTTCTGGCTGATCGGCTACCTGCGCCGTCGCCGCGACGAGCCGGTGCGGCCGGTCAGCTTCGACATTCGCGACGGCTCGCGCATCCTGCGGGCGCCCCTGTCCGACATCGTCGCCGTGTCGTCGGCGGGCAACTACGTCGAGTTCTGGCTCGCGGACGGCCGCCGCCCGCTGATGCGCGCCACTCTCGCGGCCATCGAGGTGGAGCTGGGCGGGTTCGGCTTCGTCCGCGCGCACCGGTCCTGGCTGGTCAACGCCGCCCGGGTCACGGCGCTGGAGCCCGACGGGTCGGGCGACTGGACCGTCGAGCTGGGCGCGGTGCGCGCGCCGGTGTCGCGCCGCTTTCCGGACGCCCTCGCGCGGCTGAAGGGCTGAACCCGGCCGGCGTCAGTCGTGATCGATCAGGCTGTTCCTGCCGGTGTCGCGCATGCGGACGTAGGTCAGCAGCGAGACGCCGATCAGGACCGTCACGTACCAGAAGAAGGCGCTCTCCATGCCGCTGTCCTTGAACCCCAGGGCGGCGTATTCGGCGGTGCCGCCGAACAGGGCGTTGGCGACGGCGTAGGGCAGGGCCACGCCCAGCGCCCGGATGTGGGCGGGGAACAGCTCGGCCTTCACCACCGCATTGATCGAGGTGTAGCCGCTGACGATGACCAGCGCCGCCAGGGCCAGCAGGAAGGCCGTGAACGGGCTGTCGACTCCGGCGAGGGCGGTCATGATCGGCACGGTGAACAGCACGCCCAGCACCCCGAAGGCGACCATCACCGGGCGGCGCCCGATGCGGTCCGACAGGGCCCCGACCGCAGGCTGGATCAGCATGAAGACGAACAGGGCGGCGGCGCTGATCTCTGTCGCCGTGGCCTTGCTGAAGCCGGTCGTGTTGACGAGGAATTTCTGCAGGTAGGTGGTGTAGGTGTAGAAGGCGACGGTCCCGCCGGCGGTCAGGCCGAGCACCATCAGCGCCTCCTTCGGATGCTTCAGCATCAGCAGCAGGGCGCTGGATTTCGGCACCTCGCGCGTGTCGGTGGCGATGAAGGCGGCGGTCTCGTCCAGGCGGCGTCTGAGCCAGAACACGATCACCGCCAGGGCCGCGCCGACGAAGAAGGGGATGCGCCAGCCCCAGCTCTCGAGCGCGCCCTCGCTGAGGGTGTTCTGGAGCAGGATCAGCAGCAGCAGCGCCAGCAGCTGGCCCGAGATCAGGGTGACGTACTGGAAGCTGGACCAGAAGCCGCGGTGCTTCGCCGTGGCCATTTCGGACAGATAGGTGGCCGAGGAGCCGTATTCGCCGCCGACGCTGAGGCCCTGCATCATGCGGGCGAGCAGCAGCAGGGCGGGGGCGGCGATGCCGATGGTCGCATAGCCCGGCGTCACGGCGATGATCAGGGCCCCGGCGCACATCAGGCTGACCGACAGGGTCAGGCCCGCCTTGCGGCCTCGCCGGTCGGCGTAGACGCCCATGACCCAGGCCCCGACCGGACGCATCAGGAAGCCGACCGCGAAAACGGCGGCGGCCTTGAGCAGTTCTGCCGTACTGTCGCCGCTGGGGAAGAAGACCGGTGCGAAATAGACGGTGAAGGCGGCGTAGGCGAACCAGTCGAACCACTCGACCAGATTGCCGGCTGAGCCGCCGATGATGTTGCGCAGGCGCCGGGCGGGCGTCATGGCGGCGTCGGTCATTCCGGATCCCCCCTCAGAGGCCGGCATCATCCAGCCGTTTGCCCATCCTGACCAGCGGCACGGGAGCGCCGCCGCGGTCGTCCTCGAAGCGGTCGATCTCGCGATAGCCGGCGGCGCGGTACAGGGGCTCGCCCCCGAGGGTGGCGACGAGTTCGGCGCGGTCGTAACCGGCGGCCCGGGCGGCGTCCTCGCACAGGCCGAGGATCAGGCGGCCGACGCCCTGCCGCAGGAACTCCGGCGCCGTGTACATGGCGCGGATGCGGGCGGCGTCGACGCCGGGGGTCAGCGGCGCCGGCTCGCGGCCCGGGGTGTGGTCGCCGCCGTATTCGGTGATCCGGCCGCTCCAGCCGCCGCAGCCTGCCAGGATCCCGTCGCGCTCGACGATGAAATAGGTGCGGTCGGCGATGATCTGGCTGTCGATGCCCATCAGCCTGCGGCTGGCGGCGATCTGATCCGGCGTCAGGAAGGCGGCGAGCGGCCCGCTGATGGCACGATCCATCAGGGCGACGAGCGCCGGGATGTCGGCCTCGGTGGCGATGCGGTGGGTCAGGTTCGCCACAGCTGCAGCGTCCCGAGGATGTGCGCCACGGCGTAGACCAGCACGATGGCCGAACTGATCCAGGCGAAAACCCCGACGGGAACGCCCGTAGCGTAGAGAGCAGGGATGTAGCCGACGGCGCGCAACAGGTAGACGGCGCTGATCGCGGCCAAGGCCAGCTTCAGAAGGGGCAGCCGCGGGATCAGGCCGGCGCCGGACAACGCGTATGCGGACCAGACGGCGAGGACGCCTGCGATGGCGAGGGTGATCAGCGTCGCTTTCGGAGAGCCCTGCTCGGCGAGGCTCACCATCCGAGGTCCGGCGCCGAAGAATTCGTACCAGCGGGGGCCGCCAGCGATGATCGCCAGATGGGCGACGGACGCGGCGGCGTTGAGGGCCCCGGCCATGACGAGCCACGGGTTGGCGGTCACGCGCCGCCTCGCTGGAACGGATAGAAGCCTGCGCCCAGGTCGAGGATGGCGGTCAGTTCGTCCAGCGCGCCACGGCTCTCGTCCAGCAGGGCCGGGTCGGCGAGGTCGGCGGGGCCGAGCGCGTCACGGTACCAGGTCGCGGCCCAGATCGACAGGCGGGCGTGGAGCTCGTCGGTCATCCGCATGGCCGGGTTGGTCGCGGCCAGTTCGGCCTCGGTCAACGCGACGCGGAGGCGCAGGCAGGCCGGGCCGCCGCCGTTACGCATGGACTGGCGGACGTCGACGTATTCGACGCGGCCGATGGGGCCATTGGAGGCGGCGAGGGCCTCGGCCACGGCGTGGCTGCGGGCGTTGTCACGCGTCTCGGTCGGGCAGATCAGGGTCAGGCGGTCTTCGCCCGGAATCCGCACCAGCATCGAGTTGAACAGGTAGCTGGTGATGGCGTCGGTCAGCGGCAGGTCGGCGGCGGAAACCTCGACGAAGACCGGCTCGAAGCGGCCGTCCGCGGCGGCGCGGACGGCGTCCAGCGTCCGGGCCGTATGCTCGAAGGCGAGCTCATGGAAGAACAGGGTCTGCAGCGCGCCGACGCAGACCACGTCGTTGTGGAAAGTCCCGCCGGCGATGGCGGCGGCGGACTGGCGGGCCAGAACCACGCCCGAAGCGCCGTGGCGGCGGGCGATGGCTTCGGAGGCCTCGCGGGTCTGGCGGGCGGGGTATTGCCCCTGCCAGTGCTCCCAGGCCTCGCGGCCCCAGACCAGCAGGTTGACGCCGGGCTCGCCGTGATCGGCGCACAGGCGGACGTGGTTGGCGGCGCCCTCGTCGGCGAGGTGGGCGACAGAGGGCAGGGCGTCTTGCACCGCGAACCGGGCGGGATCGGGGAAGAGGGCGTCCAGCGACCGCTTCGTCTGGGCGTGCTCCAGCGAGCGGTGCAGGTTGGTGACGAGATTGGCGGGGGTGAAATGCACCCGGCCGTCGGCGGCGTCGGCGGAGGGCGTCACCGTGGCGGCGTTGGCCGCCCACATCGGCGAGGCCGAACAGGCGGCGGCGGCGAAGGACGGGGCATCCTTCCACGCCTGCTCCAGCACGGCGGCGTCGGAGCCGGTGAAGCCGAGGCTGCGCAGGAAGGGAATGTTCGGCCGCTC
>NZ_DASWTO010000101.1:0-3727 GCF_036402095.1 Brevundimonas sp. | reverse complement strand
GCCTTCGGCGCTGTCCGCGACGACGTTGTCGGTTTCCAGACTCGCGACCTGGTCGCGCGTCAGAACCGGCGCGATGCCCACGATGCTGGTCAGCTGCGCCAGCGAACCGATCGCCCGCGCGGCGAAGAAGGGCAGGGGGATCAGGCCGTTGCGGCGCCGGGTCTCGCGCAGCACCAGCTTCAGGATGTCCTCGAAGGTCATCACCTCGGGGCCGCCCAGTTCGAACGTGCGGCCGGCGGCGTCGGGCCGTTCCACGGTGCGGACGATCGCCTCGGCGACGTCTCCGACATAGACGGGCTGGAACCGGGTCTTGCCGCCGCCGATCAGCGGCAGCGCCGGCGCCATGGTCGCCATCGAGGCGAACTTGTTCAGGAAGCCGTCCCCGGCGCCGAACACGATCGAGGGCCGGATGACGACCGCGTCGGGCTTGGCCTCGCGCACCGCCATCTCGCCCGCGGCCTTGGTGCGGGCGTACTTCGAATCGCTCTCGGGATTGGCGCCGATCGCTGACACATGCACCAGCCGGTCAACGCTCGCGGCGGCGCAGGCGAAGGCGATGTTGCGGGCGGCGTCGACGTGCATCGCCTCGAACGAGCGCGCCCCGGCCTCGTAGAGAATTCCGATCAGGTTGATCGCGGCGTCGGCGCCCTGCAGGGCGGCCTCGACCTGGGCCGGGTCGGCCGCGTCGCAGCGCACCGCCTGGATCTGGCCGACGTGGCCGGACGTCTGCAGCCTGTAGGCGCGGTCCGGGCGGCGCACGGCCACCCGGATGCGCCATCCGCGCCGGGCCAGATCCCGGACCACCTGGCCGCCGACGAAACCCGAGCCGCCGAAGACGGTGATCAGGCCGGGCGCAGCTTCGCTCATGACAGAACTCCAGGGACGGGCGGCCGGTGCGGAACCGGCCTCGGCGCGGGGATTAGACGATGGTCACCACGGCTGCAACGCAAACAGGACAAAAGCCTGTTGACCCGCCCATGGGGCTGCCTTAAGGGTCCGCGCCTTCCGGACGGAAACGCGTGCAAGCGCGAAACGTCTGGGCCCAGATGGCGGAATTGGTAGACGCGCTGGCTTCAGGTGCCAGTGGCTTAACGGCCGTGGAGGTTCGAGTCCTCTTCTGGGCACCATTTTTTCGGCGGCGCCGTGTCCTAGCGATACGGCGCCGTTCGTTTATGTTCTCCGCTATGAGACAGCCGACATGACCGTGCATCTTCACGAAGGCGACCTGCCGGACGGCCTCGACCTCGGTCCCGAGGTCGCGATCGATTCCGAGACCATGGGCCTGCGTTTCCGCCGTGATCCGCTGTGCGTGGTCCAGCTTTCGGCCGGGGACGGCGACGCCCACGTCGTGCGCATGCGCCGCCCCGCTTACGACTGCCCCAACCTGAAGCGGCTGCTGACCGACCCGGCGGTGCTCAAGCTGTTCCACTTCGGCCGTTTCGACATCGGCATGTTCCAGCTCCACCTCGGCGTCGAGACCCGCCCGGTCTACTGCACCAAGATCGCGTCGAAGCTGGCCCGCACCTACACCGACCGCCACGGTCTCAAGGACGTCGTCCGCGAACTGGCGGGGGTCGACCTGTCCAAGGCCCAGCAGAGCTCCGACTGGGGCGCGGCCGAACTGACCCCGGCCCAGCTGGAATACGCCGCCTCCGACGTCCTCTACCTGCACGCGGTCAAGGCCCGGCTGGACGAGATGCTGGCGCGCGAGGGCCGGACCGAACTGGCCCGCAAATGCTTCGACTTCCTGCCGTCCCGGTCCGCGCTGGACCTGGCCGGCTGGGACGAGATGGACATCTTCGCGCACACCTGATGACCGAACCCGCCGACACGCGCGACCAGGCGGACGAGGCCCGCATCGCCGCCACGGCCCGGGCCTTCCGCGCCCGCTCCCGCCGCGTGCAGCTGCTGCGCCGCGTCCTGCCGGTGGCCATCGTCGTGCTGGCCGGCGGGACCATCAGCTGGATCGTGCTGCGCAGCGTCATCTCCGACGTCGAGCGCAAGGCCGGGGCGACCCGCGAGGTGACGCTCGAAAAGTCCCGCTTCCTCGGCCAGGACGCCCAGGGCCGCAGCTTCGTGGTCGGCTTCGAACGCGCCGTGCGCGACGCCGAGACCGGCCGGTTCCGGCTCGTGGGTCCGGCGCTGCGGCTCAATCTCGGCGGCCGCAAGGTCACCACCCTGACCGCCGACGGCGGCATCTATGACGAGGCGGCGAAGACCGTCACCATCGGCCCCAACGTGCGCATCTCGGATGGCGGCTCGGGCTTCACCCTCGTCACCCCCGAGGCCGTGGTGAACACCTCGACCGGCGTGGTGACCGGTTCCAAGGGCGTCCAGGGCTCCGGGGCACTTGGAACCATCACCGCTTCGTCCTATGCGATCTATGAACAGGGCGAACGGGTCGTGTTCAGCGGCTCGGGTGATAACAAGGTGCGCGGGACCATCAACGCCGCGAGGTCGGACGGATGAGCATGACCAGAACCCTGACGACGGCGGCGATCGCCCTGGCCCTCGCGGCCCTGCCCACCCTGGGCGGCGCGCAGAGCTTCCAGGCCGGACAGCCGATCATGTGGGGCGCCGACCAGGTGTCGCGCACGCCGACGGCGCTGTCGCTGCGCGGGCGCGCGGAACTCACCCAGGGCGACAACCGCATCCGCGCCGACCGCGTGGAGGGCGTGATCTCCGACGGCGGGCTCAGCCGCGTCGAGGCCACCGGCAACGTCTATTTCGTCACCCCGGAACAGACCATCCGCGGCGACCGGGCCGTCTACACCCCGGCCAACGACACCATCGTCCTGACCGGCGACGTGATCCTGACCCAGGGCGAGAACGTCATGACCGGCGGCCGTCTGACCTACAACACCCGGACCGAGGCGGCCGAGATGGACGGCGCCGGCGAGGGCGGCCGCGTGCAGGGCGTCTTCTACCCCGAACGCGGCGGGAACTGAGCCCCGGCTCGGACGGAACCGTGGCCCGCAAGGAACTCTCCGCTCTCAACGTCCACGACGCCGCCGCCCCCGAGGCCGCGGCCGAGGCCCCGCGCCCGACCGGCCTGCGGGTCCAGAACATCGCCCGCTCCTTCGGTCCGCGTCAGGTGGTGCGCGACGTCTCCCTGCACGTCGAGCGCGGCCAGGTCGCCGGCCTGCTCGGCCCCAACGGGGCCGGCAAGACCACCTGCTTCTACATGATCACCGGCCTGATTCCGCCCGACAGCGGCAAGATCTGGCTCGATGGCGAGGACATCACCGCCCAGCCGATGTACCAGCGCGCCCGCATGGGCCTCGGCTACCTCGCGCAGGAGGCCTCGATCTTCCGCGGCATGACGGTCGAGCAGAACGTCCGCGCCGTCGTCGAACTGCACCACACCGGCCGTCAGGCCATCGCCGAAGAGACCTCCCGCCTGCTGGAAGAGCTGCGCATCGACCACTTGCGTCATGCCCCGGCCTCCGGCCTGTCCGGCGGCGAGCGGCGCCGCTGCGAGATCGCCCGCGCCCTCGCCGGCCGTCCCAGCTTCATGCTGCTCGACGAGCCCTTCGCCGGCATCGACCCGCTGGCCATCGCCGATATCCGTCAGGTCATCCGCTACCTGGCCGGCGAGGGCATCGGCGTGCTGATCACCGACCACAACGTCCGCGAGACGCGGGAGATCCTCGACCACGCCTCGATCATCTCGGGCGGCGCCGTCCTGTTCGAGGGCAAGGCCGAGGACGTCATCCGCGACCCCGAG
>NZ_DASWTO010000100.1:0-17118 GCF_036402095.1 Brevundimonas sp. | reverse complement strand
ATGATCCTGTCGATCCTCTACCGGCACAGCCCGGCGGAGTGCCGCTTCATCATGATCGATCCCAAGATGCTGGAGCTGTCGGTCTACGACGGCATTCCGCACCTGCTGGCCCCGGTCGTGACCGATCCGAAGAAGGCCGTGGTGGCTCTGAAGTGGACCGTGCGCGAGATGGAGGACCGCTACCGCCGCATGTCCAAGCTCGGCGTGCGCAACATCGCCAGCTACAACGAGCGGGCCCGCGAGGCCCAGGCCAAGGGCGAGCATTTCGAGCGCACCGTCCAGACCGGCTTCGACGACCAGGGCCGGCCGGTCTACGAGTCCGAGAAGATCCGGCCCGAGCCCATGCCCTATCTGGTCGTGGTCATGGACGAGATGGCCGACCTGATGCTGGTCGCCGGCAAGGACGTCGAGGGCGCAGTGCAGCGTCTGGCCCAGATGGCGCGCGCCGCCGGCATTCACCTGATCATGGCCACGCAGCGCCCCTCGGTCGACGTCATCACCGGCACCATCAAGGCCAATTTCCCGACCCGGATCAGCTTCCAGGTCACGTCCAAGATCGACAGCCGCACCATCCTCGGCGAGCAGGGCGGCGAGCAGCTGCTGGGCCAGGGCGACATGCTCTACATGGCCGGCGGCGGGCGCATCACCCGCCTGCACGGCCCGTTCGTGGAGGACAAGGAGGTCGAGGCCGTCTGCAGCCACCTGAAGGCCCAGGCCGAGCCCGAATACCTCGACCTGATCACCGACGACCCGGACGGCGACGGCGACGCGGGCGGCTTCGACGAGGGCGGCGGCGGCTCCGGCGACGACCTCTACGACCGCGCCGTGGCCGTGGTCACCCGCGACCGCAAGGCCTCGACCAGCTACGTCCAGCGTCGCCTGCAGATCGGCTACAACCGCGCCGCCTCGCTGATCGAGCGGATGGAGCAGGAGGGCGTGGTCAGCCCCGCCAACCACGCCGGCACGCGCGACACCCTCGCCGGCCCGCCGCCGATGTAGCGCCGGATGCCGGCGGCGACCGCAACGGAGACGGCCCGGCGGCGTTAGGAAGGGCCGTCGTCGGCCGCGCGAAGCTGAACAGGGCTTCATCGCGGCGCCGGAATATGGTCAGGCTGGGGACACGCCCTCGCCAGACCTCTCCTGCAAGACGGCAGTCCCCAACCATCCCGAACGGGAGAAGACATTCATGACCGTCTCACGCCGCGCCTTCGCGCTCGGATCCGCCGCCCTCGCGGCCGTCGCCGCCCTGCCCGCCCACGCCCAGGCCAGCCTCTCGGCCGAGGACCGCGCCGTCCTCGCCCGCGCGCAGACCTATCTGCAGGGCCTGACCTCGGCCCAGGGGACCTTCGTCGAGACCTCGGGGGCCCAGCGCCGCGAAGGCCGCTTCTATCTCCAGCGTCCCGGCAAGATGCGCTTCGAATACACCAACCCGGCCGGCCTGCTGGTGGTGTCCGACGGTTCGAACGTGAAGCGCTACGACCCGCGCCTGAACACCTTCCGCCAGGTTCCGCTGGGGCAGACGCCGCTGTCGACCTTCCTCGCCCGCACCGTCCGGCTGGACCAGGGCGTGCGCATCGACCGCGTGACCCGCATGGATTCGGGCGCCTTCGCCATCACCGCCCGCGACTCGCGCCGGCCCAACGACGGCTCGGTGGTGCTGGCCTTCGCCGGCAACCCGATCCGGCTGCAGGAGTGGACCATCGTCGACGCCCAGGGCGGCCGCACCCGCACCCAGCTGACCACGCTACGCCCCGCGTCCGGCCTGGCCGCCAGCCTGTTCCAGCTGCGCGACCCGACCCAGCGGCCGCGTCGCAACTAGCGGGGCGCGGTTCGCCTCGCACGCGAATAGGACCCCGGGAGCGGTCCCAATCGGCTTGACATTTTTTCTCGGGCGTGTTGTTTTGGCCACAGATCGGCGGGAGCCGGTCTGACCCGCTCAGGAGTTCATCCCCTTCCCGGCGGCGAGAGAGACGAACCTTTGAACGCCCGGCCGGCGACGGCCGGGCGTCTCTTTATGCGCTCTGTGGGCGGCGGCCGCAGGGCCTGCTAGAGCCCATCCATGCTTCGCATCGCCACCTGGAACATCAACTCCGTCCGCCTGCGCATCGACCAGGTCGCCCGCTTCGTCGCCGAGAGCGGAACCGATGTCCTGTGCCTGCAGGAGATCAAATGCCTGGAGGACCAGTTCCCCCGCGCCGCCTTCGAGGCCATGGGCCTGCCCCACCTGAGGATCGGCGGGCAGAAGGGCTGGCACGGCGTGGCCATCGCCAGCCGCAGGCCGATCGCCGAGGCGCCGAAGCTGGACGTCTGCCGCGAGGGGCACGCCCGCTGCGTCGCGGCCACCGTCGAGGGCGTCGAGATCCAGAATTTCTACATCCCCGCCGGCGGCGACACGCCCGATCGCAAGCTGAACCCGAAATTCGACCACAAGCTGGACTTCTACGAGCGGCTGACCGCCGAGATGGCCGCCCGCGACCGCCAGCGGCCGCTCGTGCTGGCCGGGGACTTCAACATCGCGCCGGGCGAGAACGACGTGTGGAACCACCGATACATGTCGAAGATCGTCAGCCACACGCCGCTTGAGGTCGAGACCCTGCGCCGCCTTCAGGCCGCCGGCGATTTCACCGACGTCATCCGCGCCCAGATTCCCGAGCCGGTGAAGCTGGCCAGCTGGTGGAGCTACCGCGCCGCCGACTTCCGAAAATCCAATCGCGGCCTGCGCCTCGACCATCTGTGGACCTCCCCCGGCCTGACGCCGGCGGTGAGGGCCGGGTCGGCCCGCATCCACGACACGGTCCGCGAATGGGCCCAGCCCAGCGACCACGCCCCGGTGACCATGGATCTCGACGTCTAGCCCGGCCTCTAGAACGGGAAGAAGATCGGGATGGCGACCATGGCCGCCGCCCAGGTGACGAGGTTGAGCGGCACGCCGACGCGCATGAAGTCCATGTAGCTGTAGGCGCCCATCTGGAAGACCAGCACATTGGTCTGATAGCCGAAGGGCGTCGCGAAGGCGGCCGAGGCGGCCATCATCACCCCGACCAGAAACGGACGCGGATCGACGCCGAAGCTCTCGGCCAGAGCCACCGCGATGGGCGTGATCAGCACCGCCACCGTGGCGTTGGACAGCAGTTCGGTGGCGAACAGCGTCACGCCATAGAGGATGATCAGTCCCACCAGCGGTCCGAACGGCCGCAGCACCTCGATCAGCAGGCCGGCGCCGGCCGCCGCCAGTCCGGTGACCTCGATCGATATGCCGACCACCACCATGCCGGCGATCAGCAGCAGGATTTCCGGTCTCAGGCCGGCGTAGGCCTCTTCCGGGGTAATGACCCTGAGCAGGATCAGGGCGACCGCGCCGGCGAAGGCCGAGGCGGCGATCGGCGCCCAGCCCAGTCCCGCCGCGGCCACGACGATGACGAAGACGCCGAGGGCGATCAGCGACCGCCGCAGGTCGAACGGCCGGTCGGCGGCGCCGAACAGCGCCACGTCGCCGAGGTGGGCGTCGCCCGATCCGTCCTCGTTGGTGCGCGCCTCGCCCAGCCGCGGCAGGTTGAACGGCAGCAGGCGCCGACGCTTCGCCGAGACCTCCGCCGCGGCCTGGCGACGGGCCTCTTCCAGCGCGGCCAGCCGCGCCTGCTCCGCCTCGTCCGCCGCGACGCTGCGGCCCAGCTGCCGGGCTCCGACGAAATACAGCCACAGCCCGCCGACCAGGGCGATGCACAGGCCCACCGGCGTGATCTCGAACAGGCTGAACACCGGTTGCCCCGCATTGCGCGCCATGTCGTTGACGAGAAGGTTGGTCGAGGTGCCGATCAGGGTCGTCAGGCCGCCGAGCACCGAGACGTGGCTGAGCGGCATCAGAAACCGCTTCGGCGACAGCTTCAGCGACTGGGCCACGTCCCGGATCACGGGCGCGGCCAGCACCACCACCGGCGTGTTGTTCAGGAAGCCGCCGAGCCCGCCGCACATCGCGATCACCGCCCATACGCCGGTCGCGCCCACCCGCGCGGCGAGCCGCGTCGCCTGGCGGATCATCAGGCCGAGCAGACCGGACAGTTCGATGGCGTAGGCGATGACGAACAGACCGGCGAGGGCGATCACCGCCGGACTGGCGAACGCGCCCTGGACCTCGACCGGCCGCACGACGCCGAGGAGCAGCAGCACCGCGGCCCCGGTCAGGGCCACCACATCGGCCCGCACCCGCCCGTGGACAAGCACCCCGACGACGGCGGTCAGCACCGAAAGCGCGGCGATCTGGTCGAACGTCATCCCCTTCCCGACCCTCCGCCAGCCGCCCCGTCAACCCCTGCCTGACCGCCGGGGTCGAGAATTCAGCGCGTGGCGTGCTAGCGTCGTTCCATGCCTGACAGAGCCGTGAACGCCAGCGCCGCACGCCCGCCCATGCGACTCCTGATGCTCGCCGGCGCCGCGGGCCTGGCCGTGGCGGCTTGCGGCGATCGTCGGCCGTCTTCCGATCCGGAACCGCTGCAACCCGCCGCCCCGCCCGCGGGACCGCTGGCCGATCCGGTCCTCGACCGGGCGGCCATCCTCGCCGCCGTCGATGAGGCGGCGTCCCGGACCGCCGCCGGGTTGCCGCCCCCGTCGGTCGATCCCCTCGCCAACCGCCGTTTCAGGATGCGGATCGCCTTCGGTTGTCTGGGTCCCGAGCCCGCGCCCCCGAAGGACGTGGTCGACGCCGGCGCCCCGCGCTGGAGCCGCGGCCCCGACGGCCGGAGCATACGCCTTCGCTTCACGCCGGCGGACTGGACCGGCGGCGACGCCACGGGACCGGCCGTCGAGGGGTTCGAACGGGTCGGCGGGGTCTGGGTCAACCAGCCGTGGATGCGCGCGGAGGGCTGTCCCACGCCCGGACTGCCGGTGCTCGACGCCTTCGCCCTGCCGGCCCCTCCGCCGGTCGCGCTGGCGCTGTTGCAGGCCGAGGGGGCGTCGCGCCTCGGCCGGGCCGACGACCGGGCCTTCACCCTCACGCTTCGCGGTCAGGGAGACGAACCGGCCCCCGCCCCGGCGCAGGGCTACCGCCTGGTGCTGGAAGGTCGGCTGACGCCGTGGGCCGGCGGACGCGTGATTCGTTGCCGGGTCAGTCGCGCCGACGCCCGCCCGCCCTGCGCCGTCGGCGTCGCCCTCGACCGGCTCGCCTATGAAGACGGCGCCACCGGCGAGACGCTCAGCGAGTGGCGGCCCGGCTAGGGCTGCAGCCGGTAGCCGCCGGCGTCGGTCAGCAGCAGCCGCGCCTGGCCCGGCTCCGGCTCGATCTTCTGGCGCAGGCGATAGATGTGGGTCTCGAGCGTGTGGGTGGTGACCCCGGCGTTATAGCCCCACACCTCGGTCAGAAGCTCCTCGCGCGACACGGCCTTGGCCCCGGCGCGGTAGAGATACTTCAGGATGCTGGTTTCCTTCTCGGTCAGCCGCACCTTGCGGCCCTTGTCGTCGATCAGGACCTTGGCGGCGGGCCGGAACTCATAGGGGCCGATGCGGAAGACCGCGTCCTCGGACTGCTCGTGGCTTCGCAGATGGGCGCGGATGCGCGCCAGCAGCACCGCGAAACGGAAGGGCTTGGTGACATAGTCGTTGGCCCCGGACTCCAGCCCCAGCACGGTGTCGGCGTCCGACGCCTGGCCGGTCAGCATGATGATCGGCGTCGAGACCCCGTCCTTGCGCAGCAGCCGGCAGGCCTCGCGCCCGTCCATGTCGGGCAGGTCCACGTCGAGCAGGATCAGGTCGGCGCGCACCTCCCGTCCCATCCGCACGCCCTCGGCGGCGGTCGCCGCCTGCACCGGGCGGAACGCCTCGTGCAGGGCCAGCTGCTCGGCCAGCGCCTCGCGCAGGTCGTCGTCGTCGTCGATGATCAGGATCGTCTTGGGCGTGGGCATGGCTACCAGAATGGCGAGCGTCGGCCGTTCCGCCAAGGGTCGGACCCGAAGCGGAGCGGTTTTCAGTCTCTAGAGGGCGTTTCGGGGCGGTTTCGTTCCCCGAACAACGCCGATCCGACCCGCAGATGGGTGGCGCCGAAGCGGATGGCGGTCTCGAAGTCGCCGCTCATGCCCATCGACAGTACGGCCAGCCCGTTGCGGCGGGCGATCCGACGCAGCAGGGCGAAATGCGGTCCCGCCGCCTCGTCCGCCGGCGGAATGCACATCAGCCCCTCGACCGCGAGCCCCTTCGACCGGGCGTAGTCCACCAGCGCGTCGGCCTCTTCGGGCAGGACCCCGGCCTTCTGCGGCTCGGCCCCGGTGTTGACCTGGACCAGCACGCGCACCGCCCGGCCCGCCGTTTCCGCCGCCGCGGCGAGGGCGTCGGCCAGCTTCGGCCGGTCCAGGGTCTCGATGACGTCGAACAGGGCGACGGCGTCGGCGGCCTTGTTGGTCTGCAACGGCCCGATCAGCCGCAGCTCGAGACCGGGCGTTCCGGACCGGAGCGCGCTCCAGTGCGCCTGCGCCTCCTGCACCCGGTTCTCCCCGAACACCCGCTGGCCCGCGGCCAGGGCGGCGCCCAGCGCCTCGGCGGGCTGGGTCTTGGCGACCGCGGTGAGCACCACCTCCGCCGGATCGCGCCCGGCGGCGCGGCAGGCGTCGGCGATCCGGCGCCGCACCGCCGCGAAGCGTCCGCCGACGGCGCTGGACGGATCGACGGGATCGGGAGAAGAGGAGGCCATGAACCGGTCCGGGGCGGATATCCTGTGGGAGGTCGCCAGCGTCCTCGCACGGGACGCGGCCAATGTCAGCCGCGCCGCGGGCCGGCCGGCCCCCCACCTGCCGCCGCTGCTGTTCTTCACCGACCCCGTGCGCACGCCCCGCCCGTGGGAGACGGCGTCGCGCCTGCCGGCCGGGTCGGGCGTGGTGTTCCGGACCTTCGGCGCCGCCGACGCGCGCGAGACCGGCCTGCGGCTGCGGGAGGCGACCCGCCGGCGCGACGGCCTGCTGCTGGTCGGTCTGGACGCCGAACTGGGCGAGGCGGTCGAGGCGGACGGCCTCCATCTGCCGGAGCGGGCGCTGGGGCAGGCCCCGGCGATCGCCGCGGCCCGTCCCGACTGGCGCATCACCGGCGCGGTCCATTCGGAAGCCGCGCTGGCCGCGGCGGGAGATCTGGACGCCGCCGTGCTGTCGCCGGTGTTCGCGGCCGGCGGCGCCTCGGCCGGGCGGCCGCCCCTCGGGATCGCGGCGTTCAGCGCTCTGGCGCGCGAAGCGGCGACGCCGGTCTACGCCCTCGGCGGGATCAAGGGCGGCAACGCGCGCGGGCTGATCGGCTCGGGCGCGTGCGGTCTGGCCGGGGTGTCGGCGATCCGGGCGGCGTTCGGCCCGGAAGACTAGAAGCGGAAGATCGATTCCAGCCGGAAGCGCGGCGCGGTCCGGCGGTCGGTCTGCGGCGGGCGGGCCGGATCGGCCTCGGGCTCGGCCAGGCCGGCGGTGGCGCCGACGCGCAGGCGCGGGTTGACGCGGTAGTAGGCGCCGGCCTCGACGTCGCCGAGATTGCTCTCGCGGCCGACCGGTTCGCTGAGGTTGAGGTCGAGGCCCCAGCGGCCGCGCTCGGTGAAACGAAGGCGCGACTGGCCGGCGCCGGCCGCGGCGGTGCGGGCGGCCTGGGCTTCGGACAGGGTGACGGCGGGGGCGCGGGTCCGCGACGAGGCGGCCTGGGCGGAGGCGGCGTCGGCCACGGCCAGCAGGCCGAGCCCGGCGGCCAGTCCGGCGATGACGGCGCTGTTCTTGCGCGTGGTCTGGCGCATGTCCTGCCCTTCATGCCGCGACGGAGCTTCCGCCACGGTCCTTGCCAGCGATTAGACACCGCTGGTCAGCCCGGTCAACGAAACGTGGCCCCTTACCTATGGTTCCGCAAGACTCTGCGGGACTCCTGTGGCGCGAGCGTCACGGCTCGGGAGTCGCCCCGGACGCGTCCGCGCCGTTCCGGGGCCCCGAGGCGGCGCCGGCGATGCACTTCGCCTTGTCATCGCCCCTTTTCACCGTGTTATAGAGCGTCGCTTCGGCTTTGCGCCCCTGTGGGCGGGCCGGCGCGTGCGCGGGACGGCCCGCCGCACGTCTCGATCGAATGGAGAGTCTCGATGGTGCTGGTTCGCGGCGCAGCGATCGCCCTGATCGCCTCGGGTCTGATGCTGGGCGGATGCGGCGGGATTCCCGGCATGGGCGGCGGCGCCAGGCCCGCGACGGCGGCCCAGACGGGCATCGGCGTCAACGCCTTCCTGTGGCGCGCCACGCTCGACACCCTGAGCTTCATGCCGCTGGCCAACGCCGATCCGTGGGGCGGGGTCATCAACTACGACTGGTACACCGATCCCCAGACCCCGAACGAGCGCTTCAAGGCGACCGTCTTCATCCTCGACACCCGGCTGCGCGCCGACGCGCTGAACGTCACGGTGACCAAGGAAGTCCGTGACGCGACCGGCGGCTGGGTCGGCGCCCCGGTGGCGGCGCAGACCGAGACCGATCTCGAGAACGCCATCCTGACCAAGGCGCGCCAGCTCAACCTGCAGAACGCCGGCTAACCCTCCCCGACCGACCATAGCCTCCTCAAGGCCGCGTCCTTCAGGAGCCGCCTGAAGGATTCCCGTGGCCCGCTACGAGCCCAAGACCGCCGAACCCCGCCAGCAGGCCCGCTGGGCGGCCGCCGACGCCTTCCGCACGCCCACCGGTGAGACGGGCCGGCCGAAATACTATGTGCTGGAGATGTTCCCCTACCCTTCGGGGAACATCCACATGGGCCACGCCCGCAACTATGTGATGGGCGACGTGGTGGCGCGCTCGAAGCGGGCCCAGGGCTTCGACGTGCTGCATCCGATGGGCTGGGACGCCTTCGGCCTGCCGGCCGAGAACGCCGCCATCGAGCGCGGCGTCCATCCCGGCGACTGGACCTGGTCCAACATCGCGACGATGCGCGATCAGCTGAAGCTGCTGGGCCTGTCGCTGGACTGGTCGCGAGAGTTCGCCACCTGCGACCCGGCCTACTACGGCCGGCAGCAGGCGTGGTTCCTCGAACTGTTCCGGCGCGGCCTGGTCTATCGCAAGGACTCGGTGGTCAACTGGGACCCGGTCGACAACACCGTCCTGGCCAATGAGCAGGTGGTCGACGGCCGCGGCTGGCGCTCCGGCGCGATCGTCGAGAAGCGCAAGCTGAACCAGTGGTTCCTGCGCATCACCGACTACGCCGACGACCTGATCGAGGGGCTGAAGGAACTGGAAGGCCGCTGGCCGGACAAGGTCCGGCTGATGCAGGAGAACTGGATCGGCCGCTCGAAGGGGCTGCAGATGACCTGGCGCTGGGCCGGCCCCGCGCCGGAGGCCGCGCCGGACGGGCTGGAAATCTACACCACACGCCCCGACACCCTGTTCGGCGCCTCCTTCATGGGCATCGCGCCGGATCATCCGGTCGCCCGCGCCCTGGCCGAAACCAACGCCGCCGCCGCCGCCTTCGTCGCCGAATGCCGCAAGGGCGGCTCGACCCAGGCCGAAATCGAACAGGCGGAGAAGATCGGCTTCGACACCGGCCTGAAGGTGCTGCATCCGTTCGACGGCCGCGAGGTCAGCGTCTGGATCGCCAACTTCATCCTGTCGGAATACGGCACGGGAGCCATCTTCGGCTGCCCCGCCCACGACCAGCGCGACCTCGACTTCGCCCGCAAATACGGCCTGCCGGTCATCCCGGTTGTGAGACCTGACGGTTCTGACGACGATTTCAATGTCGGAACAGAGGCTTATGTCGGACCCGGCTCAATCTTCCACTCGGATTTCCTGAACGGTCTCGACATCGAGACAGCCAAGGCGGAGGCCATCGCCCGCGTCGAGGCGGCGGGTCAGGGCCAGGGCGCGACCATCTACCGCCTGCGCGACTGGGGCGTCAGCCGCCAGCGCTACTGGGGCTGCCCCATTCCGATCGTCCACTGCCCCTCGTGCGGCGCCGTGCCGGCCGCCGACCTGCCGGTCGAACTGCCCAAGGACGTCACCTTCGACACGCCCGGCAACCCGCTGGACCGGCACCCGACCTGGAAGCACGTCGCTTGCCCGTCCTGCGGCGGCCCGGCCGAGCGCGAGACCGACACGCTCGACACCTTCGTGGACTCCAGCTGGTACTTCGCCCGTTTCGCCGATCCGACGGCCGGCGAGCCGATCTCGAAGGCCGCCGCCGACAAATGGCTGCCGGTCGACCAGTATATCGGCGGGGTCGAGCACGCCGTTCTGCACCTGCTCTACGCCCGATTCATCTCCCGCGCCCTGTCCGACGCCGGCCTGATGAACGTCCGCGAGCCGTTCGCCGGCCTGTTCACCCAGGGCATGGTGGTCCACGAGACCTATCGCCGGGCCGACGGCGCCTGGGTCGAGCCCACCGACGTCGAGCTGGTCCACGAGGGCGGCGTCCGCTCGGCCCGCCAGCTGTCCACCGGCGAAGCCCTGATCATCGGCGACATCGAGAAGATGTCGAAGTCGAAGAAGAACGTCGTCGCGCCGCAGGAGATCGTCGCCACCTACGGCGTCGACGCCGGCCGTCTGTTCGTCCTGTCGGACAGCCCGCCCGAGCGCGACGTGCAATGGACGCCCGGCGGCGTCGAGGGCGCCAGCCGCTTCGTTCAGCGCGTCTGGACCGAGGTCGACGGCTTCGACCCCGCCGTCCCCGGCGACGAGAGCGCCAACGCCTCCCTGATCCGCGAGACGCACAAGGCGATCAAGGCGGTGTCGGAGGGCATCGACGGCTTCCGCTTCAACTCGGCCATCGCCAAGCTCTACGCCTTCGTCGCCACGGTGCGCGACCATGCGAAGGCCGGCGGCGAGGCCAGGCGGCAGGCCCTCTCGGCCCTGCTGCGGCTGGTCGCCCCCTTCACCCCGCACCTGGCCGAGGAAGGCTGGACGCGGCTCGGCGAAGCGGGGATGATCCTCGACGCGCCCTGGCCCGTCTGGGATCCGGCGCTGGCGGCCGACGACGAGGTCACCCTGCCGATCCAGGTCAACGGCAAGCGCCGCGGCGAAATCCGCGTCGCCCGCGGGCTGGAGCCGGCCGAGGTCGAGGCCATCGTCCTCGCCGACGCGGACGTGCGAGCGCGGCTGGAGGGTCAGACGGTGAGGAAGATCGTGGTGGTCAAGGATCGCATCGTCAATCTGGTGGTCGGCTGATGCGCCCCCCCGCCGCCGGCATTGTCGCGCTTATGGGACTGACGCTGGCCGGCTGCGGATTCACGCCGCTGTACGGCGAGGCCGGGGTCGGCTCCAGCCTGTCGCGCATCGCCGTGACCACCCAGGACGACCGCCTCGGCTACCGACTGCGCGAACAGCTCGAGGACGCGCTGGGCCGCGACGCCGCCCGGCCCCCGCTGTGGCGCCTGCAGACCACGGTCGAGCAGTCGCGCCGCCCGCTCGGCCGGCGCATTGACGACACCGCCACCCGCTATGAGCTGACCGTCCGCGGCGCCTGGACCCTGACCCCGGTCGACGGCGGTTCGCCGCTGTCGGGAACCGAGACGGTGACCACGACCTACGCCGCCGCCGACCAGCCCTACGCCGCCATCGCCGCCCAGCAGGACGGCGAGGAGCGCGCCGCCGCCGAACTGGCGCGCCAGATCCGCCTGGACCTGATGCGGGCCCTGCCGGATCAGCCGTGACGGGCGCCCGATGATCCTGGCGAAACGGCCCGAGGTCGATCGCTTCCTCAAGTCGCCCGACCCGTCGGTGCGCGCCGCCGTCATCCACGGCAAGGACCGCTCCGGTGTGGCGGAGCGCGCGACCCAGCTGTGCAAGGCCATCACGCCGGACCTGAACGACCCGTTCAACGTCACCGTCCTGACCGACAGCGACATCGACGGCGACGAGGCGCGGCTCGACGAGGCCCTGACCGCCCTGTCGATGATCGGCGGCCGCCGGCTGGTCCGCGTGCGGCTCGGGTCGGAAAAGGCCTCGATCGACAAGCTGCTGGCCGCGGCGCTGAAGGCCCATGCCGACGGCGCCTACAACCCCGACGCCATGCTGGTCATCGAGGCCGGAGCGCTGGGCCGCGACTCCGCCCTGCGCAAGGCGGCGGAGGCGGCGCAGGCGGCGGTGGCCATCGCCTGCTACGAGGACGAGACCGGCGACGTGGCCCGCATGACGCGCGAGGCCCTGGCCGCCGACAAGGTCGGGCTGACCCAGGACGCGCTGGACCGCTTCGTCGCCCGGCTGCCGCGCGAACGCGGCCTGATGCGGCAGGAGATCGAACGGCTGGCGCTTTACATAGGCCCCGGATCGGGCCGGACCATCGATGTCGAGGAGCTGGAGCGCCATCTCGGCGTCGAACCGGACGCCTCGCTGCAGGACGCGGCGATGCAGGCCTTCGGCGGCCGCCCCGCCCCGGCTCAGTCGGGCCTGCGCCGCGCCCTCGCCGAGGGCGAGAGCCCCGTCATGGCCGTGCGTCAGGCCTCGATCCACCTCGGCAAGCTGCGCCGCATCAATGTGCTTCAGGCCAACGGCGCCGGGGCCAAGGAGGCCGCCAAGGCCGCCGGCGTGTTCTGGAAGCAGGAGGCCGAGATGCTGCGTCAGGCGCGCAGCTGGCGGCTCGAGGACCTCGACCGGGTGCTGGACAGCGTCAACGCCGCCGACATCGCCACCAAGACCACCGGCTCGCCCGACCAGTTGATCGCCGAACGCCTGCTGCTGGAGATTTCGGCGCGGGCCCGGCGGCTCGGCCTGTAGGATCTAGCCCCGCTTCGAGGCCTTCCTGAACGCCGGCTTGGCCAGCGCCACATTGCGCGCCTTCTGGGCCTTCTCCTCGGCCCGCGCCGAGCCCTGCAGTCCGGTATGGGCCGGGCCGCCCCCCGCCTTCTTGGCGGCCAGCGCCTTCTTCATGGCTTCGGCGGTCGGATTGCTCGGTTTGTCGGTCATGGCCTCAGTCTGACATGCCGCGCCGCGCCGTCCAAACCCTCGCGGAATCGTCGGCGCCGGGCTTGAGAGCCACCTCCTCGATATCGATCAGCCCCGCCTGTTCCAGCCCGGCGCGATACTCGGTCGGCGCCTGACTGGCGTGATACAGAGGCTCACCCATCCATGTTCCCATGGAGACCCCCCGGCCCGGCCCGCCGACGAACATCAGCACGCCGCCGGGCCGCAAATGCCGGGCGTAGACCGCCGCCATCGCCGCCTGCGCCTCCGCCGTCAGGTGAAAGCTGCTGAACCAGGCCAGGACGCCGTGGAACCGCCGGCCCAGGTCCAGACCGCGCATGTCGTCCAGCCGCCACTCATGCTCCGGAAAGGCGGCCCGGCAGCGCGCGATCAGGCCCGGCGAGGCGTCCACGCCGGTCAGGCGAAATCCCTGCCCGATCAGCCAGTGCACGATCGGCCGCCCGGAACCGCAGCCAAGGTCCAGCACCTCCGCGCCCTCAGGCAGGGCCGCCGCGAAGCGTTGCAGATGCGGGCCCTCGTCCGCGTTCAGCGTTCCGTCGCGCATCCGGGCCCAGTCGTCGGCGTGCCGGGTGTAGAGGCCGATGATCGCCTCGGCCGCCGCCTCGACCGGGTCGGTCATCCTAGCCGCGCATCAGTCGCCGGCACAGGTCGTCCAGCTGCTCCAGCGTGGCGTAGCGCAGGGTCAGTTCGCCCTTGCCGCCGCGGTCCGCCAGCGACACCGGCAGACCCAGGGCGTCCGTCAGATCCTGCTCCAGCGCCGCGATGTCGGCCCCGCCCTCGCCTGCCGGAGCGCCCGCCCGGGCCTTGGCCTTTCCGGGCTTCGGGCCCTCGGCCGCGCGCCGCGCCAGCGCCTCGGCCTGACGCACGTTCAGCCCTTCGTTGACGATCTGTTCGGCGAGGGCGGCAGGGTTGGGCGCGGTGATCAGGGCCCGGGCGTGGCCGGCGCTCATCTTGCCGCTTCGCACGTACCACAGCACCTCTTCCGGCAGCTGCAGCAGGCGCAGGGTGTTGGCCACGTGGCTGCGGCTCTTGCCGACCACGCCGGCGACCGCGTCCTGGGTGCGGCCGAAGCGCTCCATCAGCAGGCGGTAGGCGTCCGCCTCCTCCAGCGGATTGAGATCGGCCCGCTGGACGTTCTCGATGATGGCGACCTCGAACACCGCCACATCGTCCATTTCGCGGACGATGACCGGGACCTGGGTCAGACGCGCCTGCTGGGCCGCCCGCCAGCGGCGTTCGCCGGCGATGATCTGCCAGACGCCGTCCTCATTCGGCTGCGGACGGACGAGGATCGGCTGCAGCACGCCCTTGTCGCGTATCGACTCGGCCAGTTCGGCCAGTTCGGCCTGGCCGAAGGTCTTGCGCGGCTGGTCCGGATTGGGCTTGAGCGCCTCGATCGGAGCCATGCGCACGCCGGCCGGAGCCGCCGAGCCGTCCACCGGCACGGCCTCGCTCGCCTGCTCCCCCAGAAGGGCCGACAATCCCCGGCCCAGGCCACGCTGACGTTCGCTCAAGTTGCTGATTCCATTCTGCTATATGTGGTCACGCGGCCTGCAACCGCCGCGTCTTCTCGCGCGCCACCACCTCGCGGGCGAGGCGCAGATAGGCTTGGCTGCCGGCGCATTTCAGGTCGTAGATCAGGGCCGGCTTGCCGAACGACGGCGCTTCCGACACCCGCACATTGCGGGGGATCACCGCCTCATAGACCTTGTCGCCGAAATGGGCCCGCACGTCCGCCGCGACCTGTCCCGACAGGGCGTTGCGGCGATCGTACATGGTCAGGACCAGCCCCTGGATCTCCAGCGTCGGGTTGAGGCTCTGCCGCACCATGTCGATGGTCTTCATCAACTGGGTCAGGCCCTCCAGGGCGAAGAACTCGCACTGCAGCGGCACCAGCACCGCGTCGGCCGCCGCCATGGCGTTGAGGGTCAGAAGGTTCAGCGACGGCGGGCAGTCGATCAGCACGTAGTCATACCGGGTCTGCCCCTCGCGGCCCTGCCCGGCCAAGGCGTCGCGCAGCCGGAACGAGCGGCGGTCGGCCTGGCTGAGCTCGATCTCGACCCCTGACATATCGGCGTCGGCGGGAATGATGTGCAGTCCGGGCACCGCTGTCTGCACCGCCGAGTCGTCCACCGAACGGCCGTCGACGATGACGTCGTAGATGGTCACCCGCCGTGTTTCACGTGGAACACCAAGCCCGGTCGAGGCATTGCCCTGCGGGTCCATGTCGACGATCAGCACCTTCTCGCCGATCGCCGCCAGCGCCGTGCCGAGGTTGATCGCCGTGGTGGTCTTGCCCACGCCGCCCTTCTGGTTGGAAACGGCGAGGACGCGAGTCTTACCGGCTATGGACACGGCGGAGGCTCCGGACGGAAACGATACGGCCGCGCGGATCGCTGCGCGAGACGGACAGGCTGCTTTCGAAATGCCAGATCTTGCGGGCTTCGATCAACTCAGCCTCGGCCTTTTCCCCCTTGAGAAACAGCCCCTGGGCGCCGCGCTGTAGATAAGGCTGTGCATAGCCGAGCAGCTTGTCCATCGGCGCGACCGCGCGGGCCGTGACGACGTCGACCCTGAGCTCCTGATCCTCGGCCCGGCCGTTGATCACCGTCGCGGGCAGGGCCAAGGCGTCGACCGCCTCCTGCAGGAAGCGGCAGCGCTTGCCGAGGCTGTCGATCAGCCAGACGTGCGCGCCGGGCCGGCCCTTGAGCAGGATGGCCAGCACCACCCCCGGAAACCCTGCTCCCGCCCCGAGATCGGCCCAGGTCTCGGCTCCGGGCGCGAGGCCCAGCAGTTGAGCCGAGTCCCAGACGTGCCGGTTCCACACGTCCGGAATCGTATCCGGCCCGACGAGGTTCATCACGGCATTGGCTTCGGTCAGCCGGGCGATAAAGGCTTCAAGGTCGGTGATGTGCGCCGGCGTCGCGCCGGTCAGGGCCTGGTACTCACCGGACGTCACGCAGCCACCCGGGCCCGTTTCACGTGTGACAGCAGGGCCGTCAGGGCGCCCGGGGTCATCCCCTCGATTCGTCCCGCCTGACCCAGGGTGCGCGGCTGGATCAGCATCAGCTTTTCGCGCACCTCGTTCGACAGGCTGCCGATGGCGGCGTAGTCGAGGTCGACCGGCAGGGCCAGCGCCTCTTCCCGGCGCAGCGCCTCGGCGTCCGACGCCTGGCGATCGAGATAGCCGGCGTAGCCCGCGTCGATCTCGATCTGCTCGCGGACCTGGCGCGGCCAGGCGGCGATCTGGGGGTGCGCCCCCTCGAAGGTCCTGAGGTCGACGCCCGGAAAGGCCAGCAGGTCGCGGATCGAGCGGCGCTGCCCGTCGGCGTTGACGGCGACGCCCAGTGCGCCGGCCTCCCTGGGCGTGTAGGTCACCCCGCGCACCAGCGCGGCGGCCTCGGCCAGAAGCGCGGCCTTGGCCTCGAAGGCGGCCCGGCGTCGGGACGAGACGAGACCGGCCTCGATGGCCAGGGGGGTCAACCGTTGATCGGCGTTGTCGGCCCGTAGCGTCAACCTGTATTCGGCCCGGCTGGTGAACATCCGGTAGGGCTCGGTCACCCCGCGTGTGACCAGATCGTCGATCATCACGCCCACATAGGCCTGGTCGCGGCCCAGCACGACCGGATCGGAGCCGGCGGCCGCGCGGGCGGCGTTGAGCCCGGCGATCAGGCCCTGAGCCCCCGCCTCCTCATAGCCCGTGGTGCCGTTGATCTGGCCGGCCAGATACAGACCCGGCCGCTTCTTCACCTCCAGCGCCGGCGTCAGTTCGCGCGGGTCGACGTAGTCGTATTCGATGGCGTAGCCGAAGCGGAACACCGCCACCGTCTCCCGCCCGGGAATGGTGCGCAGGAAGGCGGCCTGGGTGGCGTCGGAGACCGAGGTCGAGATGCCGTTGGGATAGACGGTCGGGTCGTCGAGACCTTCCGGCTCAAGGAAGATCTGGTGCGAGGTCTTGTCGGCGAACCGCACCACCTTGTCCTCGATCGAGGGGCAGTAGCGCGGGCCGCGGCCGGACAGGTGTCCGCCATAGACGGCGCTGTCGCCGAGGTTGTCGGCGATGATCCGGTGCGTCTCCGCCGTCGTATGGGTCACGCCGCAGGCGATCTGGGGCACGTCGATGCGATCGGTCAGGAAGCTGAACGGCACGGGCTCGCTGTCCGCCGCCTGCATCTCCAGCCGGTCCCAGGCGATGGTGCGACCGTCGAGTCGCGCCGGCGTGCCGGTC
>NZ_DASWTO010000099.1:0-3612 GCF_036402095.1 Brevundimonas sp. | reverse complement strand
GCGGGCATGCTCGACGCCAAGGCCGCCAAAATCCAGTCCGAGCTCGACGAGGCCGCCCGTCTGCGCGCCGAGGCCGAGGCCCTGCTGGCCCAGATCCGTCAGGAGAAGGCGGACGCCGAGGCCCAGGCCGCCGAGATGCTCAAGGCCGCTGAAGCCGACGCCCGCGTCATGGAAGCCGAGGCCAGGGCCAAGCTGGAAGAGACCCTCGCCCGCCGCCAGGCGCTGGCCGAGCGCCGCATCGCCCAGGCCGAGGTCCAGGCCACCGCCGAGGTGAAGGCGGCCGCCGCCGACCTCGCCGCCCGCGCCGCGGAACAGATCCTTGCCGCCCGCCTGGCCGGCCAGACGACCGATCCCCTGCTCGACGCCGCCATCGCCCAGATCGGCTCGCGGCTGAACTGACCGGGCGGGATCGCCGGAACGCACAAGGGCCCCGCTGTCGCCAGCGGGGCCCTTTCGCTTTCAGTCCCGACCGCTCAGGCGTGGTAGGGACCGTGACGGTGGATGTGATTGCCGTGGATCATGTGCTGGGCTTCCCGGCTGCGGCCGACCAGCCGTCCGTAGACGTTACCCAGCACGATGCCGAAGATCGCATGGCTGGCGATCATCCAGGCCAGGGTGCCGAAGCCGGCCTTCATGAAGAACAGGCCCGCGCCGCCGATCGGGGCGACGACCAGGCTCATCAGGATGAAGGCTCCGACAGCGAACACTATGCCCTTGGATTCGGCCGTGTCGGTCGGCAGCCGGGGGCACAGCACCCCGAACAGCGCGCCGAGGCCGAGACCGGCGATGAAGTGGGCGACCCAGCCGACGATCGGCTGATCCACGGGCTGCTGCAGAATGACGCCGAGCAGCTGCGGGAATGCGACGGCCCAGTGGCCCACCGTCATGTTGATCGCCTCGATGATCGAGACCACCACCGTGGCCGCCAGCCCGGCGACCAGACCCTTTTGTACGCGTGACATCATGACCTGAGCGCCTCCCAACGCCTGTATTCGGTTCTGATAACGCGTGGAGAAGGATACGCCTTTTGGGGAGAATGGCGTTCACATTGCCGCGACTGACCTATTCGGCGGCGATGTTCGATCCCTCCGGCGCCGTCCAGCGCAGCACGGGCTGACGCGCCGCCCGGGTCTCGTCCAGACGCTTCAGCGGCGCGTGGAAGGGCGCGCCCTTGAAGCGGTCGACGTCGCCGGCCTTCGCCGCCTCCGCCAGCGCCCGCATCGCCTCGATGAAGCGGTCCAGCTCCTGCTTCGACTCCGTCTCGGTCGGCTCGATCAGCATGGCCCCGTGGACGACCAGCGGGAAATACATGGTCATCGGGTGGAAGCCCTCGTCGATCATCGCCTTGGCGAAGTCGAGCGTGGTCACCTCCGTGCCCTTCAGCCACTCGTCGTCGAACAGGGCCTCGTGCATGCACGGTCCGTCGGGGAAGGCCGGGCTCATCAGGTCCGACAGCCGGGCCTTGATGTAGTTGGCGTTCAGCACCGCGTCCTCGGCGACCTGGCGCAGTCCGTCCGAGCCGTGGCTCATCATGTAGCTGAGGGCCCGGACGTACATGCCCATCTGGCCTTGGAAGGCGCACAGCCGGCCGAAGGCCTGCGCCGCCTCGCCTTCCTCGCGCTCGACCAGCTTGAACCCGTCGCCCTCGCTGACGACCCACGGCGCCGGGGCGAAGGCGGCCAGCGCCTCCGACAGCACCACCGGTCCCGCGCCCGGCCCGCCGCCGCCGTGCGGCGTCGAGAAGGTCTTGTGCAGGTTGATGTGCATCGCGTCGACGCCCAGGTCGCCCGGCCGCACCCGCCCGACGATGGCGTTGAAATTGGCCCCGTCGCAGTAGAAATACGCCCCCGCCTCGTGCGTCAGCCGGCTGATCTCGAGGATGTCGCGCTCGAACAGGCCGCAGGTATTGGGGTTGGTCACCATGATGGCGGCCACGTCCGGGCCCAGCTTGGACGCCAGATCGGCCACGTCGACCCGCCCGTCGTCCGTCTGGGCGACTTCCACGACGGTATAGCCGACGAAGGCGGCGGTGGCCGGATTGGTGCCGTGGGCCGAGGTCGGCACCAGCACCTTGCGGCGCGTCTCGTGCTCGCCCGACGCCTCATGCGCGGCGCGAATGGCCATCAGGCCGCACAGTTCGCCATGCGCGCCGGCCTTGGGCGACAGGGCCACCGCCGGCATGCCGGTCAGGGTCTTCAGCCAGTGAGCCAGCTGGTCCATCAGCTCCAGCGCCCCCTGCACCGTCGACTGCGGCTGCAGCGGGTGGATATCCGAGAAGCCCGGCAGACGCGCCATCTTCTCGTTCAGGCGCGGGTTGTGCTTCATCGTGCACGAGCCCAGCGGATAGATGGCCAGGTCGATGGCGTGGTTCTTCTGGCTCAGCCGCACATAGTGCCGCATCGCTTCGGGCTCGCTGAGCCCCGGCAGGCCGATCGGATCCTTGCGCACCAGATCGCCCAGATCGGCGCCCGTGCCCTTCGGCTCCGGCAGGTCGACGCCGGTCTTGCCCCAGCCGTCGCTCTCGAAGATCAGGTGCTCGTCCTGCAGCAGGCCGCGTCCGCCGGTCAGGGTGGCGGGCTTGCTCTCGACCTTGTTCGGCGTGGTCGGGCGGCCGACGGTGTTCATCGTGCTCATTACAGAACCTCCGCCAGGGCGGTCTTGAGGGCCGCGATGTGGGCCGCGGTCGTGGTCTCGGTGGCGGCGACCAGCAGGACATCGTCCATGCCGGCGGCCGGGGCGAGGCGACCGTAGGGCACCCCGGCCAGCACGCCCTTCTTCGCCAAGGCGTCGACCACCTCCGTCGCGTTCTTCGGCAGCTTCACCGCGAACTCGTTGAAGAACCGCGGCGTCAGCACCTCGACCCCGGGGATCGACGCCAGCGCGTCGCGCGTGGCTGCCGCCGTCTCGTGGTTCAGCAGGGCCAGCTTCCTCAGCCCCGTCTCGCCCAGCAGGCTCATGTGGATGGTGAAGGCCAGGGTGCACAGGCCCGAGTTGGTGCAGATGTTCGACGTCGCCTTGTCGCGCCGGATGTGCTGCTCGCGCGTCGACAGGGTCAGCACGAAGCCGCGCGTGCCGTCGGCGTCGACCGTCTCGCCGGTCAGCCGCCCCGGCATCTGCCGCACCAGCTTCTCGCGGGTGGCGAACAGGCCGACGTAGGGCCCGCCGAAATTCAGCGCATTGCCGATCGACTGGCCCTCGGCGGCGACGATGTCCGCCCCCATCTCGCCGGGCGACTTGAGCAGGCCCATCGACACGGCCTCGGTGACCACGACGATCAGCAGGGCTCCGGCGGCGTGGGCCGCCTCGGCGATCTTCGTCACATCGGTGGCGGTGCCGAACACGTTCGGGGTCTGGACCACCACGCAGGCGGTGTCCGGCCCGATCTGGCCGATGACCTCGGCCTCGGCGTCGACCGCCGCCGGCAGCACCTGGGTCTCGTCGCCGACCGCGGGCACCACCGTCTCGGTCGCCGCGACGTAGTGCGGATGCACCCCGCCCGAGATCACCGCCTTGTTGCGGCGGGTCACGCGCGTCGCCATCAGCACGCCCTCGGCCATGGCGGTCGAGCCGTCATAGAGCGAGGCGTTGGCCACCGGCATGCCGGTCAGGTTC
>NZ_DASWTO010000098.1:0-17732 GCF_036402095.1 Brevundimonas sp. | reverse complement strand
CCCTGCTGGTCGCCTTCGCCAGCCAGACCGGCCAGGCCGAGGAACTGGCCTGGATGACCGCCGCCAGCCTCTCCGGGGCCGGCGTCCCGGCCCGCGTCGCCCTGCTGGGCGACCTCGAACCCGACGGGCTGCGCGCCGCAGGGCGCGTCCTGATCATCGCCTCCACCACCGGCGAGGGCGACGCGCCCGACGCCCTGTCCTGGTTCGCTCGCAAACACATGGCCGCCCCGGCCGACCTCGCCGGCCTGTCCTACGGCCTGCTCGCGCTCGGCGACCGGACCTATGCGGACTTCTGCGGCTTCGGCCGGGCGCTGGACGTCTGGCTCCAGCGTTCGGGGGCCGTCCCCCTGTTCGACCGCATCGAGGTGGATGACGGCGACGCCGGCGCGATCCGCCATTGGCAGCACCAGCTCGGCGCCGTCACCGGCCGCGCCGTCGAGGCCGACTGGACGCCGCCGGCCTATGACCGCTGGCGTCTCGCCGCCCGCACCCACCTCAATCCCGGCAGTCCCGGCGGCGAAGCCTGGCGGCTGGCCTTCGAGCCGGTCGATCACAATCCGGACTGGGTCGCCGGCGACATCGCCGAGATCGGCCTGCCGCCCGTCGACGGCGTCGCCCCGGCCAGCCGCGAGTACTCCGTCGCCTCCCTGCCGGCGGACGGCCGGGTCGAGCTGATCGTCCGTCTGGCGACCCGGCCCGATGGCGCCCCCGGCCTGGCCTCCGGCTGGCTGATCCGCGGTCTCGCCGTCGGCGATCCTGCGCCGATGCGCCTCCGCACCAACCGCGGCTTCCACGGCCCGGCGCCGGAGACGCCGCTGATCCTGATCGGCAACGGTACCGGCCTCGCCGGTCTGCGCGCCCACTGGCGGGCGCGAGAGGGCCTCGCCCACGGCGGCGTCTGGCTGATGTTCGGCGAGCGCACCTCGGCCTGCGACGCCTTCCTCGACGCAGAGCTTCAGGCCGCCCTCGCCTCGGGCGTGCTGACGCGCCTCGACCGCGCCTTCTCGCGCGATCCCGGCGACGGCCGCTACGTTCAGGATCTCGTTGTTCAGCATACGGACGAGATCGCCGCCTGGGTCGATCGCGGCGCCGTCATCCTCGTCTGCGGCAGCCTCGAAGGCATGTCCCAGGGCGTCCACGCTGCGCTCGAAACCGCCCTCGGGGCCGACCACCTGCTTGAGCTCGCCGAGACCGGGCGCTACCGCCGCGACGTCTATTGATCAGACGTCGCGTACGTCTCTGGCGGGATAGCCGAAATCGACCGGTCTTCCGGGATCGAGATTTCGCCCTCAGACCTCGGTCCAGCGCCGCAGCAGGTTGTGATAGACCGCTGTCAGCTCCAGCACAGCCGGGTCCTTCGGCCCCTTGTCCGCATTGACCCGCTGGATCGCCACATCCAGGCGGAACAGTGTCTCCCGGTCGGCGTCGTCGCGCACAAGGCTTTGGATCCAGAAGAAGCTCGCCACCCGCCGGCCGCGCGTCACCGGAGTCACCCGGTGCAGACTCTTCGACGGATACAGCACCAGGTCCCCGGCCGGCAGCCTGACCGACTGCGGCCCGTACATCTCCTCGACGATCAGCTCGCCGCCGTCGTAAGCCTCGGGTTCCTCAAGGAAAAGCGTCGCCGACAGATCGCTGCGGATGCGGATATTCCCTCGCTGCCGGATGGCGTTGTCGACGTGCGTCCCGAAATGCTCCCCGCCTTCGTAGGCGTTGAAAAGCGGCGGGAAGATCGTGTGCGGCAGGGCCGCCGAGACGAACATCGGGTTGGCGTTCAGGGCCTGCAGAACCAGAGCCCCGACCTCGCGCGCCTCGGCGCAGTCCTCGGGCAGTTGCCGGTTGACCTTGGCGGTCGCCGACTGGTGGCCGGAGGTGACGTTGCCGTCCGTCCACGGCCCCGCGTCAAGCCGCGCTCTCAGGGCCGCGACCTCGTCCTTGCTGAAGACGCCGGGGATGTGCAGCAGCATGGCCCGCTCTAGTAGCGCAGATTGAGCGTCAGTATAGCCTGCCGCCCCGGGGCCACGTCGGCATGATGCACCCCGTTGGTGCGCATGATGTAGTCCTCGTCGCCCGCGTTCTGGACGTTCAGCTGCAGCGAGGCGCTGTCGGTCAGGTCGTATGAGGCAAACAGGTCCACCCGTGTCCAGGCCGGCGCATAGATGCGGTTGGCGCCTCCACCGGCCCCGCCCTGGTTGCCGCCGAAGCTGTCGGAGACATGATAGACCCCGCCTCCGAGGCTCAGCTTCGGCGTCACCCGGTATGTGCTGAACAGGCTGAAGCTGTGCTCCGGCGTGTTGGCCAGCGGATCGCCGACGTTGACGTTGGTGTAGGCGCCGGCGACCAGTTCGGACTCCATCCAGGTGTAGCCTCCGAACACCTGCCACGCCCGGGTGATATTGCCCGACAGGCCCAACTCGATCCCCTTCACCTCGGCCTCGCCGGCCTGTTCGAACACGCCCGGCGACACCTGAATCTGGGCGTTCTCGCGGGTCAGGATGAAGGCCGCGCCGGACAGCGCCAGGCGGTCGTCGAACAGATTGGCCTTGGCCCCGATCTCGAAGCTCTCGGTCTCCTCAGGGTCCAGCAGTTCAGTCCCGACGGCGCCGCCGGTGTTCTGGTCCCCCGCCGAGATCGTCGGCGGCGTCGCCGAGGTGGCCCAGGACGCATAGACGCTCGAGTTCGCCGTCGGCTTGTAGACCAGCCCGACCTGGTAGTTGACGAACTCCCAGTCTCCACCGACGGCCGTATAGACCGGCGCCGTAACCGTCCCCGACCCGTTCCGCCCCTCGACCGCGTAGTCATCGTACCGGAGTCCGAGGTTCAGAACCCACCGCTCTCCGAAGGCGATGGAATCCAGGGCGTACAGGCCGAGAGTGTCGGTTGTGCTTGAGCTGATGACGCCCCGGGTGATCGTGCCGCTCCACGGATCGGACGGGTTCGGGTCATACAGACGGGTGCAGTCGAACCCGGTCAGCGGGGCCGGGCAGGCCGAGCCGCCCGTGGTCACGACCGTATACGAGGCGTTGCGGTTCCTCTCCTCGGCGATCTCAACGCCGAGGTTGAAGTTGTGTCCGATCCCTCCGGTCGAGAACCGGCCGGTCAGGTCGGTGACGTTGGCGATGGTGGTGGTCGGGTTCCAGCGCGACTTCGTCCCCCGCTTCATCCAGTACTCGCCGCCGATCAGGACCACCCCCGGCGGGGTCGTATCGACCCGACCCCCGTCGCCGGGGTTGGTGACGACATAGTCGTTCAGGGTCTCGGCGTAGCGGCTGACGTTGCGGATCGTCAGACCGGGGGTGAGCGCGTGCTCCATCTCGAACGTCAGACTGTCGACCGTATTGGTCAGATAGTCCCGCGCCGTCACCCCGTAGAAGCTGTCGTAGGGCACATCCAGAATGCCGCTGTCCGTGGTCCGGACCCCGATCTTGGTGAACAGCGGGATGCCGTAGTCCGGCATCTGGTCGCTGGTCAGGTGATAGACGCTGAAGGTCGCGGACGTCCTGGTCCCCAGCCCGGCCGCCAGCGACAGACCGAGACCCCACTTGTCGAAATCCACCGCCTCGCGTCCCGGCACGTCTCCTTCGGACGCCATCAGGTTCAGACGCAGGCCGGCGGTTTCGCCGAGGCTCCAGTTCTGGTCGATCGTGCCGCGCAGATAGCCGTCGGAGCCGGCGCCGAGACCCAGATGGGTGAAGTCGGTCAGGCGCGGGGCCTTGGATGCCAGATTGATGCTGCCCCCGCCCGAGCCGCGGCCGGAGTAGACCGCGTCCGGCCCCTTCACCACCTCGACCTGCTCGAGGTTGAACACCTCCCGCTGCTGGCCGCCCGAGTCGCGGATGCCGTCGACGAAGATGTTGTTGCCCGACGACTGCCCCCGGATGAACGGTCGGTCGGCCAGCGGCTGACCGCCCTCGCCGGCGCCAAAGGTGATTCCCGGCGAATTGCGCAGGATGTCCTGCAGCGAGGTCGCCGCTGTCTGCTCGATGATCTGCTGCGGAATGATGGTCACCGCCCGGGGTGTGTCGACGAGCGGCCCCACGAACTCCGGCGACTGCGGTTCCCGCCGCGCCGGTTCTCCGGTGACGGTGACCGTGCCCAGGTTGGTCGCGTCCTGCGGATCGGTTCCGTCGGTCGCCGGATCGGCCATGACCGGCCCGGCCACCAGCATGCCCGCCGCGCTGGAGGCGAACAGGAGGGCGCGGAGGGCTTCGGAACGCGAAAGCGACATGGCGGGACGGCTCTTGATTGATATTGCGATGCGCTCGCAATATCAGCTTGGCCGCCCGACGCAAGGCGTTCTGCGAATTATTCTCAACTGGTAGGGTTTACGCGCGCTTCATTACACTGCGCTAGACGCGAGGGATGCGCAGTCCGTTCGCGTTCCTGTCCGCGCTGCTTTCCCCCGCCTCCGGCCGGACGGTTTCGCACGACCACGACGCTCGCCTGACGCACATGGCCTTGCACGATCAGGAGACCGGGCTCGGCAATCGCCTGGCGCTGGAGCGGCTCGCCGCCGGCGGAGAGCCCGTCTATGTGGTGCTGTTCGGCGTCGACCGGTTCGAGGTTCTGCGCAACGCCATCGGCTATGATTCCATGGCCCGCCTGCTGACGACCCTGGGGCAGCGGCTGTCCAGCCTGACCGGTCGCGGCGCGGTCGCCCGGGTCGGAGCGGGCGTGCTTGGGCTGGTGCTGCAGGCCGAAGACGACGACGAGGCGCTGCAACTCGCCACCCGTGTCTGCGAGGCCGCTCAGGCTCCGGTGATCCTGAACGGCGCCCCTGTCGACATCGCCCTGACGGCCGGGATCGCCCGCCCGCGGGTGAGCAACCGCAACGTCTCCTCGCCCGTCGACCGGGCCTCCATCGCTGTCGACCAGGCTCGCGCCGCCCACCGCCGGGCCGCCCTGTTCGACGCGGCGCGCTATGGCGATCCGGCCGGCAATCTGTCGCTGATCAGCGAACTCATGGCCGCGCTCGACAACGGCGAGTTCTCGCTCAACTACCAGCCCAAATACGACTTTCGGGCCGAACGGGTCACCGCCGTCGAGGCGCTGGCCCGCTGGACCCACCCCCGCCGCGGCTGCGTCTCGCCGGACGTGTTCGTGGTCATGGCGGAGGAGACCGGTCACATCCGGCCGCTCACAGAGTGGGTCATCCACCAGGCCATTCACGATCAGGCCGAGCTCCGACGGGCCGGTCACGACCTGACGGTATCGGTCAACGTGTCGGGGCGCCTGCTGTCCGACGAGAGCTTCGCCGACTTCGCCCTCGCGGCCGTCAAGGCTTCCGGCGCCCGCCTGTGCTTCGAGATCACCGAAACGGCCGTGGTCGGCAATCCCGAGGCGGCCCTGCGCATCCTCGACCGTTTCGCCGAGGCGGGCATCTCCGTGTCGCTGGACGACTACGGCTCCGGCCTGTCTTCCCTGACCTATCTGAAGCAGATCCGCGCCGACGAATTGAAGATCGACAAGAGTTTCGTCCTCGGTCTCGACGACTCCGCCCGCGACGCCCTGCTGGTCAAGTCGACCATCGACCTTGCGCACGGTCTCGGCATGAAGGTCACCGCCGAAGGGGTCGAGACCCCCACCGCCCTCGCGCTGCTGCGGGGCATGGGCTGCGACATGGCCCAGGGCTATCTGATCGGCCGTCCCGTCTCGCTGACCGCCCTCGTCGAACGGCTGGGCGGTCCGGCGCACAAGGCGGTCAGCGCCGCCTGATCCGGTTCAGCCCGTCGCCACGGCCTTCATCGACACGGCCGAATCCGCCAGCCGCGCCGTGTCCACCGGCGTCCCGCGGCCAATCATCTGCCGGCCGGCCATGAACTCCGCCGGGGCGTTGACCGCCTCGACGCAAACGATCCGGTCGCCCGCCAGATGGAAGACCGCGAAGGCCGCCGCGGCCGGATCGCCGCGCAGCACCTGCCGGTCCGCGCCGTCCGCCAGTCCTGCGATCTGCAGCTTGACGTCGTACTGGTCTGACCAGAACCACGGCACTTCGGGTGTCGGCGCGGGCCGTCCCGTGATCGCCGCCGCGGCCTGCTTGGCCTGTTCCAGGGCGTTGGGCACGCTCTCCAGCCGATGCCGCCGGCCGCCGTGCACCGGCACTGGCCGGAAGGTCGCGTCGCCAATGGCCCAGATGGCGGGGTCAGAGGTCCGGCCGGTCTCGTCGACCACCACGCCGTTCTCGCACGCCAGTCCGGCCGTCCGCGCCAGTTCGTCCCGCGCCAGCGCCCCGACCCCGACCAGGACGGCATCGGCCTCGATCAACCGGCCGTCCGACAGCCGCACCCCACCGTCTTCGATGCCCGTCACCTCGGCCGAGGTCAGCACCTCCACGCCATGGTCCCGGTGAAACCGGGTGAAGAACTCCGACAGCGTCTGCGAGGCCACCCGCGCCAGCACCCGGTCCATCCGTTCGATGATCACCGCCCCGGCCCCGAGCGCCCGGGCCGAGGCCGCCGCCTCAAGCCCGACATAGCCGCCACCCACCACCGCCAGTCGCCGCCCCGGTCCCAGCGCCGCCTTCAGCCTTTCGGCGTCCGCCAGCGTGCGCAGCTCCAGCAGGTCGGGCCGGTCGGCCCCGGGGATCGCCAGCTTTCGCGCCGCCGAGCCGGTCGCCAGGATCAGCGCGTCATACGGTTCCACCGTCCCGTCCGCGAAGGTCACGGTCTTGGCCGGGGCGTCGATCGCCGTCGCCGTCACGCCCGTCCGCAGCTCGATGCCGTGCTCCGCGTAGAACGCTTCCGGCCGCAGCAGCAGCGCCTCCAGGTCGGCCTCCCCCTTCAGCCACGCCTTCGACAGCGGCGGGCGCTGATAGGGCGGCGCCGGCTCGTCGCCCGCCAGCACGATCGGCCCCTCGTGCCCGTACTGCCTGAGGAGAGCCGCCGCCGTCCCGCCCGCATGCCCCGCGCCGATGATCAGAACCTTGGTCATGGGATGCAGATAGAGGGGCGGAAGGCGGGGGTCGAGAGGCGCGACACTCCGGCCCTTGACCGTTCCACTGTTACAGCATAGTGGAACACGCCATGACCGACGCCCTCCCTCGCAACGCGGCCGCCACGGCGCGCAGTCGCGTCGCCCTCTACGACGCCCTGCTGGCGCTGAAGACGCGCGACGAGGTCGACGCCTTCCTCGCCGACCTGTGCACGCCGGCCGAGGTCCGGGCCTTCGCCGAACGCTGGGAGGTGGCCCGCCTGCTCGACGCGGGCGGCAAGTCGTATCGGGAGATCGCCGCCGAAGCCCAGGCCAGTCCGACCACGGTCGTACGCGTCGCCCGCTTCCTCAAGGAAATGCCGCACCAGGGCTACCGCCTGGTGCTGGACCGTCTGAAGAGCTGAGTTGAAATCATGAGTACCGTTCAGGGGCGGCTGCGTATCGCCGTCCAGAAATCCGGCCGCCTGGCCGACCGCAGCCTCGACCTCGTCCGCGACGCCGGCCTGCGCGTGGTCAAGGGCAACAACGACCTGCTCTACCGGGTCGAGAACTATCCCATCGACCTGCTCCGCGTCCGCGACGACGACATCCCGACCTTCGTCGCCGACGGAGTCTGCGACCTCGGCATCGTCGGCGAGAACGTGCTCGAGGAGGCCCGCAACGGCGGCCCCTCGGCCGAGGTGGTCATGCCGCTCGGCTTCGGCCGTTGCACCCTGAAGATCGCCGTGCCGCCGACCCTGGCGTACGACGGCCCCGCCTCGCTCGACGGCCTGCGGATCGCCACCTCCTACCCGAAGATTCTCCGCCGCTGGCTGGACGGGCGGAACGTCCGCGCCGACATCGTCACCATGCGCGGCGCGGTCGAGGTGGCTCCGCGGCTCAAGCTCGCCGCCGCCATCTGCGATCTCGTCTCGACCGGCGCCACGCTTGAAGCCAACGGCCTCGGCGCGCGCGAGACCGTGCTGGAAAGCCAGGCCGTGCTGATCCGTTCGCCGCTCGCCCCGGAGCCGGAGCTGCAGCACCTACTGGACAGCATCATCGAACGGATGAGCGGGGTCGTCGCCTCCCAGGGCGCCAAATACGTCATGCTCAACGCCCCGCGTTCGGCGCTGGACCGCATCACCGCCATCCTGCCCGGCGCCGGCTCGCCCACCGTCATGCCCCTGTCCGGCCGCGATGACGCCGTCGCGGTCCACGCCGTCTGTCAGGAGGCGGTGTTCTGGGAAACGCTGGAGAAGCTCAAGGCCGCCGGGGCCTCGGCCATCCTCGTCCTGCCGATCGAGAAGATGATGTGATGCGGCGTATCGACTGGACCACCCTGGACGCCGCCGGCCGCCTCGAGGCGCTCGCCCGGCCCGCTCGCCGCAGCGATGCGCAGGTCTCCGATGTCGTGCGCGAGATCTTCGACGATGTGCGAACGCGGGGCGGGGTCGCCGTGACCGACTGGAGCCTGAAGCTGGACGGAGCCGCGCCCCGCCGCATCGCCATCACGCCTGAGGCCGTGGCCGCCGCCCGCGACGCCCTGCCGCCGAACGCCACCCGGTCGCTGCGCATCGCCGCCGACAATGTCCGCGTCTTCCACCAGGCCACCCGTCCGGAAGACACCCCCTTCTTCGAGACCACGCCCGGCGTGCGCTCCCGCCTCGTCTGGAGGCCCATCGGCGCAGCGGGAATCTATGTGCCCGGCGGGACGGCGCCGCTGTTCTCGTCGCTGCTGATGCAGGCGATCCCGGCGGAGGTCGCCGGGGTCCGCGAACGGGTCGTCGTCACCCCGCCGGCCCGCGACGGCGGCGTCCACCCCGCCATGATCTACGCCGCCGGCGAGGCGGGTCTCGACGCCCTCTGGCTGATCGGCGGCGCCCAGGCGGTCGCGGCCCTGACCTTCGGCGCCGCCTTTGACGACGGCGAGATTCCCGCCTGCGACAAGCTGTTCGGCCCCGGCAACGCCTGGGTCGCCGAGGCCAAGAAGCAGGCGGCCGCGCTCCCGGGAGGCCCCGCCGTCGACATGCCCGCCGGCCCCTCGGAACTGCTCGTCATCGCCGACCGCGACGCCGACCCGCAGATCGCCGCCGCCGATCTGCTCAGCCAGGCCGAGCACGACTCCGACGCCCAGGTGATTCTCGTTTCGGAAAGCCGGGCCAATCTCGAGGCGATCCTCGCCGAGGTGGAGCGGCAGCTTCAGACCCTGCCCCGGGCCGACATCGCCCGCGCCTCCCTGGCCGAGGGCCGCGCCATCCGCGTCCGCGACATGGCCGAGGCCTGCGAGGTCGCCAACCTCTACGGCCCTGAGCACCTCGCCCTGCAAGCTGTCGACGCCGAGCGGCTGGTTGAGCGCATCTCCGCCGCGGGCGCCGTCTTCGTCGGTCCCTGGGCCGCCGAAACCCTCGGCGACTACGCCGCCGGACCGAGCCACGTGCTTCCCACCGACGGAGCGGCCCGCACGCTCGGCGGCATCACCACGGCCAGCTTCATGACCTCCATGTCGGTCCAGTCCGTCAGCGAGGCGGGCGCCCGCGAACTGGCGCCCGTCGCAGCCCGCCTCGCCCGGCTGGAGGGGCTGGAAGCCCATGCGAGGGCGGCCGACCTGAGGAGCGGCTCATGATCAGCAACCTCCCCGCCCCCTTTTCGCCCCTGGTCTCCGGCGGCGAGGGCCTCGACCGCTATCCGGCCGGGTCGCGCGCCCTCGCCGCGCGGATGGCCGAGGTCTACGGCGTTCCCGCGGACCACGTCCTGCCGGTGCGCGGACTGACCCATGGACTGGAGCTGGTCTTTCGCCTCGCCGCGCGTGACGGACTCGCCGTTGAGGCCCCCGACGCCGAGCCGTACCGCGCCCTTGCGGCCCTGTACGCCCGCCCGGCGTCCGGCGCCTCGACCGGCGCGGTCATCCTGCGCGCCCTCGGCTCGCCGGAAGCGGTGGCCGAGATGGCGACGCGCGTCGCCCCCGCCCTGCTGGTCATGGACGAAGGCCTCGCCGAGTTCGCCGACGCACCCTCCGCTGCGACCATGCTGGGCGACCACCCCAATCTGATCGTCCTGCGCAGTCTGTCGCTGGCCTGGGGTCTCGCCGGCGCCCGCGTCGGCGCCGCCCTCGCCCGCCCGGAGAGGCTCGCTCGTCTGACGGCGGTCATGGAGCCCTACGCCCTGCCGGAAGTCTCCGTCCGGCTGGCCCGGCAAGCCCTCGACCCTTCCCGCATGATGGAAACCCGGCAGCGGATCGCCGTCGTGCGCACCGAGCGCGAGCGGCTCGCGAAAGCTCTGGCGCGGTCGATGGTCGTGGAGCCGGGATTCGGCCCCCTCATCATGGCCCGTCCCGCCAATCCGGAGGCGGTTCTGGCGGATCTCGCCCGTTACGGCGTCGCCGCCGATTTGTCGGGCGAGCGTCTGCGCCTGCCCGTCTCCGCCCGGCCCGAGGTCAACGACCGCCTGCTCGCCGCGCTCGACCTCGCCCCTGCGGCCCGGCCCCACCGCACCGGCGAGGCGGTCCGCGACACGAAGGAGACCCGCATCGTCTGCGCCGTCGACCTCGACGCGCCCGGGCCGGTCTCGATCGCCACCGGCGTCGGCTTCTTCGATCACATGCTGGAGCAGATCGCGGCCCACGGCGGTTTCTCGCTGCGCCTGTCCTGCGAGGGCGACCTTCACACCGACCCGCACCATACCATTGAGGACTCGGCCATCGCCCTGGGTCAGGCCCTGAAGCAGGCGCTCGGCGAACGCCGCGGCATCGCGCGCTACGGCTTTGTCGTGCCGATGGACGAGGCCAACGCCGCGGTGTCCATCGACCTGTCCGGCCGCCCTTACCCGGTGTTCGACGGCGAGTTCAGCACGCCCTTCATCGGCGACTACCGCACGGACCTGACCGCCCATGTGTTCCGCTCGCTGGCCGAGCACCTCGGCGCGGCCATCCACGTCTCGGTCACCGGCGAGGACGATCATCACAAGACCGAGGCCGTCTACAAGGCCTTCGGCCGCGCTCTCCGCCAGGCCATCCGCGTCGAAGGCGACGCCGTGCCCAGCACCAAGGGGGTGTTGTGAGCCAGATCACCCTCGTCTCCTACGGCGCCGGCAACGTCGCCTCGGTCCGGTTCGCGCTGGAGCGGCTGGGCGCCACGGTCCGCCTGACCGCCGACCCGGCCGAGGTCGCCGACGCCGAACGCCTGATCCTGCCCGGCGTCGGCGCGGCCGGCTACGCCATGGCCCGGCTGTCCGAGCTCGGCCTCGTCGAGCCGATCCGCGCCTTTCCCCGCCCGCTGCTCGGCGTCTGCCTTGGTCAGCAACTGCTGTTCGAAACCAGCGAGGAAGGCGGCGGCGTCCCCCTGCTCGGCCTGATCCCCGGCCGGGTCCGGAGGATGGAGCCCGCTCCCGACCGGCCCGTGCCGCACATGGGCTGGTCCCGGCTCTCGACCGTCCGTCCGGACCCGCTGCTCGAAGGCCTCGACGACGACGCCTGGGCCTATTTTGTGCACAGCTACGCCTGCCCGGACGGCGAGGCGACCCTCGCCCGCGCCGACTACGGCGGCCCGGTCCCGGCGGTCGTCCGCAGCGCCAACCGCTGGGGCTGCCAATTCCACCCCGAGCGCTCGGCCGCCGCCGGCGCCCGCATCCTGCGCAACTTCCTGGACCTGCCCGCATGATCGTCTATCCGGCCATCGACCTGAGGGACGGCGTTTGCGTGCGCCTGATGCACGGCCGCTTCGACGCCGTGACCCGCTATGACGCGGCCCCCGCCGCCCGTCTCGCCGCCTTCGCCGCCGACGGAGCCGTCTGGGCCCACATCGTCGACCTCGACGGCGCAGAGGCCGGCCGCGCCGTCCAGCACGCCCTCATCGGCGAGCTGGCCGCCGCCGTCGACATCCGGATCCAGTCGGGCGGCGGCGTCCGTTCGGCCGACGACGTCCAGCGCCTGCTCGACGCCGGCGTCGGCCGCGTCGTCGTCGGCTCCCTCGCCGTGTCCGATCCGACGACGGTGAGAGGCTGGCTCGATCGTTTCGGCGCCGACCGGCTGACACTCGCGATCGACGTCAAGGCCGACGGGGACCGCTGGATTCCCGCGCTCAAGGGCTGGACCGAGGCCGCCGCCATCGACCTGTGGGCCGCCCTCGACCGCTATCCGCCGGGAACCGCCCGGCACCTGCTGGTCACCGATGTCGGCCGCGACGGCGCCCTGACCGGCCCCAATCTCGATCTGCTGGGCGAGCTCGTGCGCCGCCGTCCCGATCTCCGCGTCCAGGCTTCGGGCGGCGTCTCCAGCCTCGCCGACCTCGCCGCCGCGCGCGCCGCCGGCTGCGACGGCGCCATCGTCGGCCGCGCTCTCTACGAAGGCCGCTTCACCGTGGCTGAGGCGCTCGCCGCATGACGGCCCGGCGCATCATCCCCTGCCTCGACGTCAGGGACGGCCGCGTGGTCAAGGGCGTCCGCTTCGAAGGCCATGTCGACATGGGCGACGCGGCCGACCTCGCCGCCCGCTACCGCGACCAGGGGGCCGACGAACTGGTCTTCTATGACATCACCGCCAGCCCCGAGGGCCGCACCCTCGACTACGGCTGGGTGCGCGACATCGCCCGCCTGCTCGACATCCCATTCAGCGTCGCCGGCGGCATCCGCTCGGTCGAACAGGCCGGCCGCTGCCTCGACAACGGCGCCGACAAGGTCTCGATCAACTCTCCCGCCCTCGAGCGCCCGGACCTGATTTCCGGGATGGCCGACCGCTTCGGCGCCCAGTGCGTAGTCGTGGGCGTGGACTCGAAGCGCGCCGGCGACGACTGGTTCGTGCACCAGTACACCGGCGACCCGGCCGCCAGCCGCGGCGCCGGCCGCCGCACCCTCGACTGGATCGTCGAGGCGCAACAGCGCGGCGCCGGGGAAATCGTGCTCAACTGCATGGACGAGGACGGCGTCCGCCGCGGCTATGATCTCGCCCAGATGACCGCCGCCCGCGAGCGTCTGACCATTCCGCTGGTCGCCTCGGGCGGCGCCGGTGAGGCGGCGCACTTCCGCGATGTGTTCCAGCAGGCCGGCGTCTCCGGCGCCCTCGCCGCCAGCGTTTTCCACACCGGCGCGCTCGCCATCCCGGACCTGAAAGCCTTCCTGGCCGCTTCGGGCGTTGAGGTCAGACCATGATCGATCCCTCCACCCTCGACCTCGCCAAGGGCGACGGCCTGATCCCCGTCGTCGTCCAGGACGCCGCCACCCTGCAGGTCCTGACCCTCGCCTACATGGACCGCGCCGCCCTTGAGGAGACCCTCGCCTCCGGCGAAGCCACCTTCTTCTCCCGCTCCCGCGGAGGCCGATGGCGCAAGGGCGAGACCTCGGGCGACCGCCTCCACGTTGTCTCCATCACGTCCGACTGCGACGCCGACGCCCTGGTGCTGAAGGTCCGGCCCGTCGGGAACGCCTGTCACCTGGACCGCGTCAGTTGCTTCGGCGAGGAGGACGCCCCCGGCCTCGGCCGCCTCGCCCGGCTGGAACAGACGATCGCCGGCCGCGCCGCCGCCGACCCGTCGGAGAGTTGGACCGCACGGCTGCTCGCCGACGGTCCCAAACGCGCCGCCCAGAAGGTCGGCGAGGAAGGGGTCGAAACCGCGCTGGCCGGCGCCGCCGGGCCGGATTCGGAACTCGCATCCGAGGCCGCGGATTTGATCTACCATCTGCTGGTGCTGCTGCGCGCCCGTCACATGGTGTTTCAGGACGTGCTCGATGTCTTGGCGCAACGCGCGGAAGCGGCCAGACAACCTCCCGGTCAAGCTGGGACCTGAACCTGAGGAGAGCGCATGGCGGCCCTGGTGCTGTTCGGCGGCGGCGGCGACCTCGCCATGAGGATGCTCCTGCCCTCGCTCTACTTCCTCGAGCACGACGGCCTGCTGCCTGACGGCCTCAAGATCATCGGCGCCGCCCGCTCGGAAGAGAGCCGCGAGGACTACGTCGCCAAGGTCCGCCAGTCGGTCGAGACGAAGGCCAGGGCTGACCACGCCTGGTCCGACGAGGCCTGGGCCCGGCTGGAGTCACGCCTCGACTACCTCGCCGTCGACGCCACCTCGGCCGAGAGCCTGAAGCCGCTCAAGGACAAGGTCGGCGACGGCGCCTGCACCTCCTTCCTGGCGGTCTCGCCCTCGCTCTACGCCCGCATCGTCACCGCCATGCGCGCCGCCGGCCTGGCCGAGCCCGAGGATCGCGTGGTGCTGGAAAAGCCGGTCGGCCGCGACCTCGACACCTTCCGCCAGATCGACGACGCCGTCGCCGACGCCTTCTCCGAGCATCAGGTCTTCCGCATCGACCACTACCTCGGCAAGGAGACGGTCCAGAACCTGATCGCCCTGCGCTTCGGCAACACCATCTTCGAGCCGCTGTGGAACAACCTCAGCATCGATCACGTCCAGATCACCGTGGGCGAGACGGTCGGCGTCGGCGACCGCTGGCCGTATTACGACGAGTACGGAGCATTGCGGGACATGCTCCAGAACCACATGCTCCAGCTGCTCTGCCTCGTGGCCATGGAGCCGCCCTCCGACCTCAATCCGGACTCGGTGCGCAACGAGAAGGTCAAGGTGCTGCGCTCGCTTCGTCCGATCACCCCGGAGGAGGCCGGACGGGTCACGGTGCGCGGCCAGTACGTGGCTGGAACCGTCGAGGGCGAAGCCGTCGCCGGCTATGACGAGGAACGCGGCGCGCCCTCGGACACCGAGACCTTCGTCGCGGTCCGCGCCGACATCGACAACTGGCGCTGGGCCGGCGTGCCCTTCTTCATGCGCACCGGCAAGCGTCTGCCGGAGAAACGCACCGAGATCGTCATCCAGTTCAAGCCGGTGCCGCACTCCATCTTCGACCATGGCGACCGCGGCTCGATCGAGGCCAACCGGCTGGTCATCGAACTCCAGCCCGACGAGGACATTTCCCTCTCCGTGATGAACAAGAAGCCCGGCCTCGACCAGCGCATGCAGCTGCAACCCATCCGCATGAGCCTGTCCTGGGGCCAGAACGACAAGGACGCCAAACCGCCGCGCCGCCGTATCGCCTACGAGCGGCTGCTGCTCGACGCCCTCGCCGGCGACTCCACCCTGTTCGTGCGCCGCGACGAGGCCGAGCAGGCGTGGAAATGGGTCGACGAGGTGTCCGAGGCCTGGGAAGGCGCCGCCTTCAAGCCGCACGACTACGCCGCCGGAACCTGGGGCCCCGAGGCCGCCGACCTGCTGCTGTCCCGCACCGGCCGCGCGTGGAACTCCGGCGATGCCTGAGATCGAAACCTTCCCCGACGCCGGCGCCTGGGCCGGAGCGTGCGCCGCCCGCCTGGCCGACAGCCTGTCCGCCGCCCTCGCCGAAACCGGCAAGGCGATCTTCGCCGGCTCGGGCGGCTCGACCCCTTCGCCCATCTACGCCCGGCTCTCGACCGCCCCGCTCGACTGGTCGCGCGTCGTCGTCACCCTCATCGACGAACGCTACGTTCCCGAGACCTCGCCCGAGTCCAACGCCGCCCTGCTGAAGCGCACCCTGCTGACCGGCCCCGCCGCCGCCGCCCGCTTCCTGCCCCTCTATTCCCCGGCCGTCACCGTCGATCGCGCCGCCGCGCGCGCCGCCCACGCGCTCGCCGCCGAGGGCCGGCGTATGGACGCGGTCCTTCTCGGCATGGGGGAGGATGGCCATATCTGCTCCATGTTCCCTGAAAGCCCCACCCTCAAGGCCCTGCTGGCGCCGGGCCTTCCGCCGACCGTCCTCGGCGTCCCCGCCGGGCGCGACGGGCGCGCGCCCTCGCTCGAACGCCTGTCGATCAACCTGCCCTATCTGATGGGCGCCCGCCGCGTCGTCCTCGCCATCACCGGCGCCGCCAAGCGCGCGGTGTTCGAGCGCGAGGCCGCCGGCGACCCCGCCACCCAGCCGATCGCCGCCCTCGTGGCCAACGGCGTTCCGCTCGACGTGCTGTGGACGGAGGCCGCCTGATGCCCGCGCTCAATCCCGTCGTCGCCGAGGTCACCGCCCGCATCGTCGAGCGCTCCCGCGCCACCCGCGCCGACTATCTGCGCCGCATGGACGCCGCCGCGGCCTCCGGCGTCGCCCGGGCCAAGCTTAGCTGCGCCAACTGGGCCCACGCCTTCGCCGGCCAGACCATCGCCGACAAGCTGACCGCCATGGGCGGCCGGCAGCCCAATCTCGGCGTCGTCACCGCCTACAACGACATGCTCTCGGCCCATCAGCCGTTCGAGCGCTTCCCGGCCATCATCCGCGAGGCGGCGCGCGAGGCCGGCGCCACGGCCCAGGTCGCCGGCGGGACGCCCGCCATGTGCGACGGCGTCACCCAGGGCCGCCCGGGCATGGAGCTGTCGCTGTTCAGCCGCGACGTCATCGCCCTGTCGACCGGCGTGGCCCTGACCCATGACGCCTTCGACGCCGTCGTCTGCCTCGGCGTCTGCGACAAGATCGTGCCCGGCCTGTTCATGGGCTCGCTGGCCTTCGGCCATCTGCCCGTGGTCTTCGCCCCCGCCGGACCGATGCCCAGCGGCATCCCGAACGCCGAGAAGGCCCGGGTGCGCGCCCTCTACGCCCAGAACAAGGTGGACCGGTCCGTACTGCTGGAGAGCGAGATCGGCTCCTACCACTCGCCCGGCACCTGCACCTTCTACGGCACCGCCAACTCCAACCAGATGATGATGGAGCTCGGCGGCCTGCATCTGCCCTCGACGGCCTTCGTCCATCCCGAGACCGGCCTGCGCGACGCCCTCACAGCCGCGGCCGCCAGACGGGCGGTCGAACTGGCCCGCTCGGGCCAGGGCCGGATGGCGGACGTCGTCGACGAGAAGTCGGTGGTCAACATGATCGTCGCCCTGCTGGCCACCGGCGGCTCGACCAACCACGCCATCCACCTCGTGGCCATGGCCCGCGCCGCGGGGATCCTGATCGACTGGACCGATATGGACCAGCTGTCGTCGGTCACGCCCCTGCTGGCCCGGGTCTATCCCAACGGCTCGGCCGATGTGAACGCCTTCCAGGCCGCCGGCGGCGTCGCCTTCGTGGCCCGCGAACTGGCGGCGGCCGGGAACATCCACGCCGACGTCCAGACCGTCATGGGCCCCGGCATCGACCACTATTTCCAGGAGCCGTCGCTGGTCGACGGCGAACTGGTCTGGCGCGACGGCGTCTCGGAAAGTCTGGACACGGACATTCTCCGCCCGGCGTCCCGTCCGTTCGACCGCGAGGGCGGCCTGCGGCTCGTCCAGGGCGACCTGGGCCGCGCGGTCATCAAGGTCTCCGCCGTCAAGCCGGAGAACCGCATCGTCGAGGCCCCCGCCGCCGTATTCGAAACCCAGGAGGACGCCCTGCAGGCCTTCAGGGACGGAAAGCTCGACCGCGATGTCGTGGTGGTTCTCCGCTTCCAGGGCCCCAGGGCCAACGGCATGCCCGAACTGCACAGCCTGTCCCCCGCCCTCGGCGTGCTGCAGGACAAGGGCTTCAAGGTCGCCTTCGTCACCGACGGCCGCATGTCGGGCGCCTCGGGCAAGACTCCCGCCGCCATCCACGTCTCGCCCGAGGCCCTGGCCGGCGGTCTGCTGTCCCGGGTGCGCGACGGCGACGTCATCCGCCTCGATCCCGACAAGGGCGTGCTGACCACTGTCGGCGTCGACCTGTTGAGCCGTCCGGCGGCGGAGCGTTCTCCCGAACACGCCGGCGGCTCGGCCTGGGGGTACGGCCGCGAGCTGTTCGCCGCCTTCCGTCATGTCGTCTCCACGGCCGAGGAAGGCGCCTCGATCTGTTTCGCAGGCCCGGCCAGCGGAACGACCTGGAACGACCGGCAGCCCGATCCGAACCTCGTCGAC
>NZ_DASWTO010000097.1:0-8230 GCF_036402095.1 Brevundimonas sp. | reverse complement strand
CATGGTCGAGGCCATGGCGGCGGCGGGCGGCCAGACCCAGAGCCTGCACACCAACAGCCTCGACGAGGCGCTGGCCCTGCCGACCGACTTCTCGGCCCGCATCGCCCGCAACACCCAGCTGCTGCTGCAGATGGAGACCGGCCTGACGAAGGTCATCGACCCGTGAGGCGGCAGCTTCTACGTCGAACGCCTGACCCACGAACTGGCGGAAAAGGCCCGCGCCCACATGGCCGAGGTCGAGGCCCTGGGCGGCATGGCGAAGGCCATCGAGGCCGGAGTGCCCAAGCTGCGCATCGAGGAGTCCGCCGCGAAGACCCAGGCCCGGATCGACACGGGCCAGCAGACGGTGGTGGGGGTGAACAAATATCTCGCCGACCACGTCGACGACATTCCGGTGCTCAAGGTCGACAACGCCGCCGTGCTGGCCTCCCAGCTGGACAAGCTGAAGCGGCTGCGCGCCGAGCGCGACGAGGCGAAGACCCGGGCGGCGCTGGACGCCCTGACCGCCGGCGCGCGCGGCAAGGCCAATCTGCTGCAGCTGTCGGTCGAGGCGGCCCGCGCCTACGCCACCGTCGGGGAGATCTCGGACGCGCTGGAGGCCGCCTTCGGCCGCCACGTGGCGACGGTGCAGACCGTCTCGGGCGTCTATGCGACGGAGGCCGGCGACGATCCGAAGATCGCCCGCGCCCGGGGGATGGTCGCCGCCTTCGTCGAGAACGACGGCGGGCCGCCGCGCATCCTCATCGCCAAGCTGGGCCAGGACGGCCACGACCGCGGTCAGAAGGTCATCGCCACCGCCTATGGCGATCTCGGCTTCGAGGCGACCGCCGGATCGCTGTTCCAGACCCCTGCCGAGGCGGCGAAGGAGGCGGTCGAGCGCGGCGTTCACGCCGTCGGGGCGTCATCCCTGGCGGCCGGTCATCTGACCCTCGTGCCCGAGCTGAAGGCGGAGCTGGAGAAGCTGGGCCGGCCGGACATCATGATCGTGGTCGGCGGGGTGATCCCGCCGTCCGACGTCCAGACCCTGATCGACATGGGGGCGGCCGCCGTCTACCCGCCGGGTTCGGTCATCGCCGACACCGCCATCGACCTGATCGAGAAGCTGAACCAGCGCCTCGGCTACGCCCAGAAGGCCTGAGCCTCAGGGGCGATGGGCGCTGGGCAGGGCGGCGACCTCGTCCGCCGTCAGCACGCGATCGACGCGGGCGCGGCAGGTGGTGAGCGAGGCCGACGATCCCGGCACGGTGATCCGCGCCCAGTCGCCGGTGCAGATGCGCCCGCCCGCGAGACCGGCGCCGTCCGCCGTGATGGCGACGCGCTGGGCGAAGTCGAGATCGGTGCAGCCGCCCGACGAATTCAGCTCGTAGACGTCGTTGCGGATCACGCGGACATAGAGCTGGCCGGGTCCGCCCTGGCGGAAATTTCGCACCTGCTCGGGACTGAAGCACCGGCGTTCGGGGCCGGCGGCGGCGCTGTCCCCGGGCGCGACCGCACCGTCCACGGGGGCGCAGGACGCCGTCAGGACAGCCAGGGCCGTGACGGCGACGGACAGGGTGAGGCGGGTCATGATCGATCTCCCGGCCGGCGGGTTGCATCGCCAGCCTTGCGGTTAACCGTCCACCGCCGGTGAAGGTTGCGCAAGGGGCGGCGACATCACGAAACGCTTCGGATCGACCCGCGCCGCCAGGGCGGCGGGCAACGGCGAGGGCGCCTCCAGCGCCAGCGCCGCGACATGCTCGGCCAGCAGGGGCGCGACGCAGAAGCCGCGCGAACCGAGGCCGGTCAGGACGAGCAGGCCCGGCCCCAGTTGACCGGCGAGCGGCAGGCGGTCCGGCGTCGTGGCGCGGATCGCGGCGCGACTGCGAGGCGCGCCCGCGTCAGACACCCGCGCCGCCAGCCGCGGCAGGCGCGCGCCGAGGGTTTCGAGGTTGCGGGCCGTCGCCGCGACGTCGGTCTCCACCGCCGTCTCGCCCCGATCGTGGGTGGCGCCGAACAGCAGTCCGTCGGCGGTCGGGACCACATAGCCGCCCCAGGCCGCCGGAGGGGCGGCGACTCCCTCGACCCAGTCCGCCTGGCCCCGCACCGGCGACAGCGGCAGCCCGGTCCGCAGCGGCGCCGCGCCCCAGCCCGCGGCGATCACGACCGCCCCGGCCTCGAGGATCGCCTCGCCGGCCGCGTCGATCAGCCTCCAGCCGCCGGGCGCCGGCTCGACGCCCATTACGGTCGCGGTGATGCGATCGGTCCCGCCCAGCCACGCATCGAGCATCGCGTGCGGGTTCAGGGCCAAGGCGTCGCGCATGAACAGCCCGCCGGTCCCGACCGGCTCGTCCAGCCGCTCCGCGCAGGCCGGCCCGGACTGCGGCGTCATCGCGCCCGCGGGCCAGATGTCCTGGGTGGCGATCCTGGCGAACCGGGCCGCGTCGCGCGGGGTCTGTTCCAGCTGCAGCACGCCGTCGGCGAGGATGGCCCCGGGAACGGCCGCATAGAGCGCCCGCGCCCGGGCGAGGGCCTGGGCGTGGAGGGCGGCGATCGCCGCATCGCCGGCGTCCAGCCGGGGCGTGACCAGCGAGGCGGGGAAGCCGGACGCTCCCGCGCCCGGCGACGCGGCTTCGACGAGCGTGCATCGGGCGCCGAGAGCGGCGAAGGCTCGCGCGAGGGCGGCCCCCGCTATGCCCGCGCCGATCACGGCGACGTCCGGCGTGTTCGCGGCGCCCCCGGAGAGCGGCAGGCGCGCCTCGAGCCGTTCTCGCTTGCGGCCGTGGCCGGGGCGCTTGTCCACGGTGAAGCCCCGCTGCGACAGGCCGCGCCGCACCGCGCCGGCCACGGTGAAGGTCCCGAGCCGCGCCCCCGGCGCCGAGCGGGCCGCGACGCCGTCCAGCACGGCGTCCGACCACATGCCGGGATTGGTCGAGGGGGCGAAGCCGTCGAGGAACCAGGCGTTGGCGCGCCCCGACCACTGCGCCAGCGCCCAGGCCGCCTCGCCGATCGCGAGATCAAGGGTGGCTCCGAAGCCGGGCAGGTCAAGGCGGTGGAAGCCCGGTGTCGGGGAGGGCCAGGCGTCGAGCAGGGCTTCCACGGCCCCGGCCAGCTCGGGCCAGGTTCCCAGCGCCCGGGCCGCCTCGTCGCGGGTGAGCGGGAAACCTTCGACGGAGAAGATGTGCAACCGCCCGCCCGCCGGGCCCTCGCGGCGCCACAGGTCCAGCAGGGCGGCGATGTTCAACCCGGTGCCGAAGCCGAGCTCGGCCACGGTGAACCGGCTCCGCCCGCTCCAGGCCTCCGGCAGTCCGCAGCCGCCGAGGAAGACGGCGCGGCTCTCGGCCAGACCGTCCTCGCACGAGAAATAGACGTCGTCGAACCGGCCCGAACGCGGCGCGCCGTCGTCGGTCCAGACCAGTCGGGGGGAACGGTCGTCGGTCATGGCCGAGGCCGTAGCCGGGGTGGAGCGCAACGAAAAGGGGCCGCCCTCGCGGACGGCCCCCGATCGACGTTTCCGTCCCTGACCTGGGTCAGTGAGCCTCGACCGGCGTGGCCGGAGCCGCGGTCGCAGCCGGAGCCGGCTCGGCCTGGGCCATTTCCGAAGCGGCGGCGGCGTCCGCGGCGGCCTTGGCGTCCGCAGCCGCCTGATCCGTGGTCGCCGTCACGGCGGCCTCATCGGCGATGCCCGAGGCCTCGACGGCTTCGGAGGAGGCTTCCGGGGCCTTCTCTTCGGCGTTGTTGCAGGCGGCCAGCGTCAGGGCGGCGGCCGAGGCGGCGATCAGGGCGACGATGCGCATGGGGGAGATCCTTCGTTCGAGCGGACGACAGCGTCCCGTCCTCCGAGATACCGACGCCCGCGCCCGGGCCGCAAGTGAATTTGGCGCAAGCTGCGCGGGTCGCCTGGCGCGCAACGAAAAAGGGCCGCCCGTGAGGGCGACCCTTTCCGAACGGACCCGGAGGTCCGCTACGTCTCAGATATTACTGAGCCGGGGCAGCCGGAGCTTCGGCGGCCGGGGCAGCCGGGGTCTCGGCGGCCGGGGCTTCAGCGGCCGGGGCCATCGAGGCGTCGGCGGCCGGAGCGGCTTCCGGAGCAGCGGCTTCGGTGGCCGTGGCGTCAGCGGCCGGAGCCTCTTCGGCCTTCTCGGCGGGGGTGCAGGCGGCCAGGGCCAGAGCGGCGGCCGAAGCGGCGATCAGAGCGGTGATGCGCATGGGTTTTTCTTCCTTCAGAAGGGTCAACGAGGTCATGAATCCTCGCAGGTCCGAGATAACGGCTTCGTGAGAGGATACGCAAGCTAAATTCTCACGCATTCGTGAACTGCTGTCATCCGACAGCAAAAAGGGGACCGCGCGGGGTCCCCTTTCCGGATACGTCGTGGGCCATGGAGCCTACATCGGCGGCGGCGTCGAGGTCGCGGGCGAGGTCGAGCCGTTGGGCTCCGGCGGCAGGGTCGGCGGCGTCTGGCCGGGAGGGGTGGTCGTGCCGTCCGGGTTGGTCGTGCCCGTGGTGTCCGGCATCGTGGTCGTGGCTCCGTCGGCCGGCGCCATGGCCCCGTCCGTCGCCGGAGCGGTGGCCGAGGTTTCGGCCCCGGTCGCCGCGGCGTCCGCAGCGGTCTCGTCCTCCGCGGGCGTGCACGCAGCCAGCGTCAGGGCCCCAAGGGCGGCGGCGGTGATGATCATCAGCTTCATGCCTGGTCCTCCGAGCGATCGCCCGGGCGAAACAGCCGCCCGCTCCCACGATCGGTCCTGCGGATAACCGGCCATGCATGCCCCTGTTCCCGGGTCCGTGATCGTCGGTGAGCCGACGTGATGACGGTGTTACCAGAGCCTGCGATCAGGCCTCGGCCGGCGCGCCCTGCAGCGCCTCTTCCATCTCGAGGAAGGAGGGCTGGGCCGAGGACGGGATGTCGCCGCGGCCGATCTCGACCGAAATCTGCGCCGCATTGCCGTGCAGGTGGGCGACCAGCACCGACTGGATGATCTTGTAGAAGGCCGACTCCTCGTCGACGATCGCCTTCAGGCGCGCCGCGATCGGTCCGACCAGGCCGTAGGCCAGGAAGACGCCGAGGAAGGTGCCGACCAGCGCCCCGCCGATCATGCCGCCAAGGATTTCCGGCGGCTCGGTGATCGAGCCCATGGTCTTGATGACGCCGAGCACGGCCGCGACGATGCCGAGCGCGGGCAGGGCGTCCGCCAGCTGCTGCAGGGCGTGCGGCGCGCCCAGCGCCTCGTGGTGGTGCTTCTCCAGCTGCTTTTCCATGGCGTCCTCGATCTGGTGCGGATCCTCGAGGTTCATGGTCATCATGCGCAGGGTGTCGCAGATGAAATCCGTGGCGAAGTGGTCCTTCAGCACCTTCGGATATTTCTGGAAGATGGTGCTCTCGGCCGGTTTCTCGATATGGCTTTCGAGGGCGATGACGCCCTTGGACTTCATGGTCTTGGTCAGCTGGAACAGCAGCGACAGCAGGTCCTTGTAGTCCTGCCGCTTCCATTTCGGCCCGGCGAAAGCCTTGCCCAGGCCCCCGAGCGTCGACTTGATCACGGTCACGCTGTTGGAGATCAGGAAGGCCGCGACGCCGGCGCCGCCGATGGCCATCATCTCGTGAGGCAGGGCGTGGAGGATGACCTCGAACTTTCCGCCCGAGATGATGTAGCTGCCGAACACGAGGCCGAACAGCAGCACGATGCCGATAATCTGGAACATGGAGGGGCGGTCGGTCCTGCGCGCGAGAGACGCCGACCATGGCCGTTAATCATTAAGGGGCGGTTGCGAGCGCTACAGCCGGGTCTCGCCCTTCAGGATCGCATGGCGGGCGGCGTCGGTGAGCTTCGTATAGCCGCTCTTGCCGCCGCGGACGTAGATCGGCCCGTCGACCCGCTCGGGGTCGAAGCCCTCGTCCACCAGATCCATCTTGCGGTATTTGAACGTGCCGGTGGTGTCGGCGGCCTTGATGATGCGCAGGAAGGCCGGGCGGGCGTAGACCGGAAGCTCCTGATCGACCCAGTCGGCGAAGGCGCGGGCCCCGAACCGGCCGTCGATGACCAGGGCCGCCATGCCGGCCTTGCCGTCATGCCCGGGCACCGGCACCCCATAGGCGATGACTTCCTTGACGCCGGGCGCGTCGGCCAGCCGCTGCTCGACCTCGGCGGTGGAGACGTTCTCGCCCTTCCAGCGGAAGGTGTCGCCGATCCGGTCGATGAAATGGACGTAGCCCTCGGAGTCCTGCTTCATCAGGTCTCCGGTGCGGAACCAGCGGTCGCCGCGCACGAAGACGTCGCGCAGGATCTTCCGTTCCGAGGCGGCCTTGTCGGCATAGCCGGAGAAGGCGTGGCGGGTGTCGTCGCCGATGCGGCCGATGGCCTCGCCGACCTCGCCCGCCCGGACGGGCTGGCACAGGCCGTCAGGCCCGCGGGCGGGCTCGTCGGAGTCGATGTCGTAGCGCACGAGGCGGAAATTGATCTGCTTCTTCAGGAAGCCCGGCGCGCGGCCGATCGCGCCCGGCTTGCCGTCGAAATTGAACAGCGAGACGTTGCCCTCGGTCGAGCCGTAGAATTCGAGGATTTCCGGCACGGCGAAGCGCTTCTGGAAGTCGTTCCAGACGTCGGGCCTCAGCCCGTTGCCAAAGGCCAGGCGCAGCTTGTGCGACCGCTCGTCGGGGTTCTCGGGGCAGTTCACCAGATAGCGGCACAGCTCGCCGATGTAGACGAACAGGGTCGCGCCCGTGGCCTTCACGTCCGGCCAGAAGTTGGAGGCCGAGAAGCGCTTGCGCAGCACCAGGCGGCCGCCGTTCAGCAGGGCCGGCCCGATGCCGACCAGGCCGCCGGTGGAGTGATAGAGCGGCAGGACGTTGAAGGTGACGTCCTTGTCGGTGGCCGCGGTGGCGCCGGCGAAGGCGCGCATGTAGGTGCGGGCCCGCGCGTGGGTGACCTTGGCCGCCTTGGGCAGGCCGGTGGTGCCCGAGGTGTAGATGTACAGGGCCGTGTCGCGGTTGGTCAGGCCCGAGCGCACCGAGCGCGCCGGCCGCACGGAGGACCCGCCCCGGACGGGCTTGTCGAGGCCGCGGCGCTCGTCGGCCTCGTCGGCGTCGGCGAGGCCCAGCACCCAGAGCATCAGGTTGCGGCCGGCGAAGGGGCGCGCGTCCTCGACCTTGCGCCAGGAGTCGACGTCGGTGACCACCTGGGAGGCGTTGGAGATGGCGAGGCAGTGAGCCAGGGCGTGGCCCGTCAGGTTGGTGTTGATCAGGGCCGTGGCGACCCCGACCTTGGAGAACCCCATCCAGGCGGCGATGTATTCGGCCCGGTTGAGCATCAGCAGGGCGATGGTGTCGCCGCGCTTGAGCCGCCGGCTCTGGGCCCAGTGGCCGAAGCGGTTGGCCATGGCGTCCAGCTCGCGATAGGTCAGCGTCAGCCGGTCGTCCTGGATGGCGACATGGTCGGGGAATTTGTCGACCGCCTCTTCCCAGTCGTCACAGACCAGATCGGGGCTGTCGAGATCGATCGGCTTGATGCGCTTGAGCAGTCGGCGCAGCCCCTTCGCGAACCGCATGTCGCGCCGGATATTCGCCACCAACCCCATAGTCCCATCCACTCCGTTGGAAGACGCCGCTCGTGACGGTGATGAACAAGCCGGGGGTTCGGGTCAACCGGCGGGGGAATTCGCGGCCGCTTTGAGCCGTCCTGAACGGCGGTTTACGGCGGGGCGTGGCGCCGAAGCGGCGGTTCCGCAGGGTCAAGTTCCGTTGCGCGCCGCCTCGGGCTCCGGGATGGCGACTGAGCATCGGCAAGGCAAGGGGTTAGTACAGTTCCGCCACAAACCTGAACGGCACGAGGCTAAACTGTGTCCGCAACAGTGTTTCTTCGAGGCGTGGCCGTTTCTGCGGAACCGTGATCTCTCGTGGTGGTTCCGTCGTCACTGATTTGGAGGAACACAGATGTCCGTAACCTATCCGCACGACCGACCTATGCCCCAGGGCGATCACCTCGACAGCGTGCGCGAGGAGCCCTTCGTTCCGGTCTACGCCCGCACCCGCCGCAGCGCGCGCGGCCGCAAGGGCGGTCTCAAGACCTGGATGATCCTTGCGCCGATCGGCGTGCTGGTGCTGGGCGCCGGCGCGGCGGCGATGATGATGGGCGGCGAGGACTCCGCCCCGGCCCCGCTGGCCGAGCCCGCGGCCACGCCGCCGGTGCTGCCGGCCCAGCCGCTGGCCGCCGCCCCCGCGCCTGTCGAGGCGACCCCGACGCCGGTGGCGGAAGCGGC
>NZ_DASWTO010000096.1:0-7881 GCF_036402095.1 Brevundimonas sp. | reverse complement strand
TCCATGTCCGCAACGGTCAGACCCAGGTTGTGGGTCACGACCACGGCGCCCGCGTCGGCGAAAACGCCCTTCAGCGTTTCGATCGACTCGGCTTTTTGTGCGCGGTCCATTGCGGTCTCCAGTCTGGTATTCGCCGCCGGGCTTATTCCCGACGACGGATTGGCCCAGCCGCCTGCGCATCGCTGCGAAGCGTTCAGGCCGGTCGTAATGTCCGAAGGAAGCTCAGACCCCGTGCCCCCGGGGAACCGGGTGACGATGGCCGTCTGCATCCCCATCTCCCCACGGCGCCAGAGGGCTCTCTGGCATTTACGGCATGGGTGGCCCCCACGCCCCGAAGTTCTCGGACAGGACCGCCGCGGCCGAAGCTGCGACGGAGAAGGCGCGCTCTATACACGGACGGACGCAGAACTCAAGCGGCCGCTCTTCCCAAGGGTCGCCGATGGGCGTCTGATGCATCCACGCTGGGGGCAGGAAGATGACCGAACCGACCGACGACGCACCTGCTGTACGCCTGGAGGCGATGGGTCGCGACAATCTGGGCCGTGACGCCGCGCCGTGGCTGGGTCCCGTGCGGCTCGCGGTCGGGCTGCTTCAGGGTCTCGGCCTGTTCTGGCTGCATCGGGTCTCGGACGAGGGGATCGACTGGCCCGCGACCCAGCCGCTCCTGTTCGGTCCCCTTCTGCTGGTCTTCGCCTTCCTGCCGGTCATGCTGCTGGCGGGCATCGGCCGCCTGAGACTGAGGACGCTGGCCGTCTGGGGTCTCGTCGCCGGGGCGGGCCTGGCCTTGCTGGGCCTGCACGACATCGCCCGCCAGAGCGCCGACACCCTGCTCGGCCCGCCCTTCCTGTCCCCGCCCGTGATCCTGTTCTCCGCCGCCGCCCTGTTCATCGCCCATCATCTGGTCGCCCCGGCCGACATGGAACGGCGGCGCCTCGCCAGCTTCCCCGCCTATTTCGACACCGCGACCAAGTCGCTGGTGCAACTGGCCCTGTCGATCGGATTCACCGGCGCCTTCTGGGCCCTGCTGCATCTCGGCGCGGCGCTGTTCCGCGTCATCGGCCTCGACTTCCTTGAGGACCTGCTGCGGGAGGACTGGTTCTACATCCCCATCACCTTCTTCGTCTTCGCCATCGCCGTGCACCTGACGGACGTCCGCGACGGCCTGATCCGCGGCGTCCGCACCGTGGCGCTGATGCTGCTGTCGTGGCTGCTGCTGGTGATGACGGTGGTTGTCGCCGGCTTCGTCGCGGCCCTGCCCTTCACCGGCCTGCAGGGGCTGTGGGAGACCGGCAACGCGACGGCGCTGGTGCTGGCGGCTGCCGGGGCCCTGATCGTCCTGATCCTTGCTGCCTACCAGGACGGCCGCGCCGACAACCGGCCGCCGATGATATTGCGCATCGCCGTGCGCATCGCCGCGGTGCTGATCACGCCCCTGATTGTCATCGCCTTCTGGGGCCTGGCCCTGCGCATCGGCCAGCACGGCCTGACGCCGGACCGGATCATAGCCGCCGCCTGCGCCCTGGTCGGGGCGGCCATTGCGCTGGGCTACGGCTGGGCCGCTGTCAGCCCCTTCTGGCGCAGGGGCGAATGGATGCGGCCGCTGGAGCGCACCACCATCGCCGCCGCAGCCCTCGCGCTGATCCTGATCCTCACCCTGTTCAGTCCCCTCGCCGACCCGGCCCGGCTCTCGGTCGCCGACCAGATGGCGCGGCTGGAGCGCGGCGCGGTCACGCCCGATGAATTCGACTATCGCTTCCTCCGCTTCGAGAGCGGGAAGGCCGGACAGGCGGCTCTGGCGCGGCTGGCGCGGTCATCAAATCCGGAAACCGCGCGACTGGCGAAAGCCATGCAGGCCGAGCGGAGCCGGTACGATGTGCGCGTCAGGGGGGAGCAGGCCGCACCGGTGATTGAGTCATGGCCGGTCGGAACGGCCCTTCCCGTCGACTTCCTTGCATCGGCGAACCGCGTTGGCCCCACCGTCTCCTGCGCCGCCGCCGGCGACTGCGTGGCGACCCGCCGTGATCTGAACGGGGACGGGAAATCCGAAATCGTACTGGCGCGACGGTCTGGCGCGTCGATTTTCGAGCAAACCGACGGCGGCTGGCGTCTGGCCGCGAACTACGAGTTCCGCGGCTGCCGGCGCACGCTCGATCCGCGGGCGGCATTGAAAACGGGCCGTCTCATGGTCGGTCGCTCCCCCTGGCCCGCCCTGGCCCTCGGCGATGGTGAGCCGGTCAGCCCCGAGGTCAACGAGGCCTGCCCGCCTGGATCCCCGGCGGCAGCAGGCGATGAGGAGCACGGCCGCCTCACCTCGCGCTGACCCGCCTTAACCCCTCGCTCACCACCCCGCACAACCCGATCTTCACCTTGTGCGGGGTAGAAACGTCCCGGAATGAGCCAGTCCCGCGCAATGAGGACCGGCCCCTGACGTGATGATGAAGGGTGACCTGACATGACCCGGACCGTACTCGTGGTCGATGACGATCCCACCCAGCGCCGCCTGGCGCAGGCGGTGCTGGAGCGCGAGGGATACGCCGTGGTCCACGCCGAGTCCGGCGGCGAGGCCATCGACCGCCTGACGAAGGGCGGCGGCGCGGACGTGGTCCTGCTGGACATGGTCATGCCGGGCATGAGCGGGATGGAGGCCCTGGCCGAGATCCGGACCGCGGGCGTGACCACGCCGGTGATCGTGCTGACCGCCTCGGGCGGGGTCGACGCGGTGGTCAAGGCCATGCAGGCCGGAGCGCAGGATTTCTTCGTCAAGCCGGTATCGGCCGAACGCCTGCTGGTCGGCGTCCGCAACGCCCTGCAGTTGACCCAGCTGACGGCCGAGGTCGGGCGGCTGAAGAAGCACGTTTCCGGCCGCACCTCGTTCGACGACCTGGTCGGCCAGAGCGCGCCGATGCGGATGGTGCGCTCCCTGGGCGTGCGCGCCGCCAAATCCGGCATCCCGGTGCTGATCACTGGCGAGAGCGGCGTCGGCAAGGAAGTCATCGCCCGCGCCCTCCACGGCGCCTCGGACCGCGGCGGCAAGCCGTTCGTGGCCGTCAACTGCGGCGCCCTGCCCGTCAACCTCGTGGAGTCGATTCTGTTCGGCCACGAGAAGGGCAGTTTCACCGGAGCCAGCGACAAGCACCTGGGCAAGTTCGCCGAGGCCAGCGGCGGCACCCTGTTCCTCGACGAGATCGGCGAACTGCCGCTGGACATGCAGGTCAAGCTGCTGCGGGCGCTGCAGGAAGGCGAGATCGATCCGGTCGGCTCCAAGCGCTCGGTCAAGGTCGACGTGCGCATCGTCTCGGCCACCAACCGCGACCTGGCGGAACAGGTGCGCGAGGGCCGCTTCCGCGAGGACCTGTTCTATCGTCTGAATGTGTTCCCGATCGAGGCCCCGGCCCTGCGCGACCGCCGCGAGGACATTCCCGCCCTGGTCGACCACTTCATCGCCCGCTTCAACGTCGAGGAAGGCAAGCGCGTCGCCGGCTGCGCGCCCGAAACCCTCGCCCTGTTGTCCGCCTTCGACTGGCCCGGCAACGTGCGCCAGCTCGAGAACGCCATCTACCGGGCCATCGTGCTGTCCGACTCGCCGTTCCTGCAGCCGCACGACTTCCCCGCAATTTCGGGCGTCTCCGCGCCCTTCCTGCCGGCCGAGCAGGCGGGCGCCGAAACGGTGGCGGCCTTCACGGCCGCGCCGGCGAACGACGGCCTCGGCCTGCCGCCGCTCCCGGACACGCCGATCCGCATCCTCGACGATCGCGGCCATCTGCGCACGCTGGAAGAGATCGAGCGTGACCTGATCCAGCACGCCATAGAGGTCTACGCCGGCCATATGTCCGAGATCGCGCGCCGTCTCGGCATCGGCCGCTCGACCCTCTACCGCAAGGTCCGCGAGCAGGGCCTCGAGGGCGTGTTGAAGGACGCGGGCTGAGACATCCCGGCCACGCCTGCCGAAATGCCCGCAGCCTGAACGAAAGTTCACTGAACACCGGCGGCGGCGGCGTGCGACACGAACGGGACCGCAACTCCCGGTTTCGCGTCTGAAACACGACGGAAACACCGGGGCGGCACGTTGAACGCCCGTTATCCCCTTCCCGGAACGCCGCCGCATGCTGCTTGTGACCACCGCCCTGTCCGGCCTCATGGCCGGCGCGATCCAGAGCGCGCCGGCGCAGGCCGCACCGCCGCCCCGGCAGCAGCCGCCGGCCGGACAGACGCAGGAGCCGGCCCCGCAGGAGGACGAGGCTCCCCTGCCGACAGCGACGGAAGAGGACACCCGCGACGCGGTGGACCTCGGCACCGTCGACGTCACCGGACAGCGGCCGAGAGGCAGCGTCGACAGCGACATCCCGCCGGACCTGACGCTCAGCGCCGAGGAAATCCAGGCCTACGGCGCCTCCAGCATCGCTGAACTCCTGACCTATCTGGAGCCGGTGACCCGCAGTTCGCGCGGCTCCGGCGGCCAGCCGGTGATGCTCGTCAACGGGCGGCGCATTTCGGGCTTCCGTGAGATCCAGGGCATCCCGCCCGAGGCGATCGAGCGCGTCGATATCCTCCCCGAGGAGGTCGCGCTGGAATATGGCTACCGCGCCGACCAGCGGGTGGTGAACTTCGTTCTGAAGGCGAATTTCCGTTCGGTCACCACGCAGGTCGAGGGACGCGTTCCCACCGCCGGCGGCCGCACGACCACGGGGCTCGACGCCAATCTGCTGCGCATCTCCGGCGGCGAGCGCTGGTCGATGGAACTCGAATACGACCGGGCCACGCCGCTGTTCGAGAGCGAGCGCGACCTCGTCCGCGACCCGGGATCGACGCCGTTCGATCTGACCGGCAACATTTCCGGCCTGCCCTTCGGAGACGAGATCGATCCGGCCTTGTCGGGCCAGGTCGGCGAGGTGGCGACAGTCGCCCCGGTCCCGACCACCGGCTTCAGCCTCAACGACTTCGCCGCGGCCTACGGCGATCCGCGCACGGGCGATCTGGGCGCCTACCGCACGCTGATGTCCGCCACCGAGAGCGCGTCGGTCGGCGGCTCGATCAAGCGCGACCTCGACGGCACGACCCAGATCACCTTCAGGGGCAGCCTGCAGGACGACAGCAACCGCAGCTTCAACGGCTTGCCGGGCGTGGTGCTGACCCTGCCGGACGGCAACCCCTTCTCGCCCTTCGCCGACGACGTGATGGTCTACCGCTATCTGGATGACGCCGACTCGCTGGCGAGGCGGACCGACACCCTGACCGGCGAGGCCGGCGTCCTGCTTGACGGCTTCCTCGGAGAGGAGTGGCGCTGGACCTTCAACGGCGCGTTCACGCGGGTCGAGACCGACACCGTCACCGGACGCGGCTACAGCGCCGCCCCCTTCCAGGCCCGGCTCGACGCCGGCGACGCCGCCGCCAATCCGTTCGGCCTGCTCGCCACCGCCGACTTCACGCCGGTTGCGAACGACACCGCCCGATCGGTGTCGCAGCGCCTCGACACCGAACTGGTGCTGAACGGCGACCTGTGGGACCTCCCCGCCGGGGGGGTCTCCACCACCTTCAAGGTCGGCGCCGACAGCCTGTCGCTGGACTCCACCAGCACCCGCGGCGGCCTGACCACGGAGCGCAAGCAGTCGCGCGACCGCCTCAGCGGCCTGACCAATGTGACCTTCCCCATCGCCAGCCGGCGTTCCGAGGTTCTGCCGCTGCTCGGCGACCTTTCGATCGGCGTCAACGCAGGCTTCGAGGACCTGTCCGATTTCGGCGGCCTGTCGATCTTCGGCGCCACGGTCAACTGGTCTCCGGTCGAGCCGCTCTCCTTCCTGTTCAGCTACACGGACGAGGAGGGTTCGCCGAGCATCAGCCAGCTCAACAACCCGCTGATCGCCACGCCGAACGTCCCGGTGTTCGACTTCGCCACCGGGGAGACTGTGCAGGTCACGCGGTTCGAGGGCGGCAATCCCGATCTGGACGCCGAGACCCGCCGTATCTGGAAGGCCGGCGTCACCCTGCGCCCGATCAAGGACGAAGACCTGACGCTCAGCTCGACCTGGACCCGCAACGCCACCGACGACGCGATCAACAGCTTCCCCACCATCACTTCCGAGCTCGAGGCCGCCCTGCCCGGCCGCTTCACCCGCGACCCCGACGGCAACCTGATCTCGATCGACGCACGACCGCTCAATTTCGCCCGCGCCGAGCGCGAAGACATCCGGACCGGCTTCAACTTCTCCAAGGCCTTCGGCACGCCCACGGCGCCCGCGCCGGGCGCGGCGGGGGGCCTGCGGCCCGGCGGTCCGATGATCATCGGCGGGCCCGGCGGCGGGGGCGACCGTCCCCGGGGCGAAGGACGGGACGGAGGCGGCGGCGGCGGCCCGGTCATACGCATGGGCGGCGGCGGCGGCGGGCGCGGGGGCGGCATGCAGCCGGGCCAGGGCCGCTTCATGGTCTCGATCTACCACACCTACCGGCTGCAGGATGAGATCCTGATCGCCGAGGGGCTGCCGATCCTCGACCTGCTGGACGGCGCAGCCACTTCCAGCCGCGGCGGCAGTCCCCGGCACGAGATTCAGGCCCAGACGGGCGTGTTCAAGAACGGCATGGGCGCCTTCCTCAACGCCAACTGGCGCGACGACACCCGTATCGACGGCGGGACCGGGCCCGACCTGTTCTTCTCGGACCTCACGACAGTCAATCTGAACGTCTTCATCGATCTCGGCGCCCAGGCCGGCTGGGTCGAGAAATACCCGTGGCTGAAGGGCGCGCGCCTGCAGCTCGGCGTCCGCAACCTGTTCGACAGCCGCACCGAGGTGACCAGCAGCGCCGGCGACACCCCGCTCAACTATCAGCCCGACTATCTGGACCCGGAGGGCCGCAGCATCGGCATTTCGCTGCGCAAGATCCTGTTCTGATCAGTCGCTGGACGGCCCGGGCGCCTTGCGGCCCCATCGCCGCTTCGGCGCCTCGCCCCTGGCCTTGGCGGCGATTTCCTTGAGCTTGCGGCCCTGCATGGACGACAGGGCCTGACCGGGCGCGCCCAATTCGGGATCGCCGAATGCGCGGCCGTGGGTCTTCACCCGCTCCGACACCGAGTCGAGGAACTCGCCCTCCCATTCGGACAGCGAAACGCCCGCCTTCTCGGCCGAGCGGCGGGCGCGTCTGAGGGCGTTGAGGGCGGCGCGCTGGGCCGCCTTGCGTTCGACCTCGAACGGAGAGGGCGGCTTCTTCGAGCCGCCCTTCCCTCCACCGAAGCCGGTTCGCTTCAGTGTCAGATCTCGCCGAGGGCGGACATGTAGAGGTCGAGGATGGCGTCCTCTTCCTGGCGCTTGGCCTTGTCCTGCTTGCGGATGCGGATGACCTTGCGAAGGATCTTGACGTCGTAGCCCTCGCCCTTGGCCTCGGCGAAGACCTCCTTCATGTCGGCCATGACCGCCTGCTTGTCCTCCTCCAGCCGCTCGAGGCGCTCGATAATGGTGCGCAGCCGGCCCTGGGCCGTGGCGGTCAGGACGTCGGGGCTGGCGTCGAAGGATGCGTCGTCGGCCACGGGCGGACTCCTGATAAGCGGGGAACGAAAGAGAGGCCGGACGCTAACCACGCCTGTCCGGCCGGCTCAACATCCGGCACGAAAAAGGCCGCGGACAAAGCCCGCGACCTGTGGATAGCTGCGCTCAGGCAGCGGGCGACCGCGTCGCCCGCGTCGGCGCGCTAACTCAGCCCTGCTTCGCCTTGAAGCGCGGGTCCGTCTTGTTGATCACATAGACGACGCCCTTGCGGCGCACGACCTTGCAGTCGCGGTGGCGACCCTTGAGCGACTTGAGCGAGCTGCGGACCTTCATGGTCGTCGTCCTGAGGCAAAGCAAAACAGAAAAGCCGCGGGACGAACCTGCGGCGGAGCGGTGCGTATAGAGA
>NZ_DASWTO010000095.1:0-11284 GCF_036402095.1 Brevundimonas sp. | reverse complement strand
CGGACCTCTTTCCGCCGCCCACCTTGTTTTCAGTCCCAGGAGCCGACCGTGAAGCGGACCTATCAGCCGTCGCGACTCGTGCGCAAGCGCCGTCACGGCTTCCGTTCGCGGATGGCCACCAAGAACGGACAGAAGATCGTTGCGCGCCGCCGCGCCAAGGGCCGCAAGCGCCTGACGGCCTAAGTCGTCCGGCGCCCGGACCGGGCGCATGAGCGACCTCGTGAAAATCGAACGCCTGAAGTCGCGGCCCCAGTTTCTGGCGGCCGCGAAAGGCGTTTCAGAGGCCCGCGGGGCCGTGGTCGTGCAGCGCCTCGACCGGGGGGACGGCGACCCGACGGTGCGGCTGGGCTTCACCGCCACGCGCAAGATCGGCGGCGCCGTCGTCCGCAACCGCGCCAAGCGCCGCCTGCGCGAGGCCGCCCGCGCCTTGGCGCCCCAGCTGGCGCGGCCGGGCAGCGACTATGTCTTCATCGCCCGGATGGGCACCGCAGACCGCCCGTGGGACCGTTTGCTTGACGATGTGAAATCGGCGCTTACAAGGCTCGCGACCCCGCGGTCGGCGCCTCCTGTCGCGCCCCACGCACCGACATCGCCCGCCGGCCAGGACCACTGACCTCCATGCCCCCCCAGAACAACAGCCGCAACACGATCATCTTCATCGTGATCGCGTCGATCATGCTGCTGGCCTACAGCTTCTTCGTCATGGAGCCGCAGGCGCAGAAGCGCCGCGCCGCGCAGCAGGCGACGGCCGAAGCCACCTCGGGCCCGGTCACCGCCCCGCCCGCCAGCGCCGCGATCTTCACGGAGGACCGCAGGGTCGCGCTTGGCGCGAACGGAACGCAGCGCGTGCGCATCCGCACCGGCACCCTGACCGGTTCGATGTCGCTGACCGGCGGCCGCATCGACGACCTGTTCCTGACCCGCTACCGCGAGACCATCGACAAGGACTCCCCGGCCGTCGAACTGTTCCGCCCCGAAGGCATGAAGCACGCCTTCTACGCCCAGTTCGGCTGGACCGGCCCGAACATCCCCGGCGGCGTGCCCGGCCCGAACACGCCCTGGCGGCTGACCCAGGGCCAGACCCTGACGCCGACCACGCCCGTCGTGCTCACCTGGGACAACGGCGCCGGCCTGCGCTTCACCCGCCGGGTCAGCGTCGACGAGCAGTATATGTTCACGGTGACGGACACGGTCGCCAACTTCAGCGCCCAGGCCGTCACCCTGACGCCCGCGGCCACCGTCCTGCGCCAGGGCGTGCCGACCGGCCTCGGCAAGAACCAGGTGCTGCACGAAGGAGCGATCGGCACCTTCGGCGACGGCGAGTCCTATTCGACCACCCAGCTGAAATACGGCGCCTGGGCCAAGAAGAAGGCGGCGGAGGAGCACGAGTCCACCGGCGGCTGGCTGGGCATCACCGACAAATACTGGATGGCCGCCCTGATCCCGGCCCAGGACGAGAAGATCGACGCCGAGTTCCGCGTCAGCGGCGCCGGCGCGCCCGCCCAGAAGATGCATCTGGTCGGCATGCTGGGCGAATCCCGCACCGTCCAGCCCAACACCCAGATCACCGAGACCCGGCGCCTCTTCGCCGGCGCCAAGCGCAACGAGATCCTGTCCGGCTACGAGAAGAGCCTCGACCTGCCGCGCTTCGTCTACGCCATCGACTGGGGCTTCCTGTTCTTCCTGACCCGGCCGATCTTCTGGCTGGTCGAGTTCTTCTACGGCTTCCTGGGCAATTTCGGCCTCGCCATCCTGGCCCTGACCCTCACCGTCCGCCTGATCATGTTCCCGCTGGCCAACAAGAGCTACGAGAGCATGTCGAAGATGCGCAACCTCCAGCCGAAGATGGAGGAGATCAAGAAGAAGCATCCCGACGAGCCGCAGAAGCAGCAGCAGGAGCTGATGGCCCTGTACCAGAAGGAGAAGATCAATCCTCTGGCCGGCTGCCTGCCGCTGCTGCTCCAGATCCCGGTCTTCTACGCCGTCTACAAGATGCTGTTCGTGACCATCGAGATGCGCCACCAGCCGTTCTTCGGCTGGATCCGCGACCTCTCGGCGCCGGACCCGACCTCGATCTGGAACCTGTTCGGTCTGATCCCGTGGGATCCGGCCTCGGCGCCGCTGGTCGGCCCCTATCTGGCCGGCACCTTCGCCCTCAGCATCCTCGCCATCTTCTACGGCCTGACCATGTGGCTGCAGATGGCGATGAGCCCGCCGGCGCCCGATCCCATGCAGCGCCGCATCTTCCAGTTCATGCCGGTCGTCTTCACCTTCATCATGGCCACCTTCCCGGCCGGCCTGCTGATCTACTGGGCGTGGTCGAACATCCTGACCATCTTCCAGCAGTACATCATCATGCACCGCCTGAAGGCGGAGAACCCGATCGACACCTTCTTCGCGCGCCTGAAGAACGCGAAGGCCTGAGTTGGACGAGTTCACCCCCGAGGAACTGGAGCAGGCGCGCATCCTGTTCGCGCGCCCGGCCACCTTCGTCATGGGGTGCGCCAAGATCGAGCAGCTGCCCGACCCGGATCTGCCGGAAATCGCCTTCGCCGGCCGCTCCAACGTCGGCAAGTCGAGCCTGATCAACGGCCTCGTCGGCATGCACAAGCTGGCCCGCGCCTCGAACGAGCCGGGCCGCACCCGCGAGGTCAATTTCTTCGATCTCGACGGCAAGATGCGGCTGGTCGACCTGCCCGGCTATGGCTGGGCCAAGGCTTCGAAGTCGACGGTCAGGAAATTCCAGGACCTCGGCCGAGACTACCTGCGCGGCCGGGTGACGCTGAAGCGGGTCTATCTGCTGATCGACGCCCGCCACGGCCTCAAGAAGGTCGACGACGAGGCGCTGGACGCCCTCGATCTTGCGGCCGTCAGCTACCAGATCGTGCTGACCAAGGCCGACAAGCTCAAGAAGGGCGAGGCCGAAAAGGTCCAGGCCGCCACCCTCAAGGCCATCGCCAAACGCCCGGCCGCCTACCCCGCCGTCATCGTCACCTCGGCCGAAAAGGGCCATGGCCTGCCGGAACTCCGGGCCGAGATCATGCGCACCACGGGCGTGGTTCTCTAGGGCCGGTCCAGGTCTCGCCTCCCGTCATCCCCGGGCTTGACCCGAGGACGACGGATTGTGGGTTGACGCCAGGCGAGCCTCAACCCGCTTGCTTCGAACTCCGGCCGGTGATCCGGTGCGGCCATGCACACCCGCACCATCCAGACCGACCGCCTGAACCAGCAGATTCTCGAGGCCGGCGCCGGCCCGCTGGTGCTGCTGATCCACGGCTTTCCGGAACTGTCCATAAGCTGGCGGGCGCAGGTCGGGGCCCTCGCCGCCGCCGGCTATCGCGCCGTCGCCCCCGACATGCGCGGCTACGGCGGGACGGACAAGCCCGCGGACGCCGCCGCCTACGGCGTGCTCGATCTCGTGGGCGACATGGTCGATCTCGTCCGGGCGCTGGGAGAGACATCCTGCATCGTCGTCGGCCACGACTTCGGCGCCTCCGTCGCCTGGCATTGCGCCCTCACGCGCCCGGACCTGTTCCGCGCCGTCTTCTGCCTCTCGGTGCCGTTCCAGCCCCGCCGGCCCAAGGGGCCGCCCACCGCCGCCCTGGCCGCCATCACCCGGCGCGCCGGCCTCGGCCAGATCTACATCAGCCAGTTCCAGGCCCCGGACGCGCACCAACCCTTCGACGCCGATCCCGCCACCGCCCTGCGCAAGGCCTTCTACGCCTATGACGGGGCCACGCCCGACGGCCGCCAGTCGACCGGCTTCTTCCCCGAGGGCCAGACCCTGCTCTCCACCATTCCCGACGATGCGTCCCTGCCGCCGTGGATGACCGAGGCGCATTTCGCCGAGTACGTCGCCGCCTTCTCTGGGGGCGGCTTCAAGCCCCCCGTCGACTGGTACCGGAATCTGGATGCGAACTGGGCGGTCACCGCCTTCCTGCAGGACGCCCGCATCGGCGTTCCCGCGGCCTTCGCGGTCGGCGAGCGCGATCCGGTTCGCCATTACGCCGGACCGGCCGAGGCCGGGCTGAAGGACTGGGCCCCCGGTCTGCGCATCCAGCAGGTCATCCCCGGTGCCGGCCACTGGATCCAGCAGGAGCGGCCCGAAGACGTGAACCGTCTGCTGCTGGGGTTTCTGGGTCAGCTGTCCGACCCCTCACAGTGATCCGCCGCCCGGCGCGCGGCTCCGCCTGACATAACCCGGTGGAGTCCCTGCGCCCACGAACCCTCCGGTTGCATGCCGGGGGTTTTCGGGGGAGAGTGCCCACGCTTCTGGAGGAACGCCCATGCGCCTTTCCGTCTGCATCGCCGCCGTGGCGCTCGCCGTCTCGGCCCTTCCCGTCGCCGCACAGACGACGCCGCCGCCGAACCCCAACACCCCGCCGCCGCCGCCGTCGGCCAGAATTCTGCAGGACCGGCCGTACACCGCGGTCATGCCGGGCATGCAGGCCAGCTACGAGACCTTCCTCGACTCGGCGTCCGGCAACAACATCGGACCGCAGCCCCTCGCGCGGATCGACCTCGCCAACCGGGTCAGCACCCTGATGGAGTTGGGGCGCTGCACCGAGGCCCGCGAGCACGCACGCGCCGCCGGCGACCGGCAGATGGCGCTGCGCGCCCGGCAACTCTGCCGCACCGACCGCGCCGCCTGATCCCTAGACCGGATCGGTCGGGTCGGGCCGGACCGGCGCCGGCGCCGGCTCCGGCGTCGAAGGCACGTCCGGCAGGGGGATGAACTCCAGATCGTCCTCGCTCGGCAGCGCCATGCGCCCCGCCTTCCAGTCCGCCTTGGCGGCGTCGATCTTCGCCTGCGAGGACGAGACGAAATTCCACCAGATCAGCCGCGGCCCGACCGGCTCGCCGCCCAGCACCATGACTGTCGAGGGCCGCAGCGCGCGCACCGTGGGCTCGGCGCTCGGCTCCAGCACGATCATCTGCCCCTCGTGGAAGGTCCGGTCGCCGACCTCGATCTCACCCTTCGCCACATACAGGGCCCGTTCGGAATAGCCGCCGGCGACGCCCCGGCCCGGCGGCGGCGTCGTGCGCACGCCCTCGGCCAGTTCCCAATGAACATAGAACAGGGGCGACGAGGTCGGCACGGCCGCCTTGGCCCCGTAGGCCTCGCCCGCCACCAGCCGCGCGAACAGACCGCCGTTTTCATAGGCCGGCTGGTCGGCCTCGCCGTGATGATGGAAGGACGGGTCGACGTCCTCGGCCTCGGTCGGAAGGGCGATCCACGCCTGCATGCCGTGCATCGGCCCGCCCTGGCTGCGCTTCAGCGGATCGGTGCGTTCCGAGTGGACGATGCCGCGGCCCGCCGTCATCCAGTTGACCTCGCCGGGGCGGATGGCCTGGACCGCGCCGGTGTTGTCCCGGTGCATGATCTCGCCCTCGAACAGATAGCTCAGGGTCGACAGGCCGATGTGGGGATGCGGCCGCACATTGATCGCCTCGGCCCCGGGCGCGAACGCCGCCGGCCCCATCTGGTCGAGGAAGATGAACGGCCCCACCATGCGCCGGGCGTGGAAGGGCAGCACCCGCCCGACCTCGAACCCGCCGAGATCCTTGCGCCGGGCGTCGATCACCATCTCGATCATAGTCGTGTCCCCGTCAGTCGAGCCGCAGCCGGGAGATCAGCGCCGGTTCGGGCTCCGGCGACGTCAGCGCCCCCTCCCCGTCGAAATCGCTCCACTGCGAGCGCGATACGAACACCAGTTCGCCGTCGTGGACCAGTCCCGTCGTGGGCTCGTCCAGTTGCGGCAGGTTGGCGGCCATCACCTCGACCGCCTCGATCCGGCGCCAGGCCGCGTCCGGCGTCAGCTTCAGCACCCGCTGCGGGGCCGTGCCGTTCTGCAGCGCATAGAGGACGCGGCCGTCGGAGATCAGGCCATCGATGCCGATCAGGCTGGCGTTTCCCGGCGCCGCGAGCCTCACCGCCGCGCCGCTGCTCCGGTCGACCCGCCACAGGCCGGACGAATAGTCGGCTGTGATCAGCGCCGCGCCGTCGGGCGTTACGGCCATCCCCTGCGGCGACCGCATCGGTCCCGCCGGCACCAGCACCTCCAGCACCTCGCCGCCCGGCTTCAACTGCAGCAGGTCGCCGCCGGCCACATAGACGGCGCCGTCCGGGCCCAGCGCCACGTCGCCGAGCATCTGCTCCCCGGGCGCCGGATAGCGGGCCAACATCCGCCCGCTCGCCAGATCGATCTTGAGCAGCGCGGACGCCGGCCTCGGCGCGTCGGGCGCCAGGCCGTTGACGGCCGGCGGCAAGGGAGACGTCGCGGCCCACAGAACCCCGGCCCGGGCGTCCAGCGCCAGCCCCAGCACGCCGCCGATCGACGGATCGTCTCCGAGCCAGGGCGATACGGTCCCCGCATCGTCAAGCGCCACGATCGTCCGACCCCGGATCAGGGCCACCAGCCAGCGGTCCCGCGCCTCGTCCCGCGCCACGCTCTCGACCAGGACGACGCCGGGAACCGCGGCCAACGGCGTCAGGCGGTCGGCCCCGACCGGCGCGCGGTTGGCCTCCACCGTCGCCGCCAGCGCCTCGAACCCCGGCTGGTCGCCCAGGCCGGCCAGCGCCGGATCGCCGCCGAGGTTCATCGACAGCCCCGTGTCCGCATAGCGCTGCGCCAACGCCAGCGCGTCCGCCGGTCGTCCGGCCGCGGCGGCCAGCCTCGCGCGCATCAGCATCAGTCCGGGATGGTTGGGGATGCGTCCGTCCGCCTCGGCCAGCCGGGCCTCGGCGGTGGCCAGATCGTCCGCGTTCGCCGCCGCCACGCCCTCGGCCCGCAACCGGTAGAAGGCGGCGACGTCCGACTCGGCCGCCGCCTGGGCGAAACAGGGCGCGGCGCCGCACAGCAAACCCGCGATGACGATGGCCGCAACGGTGCGCATGACGTTTCCCCCCGGCTGCCCGACGACTATCGGCCCGGCTTCGGGATCGGCCAACTCAAGGATTGGTAATGTGCGTCAGCCCACGTGCGGGGTGATGATTCCCAGCGGCAGGGTCGTGACGTTCTTCACCCCGCGCGTGACGATATGGCTCTCGCAGTCCGAGACGATGCCGAGGCTCAACAGCTTCTCGCGCAGGAATCGGTCGAAGGCGTGCATGTCGGAGGTGATGATGCGCAGCACATAGTCCTCCCGCCCGGTGATGGTGGCGCACTGCACCACCTCGGGCCAGTCGGCGACCGCGGCCTCGAACCGGTCGAGGTTCTCGGTCGAGGGAAGGCTCAGCTTGACGATGGCGTAGACCTCGAAATCCAGCCCCAGACGGGTGGCGTCGAGCAGGGTCACCCGCTTGCGGATGAAGCCCGTATCCTCCAGTCTCTTGATCCGGCGCCAGCACGGCGAGGCCGACAGACCCACCCGCTCGGCGACCTCGGCCACGGACAGCCCGGCGTCCTGTTGCAGGATGTCCAGTATGCGGGCGTCCACGGGATCCAGATCGTCGGCCAAGGCGTTTCTCCGGTTCTACTTATGGCGCAATAAAATACCCGTGAACCGGCATATGCAAGGTCAAAATCGAGCGAGCCTTGGCTTGCGGACCATGCTACAGGGCGCCGGAGGAAACGCGGTCGGATCAACCGGACGGCAGGACGGAATGAAAAAGCCAAATACGCAACCGCTGTCGCTGCGCGTGCCGGAGCCTTCGGGCCGCCCGGGCGACAAGCCGGACTTCAGCCATCTAAAGCTCGACGCGCCCGGCGCCGTCGACAGGCCCGCGGTCTCGACCGCGCCCTTCGACATGCGCGACCACGCCTTCCGCCTCGTCCGCGTGCTGGACGACGACGGCAAGGCGGTCGGCCCGTGGAACCCGAAGCTGGACGCCGAGACCCTGCGCAAGGGCCTGAAGGCGATGATCCTGACCCGCGCCTTCGACGACCGGATGCATCGCGCCCACCGCCAGGGCAAGACCAGTTTCTACATGAAGTGCACGGGGGAAGAGGCCATCGCCGTCGCCCAGGGCATGATCCTGTCGCGCGAGGACATGGGCTTCCCGACCTATCGCCAGCAGGGGCTGCTGATCGCGCGCGGCTATCCGCTCGCGACGATGATGAACCAGATCTATTCCAACGCCGCCGACCCGATCAAAGGCCGCCAGCTGCCGATCATGTATTCGGCCAAGGACTTCGGCTTCTTCACGATCAGCGGCAACCTCGGCACCCAGGTGCCGCAGGCCGTCGGCTGGGCCATGGCCAGCGCCTACAAGGGCGACGACAAGATCGCCATCAGCTGGATCGGCGACGGCGCCACCGCCGAGGGCGACTTCCACAACGCCCTGACCTTCGCCGCCGTCTACCGCGCGCCGGTGATCCTCAACGTGGTCAACAACCAGTGGGCCATCAGCTCCTTCCAGGGCATCGCCGGCGGGCTCGAGACCACCTTCGCCTCCAAGGCCATCGGCTACGGCCTTCCGGCCCTGCGCGTCGACGGCAACGACTTCCTCGCCGTCTGGGCCGCGACCCAGTGGGCCGAGGAGCGCGCCCGCTCCAACCAGGGCGCGACGGTCATCGAGCTGTTCACCTACCGCGGCGCCCCGCACTCGACTTCCGACGATCCCAGCCGCTACCGCCCCGGCGACGAGCACGAGAAATGGCCGCTGGGCGACCCCATCGCCCGCCTCAACCAGCACCTGATCGCGCTCGGCGAATGGTCCGACGAGCAGCAGACCGCCGCAGAGGCCGAGGCCGTCGAACAGGTCCGCGCCGCCGGCAAGGAATCCGAGGCCATCGGCACGCTCGGCCAGTCGCGTCCCTCGGTGAAGACGATGTTCGAGGAGGTCTATGCGACCGAGGACTGGCGCATCACCGAACAGCGCCGCGAGGTGGGGGTCTGATCATGGCTGAGCAAACCACCTTCACCGAAGCCGACCGCGCCGACGGCGTCGAGCCCGACATGGTCGACCAGAATCACGCGCCGAAGTCCGAGGCGCCGACCAACGGCGTCGTCCCGATGAACATGATCCAGGCGCTGAACTCGGCCCTGCACGTCAAGATGGCCGAGGACCCCAACGTCCTCAGCTTCGGCGAGGACGCGGGCTATTTCGGCGGCGTCTTCCGCGTCACCGACCAGCTGCAGCAGAAGCACGGCCTGACCCGCAGCTTCGACGCCCCGATCAGCGAATGCGGCATCGTCGCCGCCGCCATCGGCATGGGCGCCTACGGCCTGCGCCCGGTCGTCGAGATCCAGTTCGCCGACTACATCTACCCGGCCTACGACCAGATCGTCTCCGAGGCGGCCAAGCTGCGCTACCGCTCGGCCGGCCAGTTCACCAGCCCGATCACCGTGCGTTCGCCCTACGGCGGCGGGATTTTCGGCGGCCAGACCCACAGCCAGTCGCCCGAGAGCCTGTTCACCCACATCGCCGGGTTGAAGGTCGTCATCCCGTCCAACCCATATGACGCCAAGGGCCTGCTGATGGCGGCGATCGAGGACGACGACCCGGTCATCTTCTTCGAGCCGAAACGCCTCTACAACGGCCCCTTCGACGGCTGGCACCAGAAGCCGGTGTCGCCGTGGAAGGCCCAGGAGCTGGCCCAGGTCCCGACCGGCAAATACGTCGAGCCGATCGGCAAGGCGCGGGTCATGAAGGAAGGCGCCGACGTCACCATCCTCTGCTACGGCACCATGGTCTGGGTCAGCCTCGCGGGCGCCGAACACGCCGGGGTCGACGCCGAGGTCATCGACCTGCGCACCCTCGTGCCGCTGGACATCGAGACCATCGAGGCCAGCGTCAGGAAGACCGGCCGCTGCGTCATCGTCCACGAGGCCCCGAAGACCTCGGGCTTCGGCGCCGAACTCAGCGCCCTCGTGCAGGAACGCTGCTTCTACCACCTCGAGGCCCCGATCGCCCGCGTCACCGGCTGGGACACCCCCTATCCGCACGCCTTCGAGTGGGAATATTTCCCCGGTCCGGAGCGGGTCGCCACGGCCCTGAAGTCCGTCATGTCGGGAGGCCGCTGAGATGGGTCGCTACGTCTTCAAACTGCCCGATGTCGGCGAAGGCACCGCCGAGGCCGAGCTGGTCGGCTGGCACGTCAAGGTCGGCGACACCGTCGCCGAGGACCAGATCATCGCCGACGTCATGACCGACAAGGCCACCGTCGAACTGACCAGCCCCGTCGCCGGCAAGGTGATCGCCGCCCACGGCGAACCCGGTCAGCAGCTGGCCGTCGGCTCACCCCTGATCGAGTTCGAGGTCGACGGCGCGGGGAATGCGTCGGGCGACAGCGCCGCCCCCTCCGTCTCCGCGCAAGAGCGCGAAGCCACCTCCCCACGGGGTGGGGAGGTGAAACCGGCCGACGCCTCACCGCCCCACGCCAGTGGGGAGGGGGACCGCGAAGCGGTGGTGGGGGCGACTCTGTCCTCCGCCAACTACGTCTTCAAACTCCCCGACGTCGGCGAAGGCACCGCCGAGGCCGAGCTGGTCGGCTGGCACGTCAAGGTCGGCGACAGGGTCGCCGAGGACCAGATCATCGCCGACGTCATGACCGACAAGGCGACGGTCGAACTGACCTCGCCGGTCGCCGGAACCGTCGTCGCCCTGCACGGCGACGCCGGTCAGCAGATCGCCGTCGGCGGGCCTCTCGTCAGCTTCCAGGTCGAGGGCAAGGGCAATGTTTCTGCTCCCCTCTCCCTTGAGGGGAGAGGGGCCGGGGGTGAGGGTGCTCGCGCCGCAGCGAATGAAGCCCCCACGGTTCCGTCCTCTGTTCCCGCCGCCGCGTCCAGGCCGCCGGCTTCCACCCCCACCCACGCCTCCCCCCTCAAGGGAGAGGGCTCACGCCAGCTCTCCGCCCGCGGTGAACGTCCCCTCGCCTCCCCCGCCGTGCGCCAGCGCGCCCGCGACCTGGGGATCGAACTCCAGTTCGTCCCCGGCTCCGGCCCGGCCGGCCGCATCGAGCACGGCGACCTCGACGCCTGGCTCGCCTCCGGCTCGTCTGGATCGGCCGCCTCCGGGGCCTCCGGGTCCTCGACCTATGCGAAGGCCGAAGGAACCACCGAGACCCGCATCATCGGCCTGCGCCGCAAGATCGCGGAGAAGATGGCCGAGAGCGTCCGCCGCATCCCCCACATCACCTATGTGGAAGAGATCGACGTCACGGCCCTCGAGGAGCTCCGCGCCCACCTCAACGCCAACCGCAAGGCCGACCAGCCGAAGCTGAACGTCCTGCCCTTCATCGCCCGCGCCATCGTCGTGGCCCTGCGCGACCAGCCGACCATCAACTCGCACTACGACGACGAGGGCGGGGTCCTGACCACCCACGCCGCCGTCCATCTC
>NZ_DASWTO010000094.1:0-1953 GCF_036402095.1 Brevundimonas sp. | reverse complement strand
CGACGTGGAAGATGGCGCTCATGAAGTCCCCTGAACCATTGCCCGCATAGTGGAGGTTTTCTCCCTGACCGTCATCCTCGGGCTTGACCCGAGGATCAGATGTTGTGCGCGGCGGTGATGACGGATGGCCCTCCGGCCGGGGAGCTTTCTCCGTTGACGGAGCGCCGGACGGTCTGGCCCTCGGGTCAAGCCCGGGGGTGACGGCGAAAGGGACGGCTACTGCGCGGCTTCCGCGCCCAGGATGTCGGCCCAGAAGCGTTTGGCCTTGCCGGCGAAGGACGAGTTGCGCGGCGTCTGGGTGTCGCCCAGCGAGGCGGCCAGCTCCTCAAGCAGCTCCTTCTGGCGCGGGGTCAGGTCGGTCGGGGTCTCCACGAACAGCTCGACCACCAGATCGCCCCGGTTCTTGCCGTTGAGGTGGGGCATGCCCTTGCCCTTGATGCGCACGGTCTTGCCGGTCTGCGAGCCCGCGGGCACGGTCACCGGCGCCTTGCAGCGGCCGTCGCAGGCCTCGGAGACGAGGCAGGGGGCGTCGATCTCGCCGCCCAGGGCCGCCGTGGTCATGGGCACGGGGACGGTGACCAGCAGGTCGAGATTGTCGCGCTCGAACAGTTCGTGCGGCGTGACCGAGATGAAGACGTAGAGGTCGCCGCGCGGGCCGCCGCGCTGGCCGGCGTCACCCTCGCCCGACAGGCGGATGCGCGAGCCGTCGTCGACGCCGGCGGGGACCTTGAGCTGCAGCTTGCGGTTCTTCCGCACCTGGCCGTGGCCGTGGCAGGTGGTGCAGGGCTCGGCGATCATCTGGCCGTGGCCGCCGCAGCGCGGACAGGTCCGCTCGACCTGGAAGAAGCCGTTGGCCGAGCGCACGCGCCCGGCGCCCTGGCAGGTGGTGCAGGTGACCGGCTTGGTGCCGGCCTTGGCGCCGGAGCCCTCGCAGGTCTCGCAGGTGGCGGTGGTGGGCACCGCGATCTCGACCTCGGCGCCCTTGTAGGCCTGCTCCAGGGTGATCTCGAGATCGTAGCGCAGGTCCGAGCCGCGCCGCGGGCCGTGCTGGCGGGCGCCGCCGCCCTGACGGCCGCCGAAGACGTCGCCGAACGCGTCGCCGAAGACCTGGGAGAAGATGTCGTTGACGTCGGCGAAGCCCGCTCCGCCCTGTCCGAAGGGATTGCCGCCGCCGTTGACGCCAGCGTGGCCGAAGCGGTCGTAGGCGGCGCGCTTCTGCTCGTCCGAGAGCACGCTGTAGGCCTCGGAAATCTCCTTGAACCGCGCCATGGCGTCGTCGCAGCCGCCGTTGCGGTCCGGGTGGTGCTGCATGGCCAGCTTGCGATAGGCCGACTTCAGCCCGGCGGCGTCGATGGTCCGCTCGACGCCGAGGATTTCGTAATAGTCACGCGTCGCCATCTGGCGTTCGTCCTCTTACCCTGCCGTTCCCGCGCCGCCTCTGCCGGGCCGCTGACGGGAATGGCTGACCGGGCTGACATGGGCGCCCGGCCGACTGATGCAAGTTTTATGAAACGGCCCCGCCCGTCGGGTGACAAGCGGGGCCGTAACGGTTTTGCCGGGCCTGTGGCCTAGGCGCTCTTCTTTTCGTCGCCGGCGTCGGCGCCAGAGCCGGAGTCCGGGGAGACTTCCTCGAATTCCGCGTCGACCACGCCGTCGTCGGCGGGGGCTTCGGCGGCGGCGCCGTCGCCCGCGCCCTGCGAGGCCGCGTACATGGCCTCGCCCAGCTTCATCGAGGCCTGGGCCAGGGTGTTGGTCTTCTCGCGGATGGCTTCCGGGTCCGAGCCGTCCCTGGCCGCCTTGAGGTCGTCAAGAGCGGTCTGGATGGCGGTCTTCTCGGCCTCGCCGACCTTGTCGCCGTGTTCGGCCAGGGCCTTCTCGGTCGAGTGGATCAGGCTGTCGGCCGAATTCTGGGCCTCGACCAGCTCCTTGCGGGCCTTGTCGGCCGCGGCGTTG
>NZ_DASWTO010000093.1:0-2235 GCF_036402095.1 Brevundimonas sp. | reverse complement strand
AAAGCGACCGCATCGCCCTGATGGCCGCCGGTCTTCAGGCCTGCGGCGTCGCCGTCGAGGAGGAGCCGGAGGGCTTCACCGTCACCGGCGGCCCCGGGAACGGACCTGTCCGCGGCGGCGCCACGGTCGTCACCCACGGCGACCACCGCATCGCCATGAGCCATCTGATCCTCGGCCTCGCCGCCGCCGAACCGGTGACCGTCGACGAGCCCGGCATGATCGCCACCAGCTTCCCCGGCTTCGTCGGGTTGATGCGCGGGCTGGGGGCAAGCCTTGGCTAAGCGATCGCGCAGGAAGGATGGGCCCTTCGAAACCCTGGCCCGTTGGGATGCGCGTTGGCGCAAGCGGAAGAACGCCTTTTGGGACCGGGTCTTGAGGTCGCGATACGGCCCCGTCGTCGAGTTCGCTATCGCCGCCTTCTTATTCGTCCTTGGACTGTTTCTCGTTTTCACCGCATTCGAGGGTCTCTCGACCGGCGTCCTCCATGGACGAGGCGGCGCCGTTCGTCTCTCTGACGCTCCGGTGCTGTTCTGGATGAGATTCGTCTGGGACCTGGCGCTTGGCGGCCTCTTCGTCGGCGGCACCCTTCTCGCCCTCTGGTTCCGGTTCGGAACGGCCCGTGGCAAACGATCCGCAGCGCAGCGCCTTCGCCGCGCACAAAAGAAGTCGACCGACAGTGAGTGACGATCTGACCGCACCCCTCATCATCGCCGTCGACGGACCCGCCGCCTCGGGCAAGGGCACCATCGCCGCCCGGCTGGCCGCGACCTACGGCCTGCCGCACCTCGACACCGGCCTGCTCTACCGCGCCGTCGGCCTGGGCGTGCTGGACAGCGGCGGCTCCCTCGACGACGAGGCGGCCGCCGAGGCCGTGGCCCGGGCGCTCGACGCCAGCCACCTGGTCGACACCGACCGCCTGACCGGCCGCGACGCCGGCGAGGCGGCCAGCCGGGTGGCCGGCTATCCGGGCGTGCGCGCCGCCCTGCTGGCCTTCCAGAAGACCTTCGCCGGCCAGCCCGGCGGGGCCGTGCTGGACGGCCGCGACATCGGCACGGTCATCGCCCCCGAAGCCCAGGCCAAACTCTATGTCACGGCCAGCCCCGAGGTCCGCTCCCTGCGCCGCTGGAAACAGCTGACCGGCCGCGGCGAGGTCATCGCCTATGACGACATGCTGGCCGACATCGTCCGCCGCGACGAGCGCGACGCCGGCCGGGGCGCCGCCCCTATGGTGCAGGCGCAAGACGCCGTCTTGCTGGACACGACCGATATGGATATAGAGACCGCCTTCGATGCGGCCCGCCGTATCGTCGAGGCGGCGCGCGTCCGACACGGCCTTTAGGCCCTCAAGGACAAATCCAACGCTCCGGTCCTCGGCTTCCGCGGGCGATCTGGCTTCATTTGCCTCGCATCCCGACGACCTGTTCCTGATTTCAAACTCACCTCGCGCGGGGCCGTCCGGTCACGCGCCACAACCGTTAGAAACCCCAACCCTGCATGACCGACACCCAAAGCTTCTCCCCCTCGCGTGACGACTTCGCCGCGCTGCTCGACGAAACCCTTCAGGGCCGCGACCTCGGCGAAGGCCAGGTCGTCCACGGCCGCGTCGTCGGCATCGAAAAGGACATCCTGATCATCGACGTCGGTCTGAAGACCGAAGGCCGCATCCCGGCCCGCGAGTTCGGCATCGGCGAGGGCGCCGTGATCCCGAAGGTCGGCGACAACGTCGAAGTCTATCTGGAGCGCGTCGAGAACGCCCTGGGTGAAGCGGTCATCAGCCGCGACAAGGCTCGCCGCGAGGAAGCCTGGACCCGTCTGGAAGTGGTCTTCGCCGACGGCCAGCCGGTCAACGGCACCATCGTCGGCCGCGTCAAGGGCGGCTTCACCGTCGACCTCGGCGGCGCCTCGGCCTTCCTGCCGGGCTCGCAGGTCGACATCCGTCCGGTGCGCGACGTCGCCCCGCTGATGGGCAAGGAACAGCCCTTCGCCATCCTCAAGATGGACCGCCCGCGCGGCAACATCGTCGTCTCGCGCCGCGCCATCCTGGAAGAGGCCCGCGCCGAACAGCGCACCGAACTGGTCGGCCAGCTGCAGGAAGGCGAAGTCCGCGAAGGCGTGGTCAAGAACATCACCGACTACGGCGCGTTCGTGGATCTGGGCGGCATCGACGGCCTGCTGCACGTCACCGACATGTCGTGGAAGCGCGTCTCGCACCCGTCGCAGGTCCTCGCCGTCGGC
>NZ_DASWTO010000092.1:0-5896 GCF_036402095.1 Brevundimonas sp. | reverse complement strand
CATGCGCCCTTGATGTGGGTGTTCCGCCGCCAGATTTCGAGGAGGCCGCGGATGGTCAGGTCCGGATCGAACCGGTCGATTGAGTCTGTTGCGCCTTCGAACAGCGAGGCCACGCCACCGGTTCCGATGACCGTCATGGGCCGGCCCCACTCGGCCTTGATGCGCGCGACCAGGCCTTCGATCAGGGCGACATAGCCCCAGAAGACGCCGGACTGCATGTTCGAGACCGTGTCCTTGCCGATCACGTGCTCGGGCCGCTGGATGGCGATGCGCGGCAGCATGGCGGCCGCCTCGTGCAGCGCCTGCAGCGACAGGTTGATGCCCGGCGCGATGACCCCGCCCTCGAAGGCCCCGTCGGCGGCGACGACGTCGAAGGTCGTGGCCGTGCCGCTGTCGATGATGATCAGATCGCCCGAATAGGCCAGGTGCGCGCCGATGGCGTTGACCAGCCGGTCGGCCCCCGCCTCGCTCGGCTTGAGGATGCGCACGGCGATGCCGAGGTCGACATTGTCGCCGATCACCAGCGGCTCGACGTTCAGATAGCGCCGCGACAGGTTGCGCAGGTTGAAGATCGACTGGGGCACGACGCTGGAGATGATGCAGCCGTCCAGCTGGCCGATGCCGAGGCCGCGCATGGTCAGCAACTGGCTCAGCCAGACCGCGTATTCGTCGGCCGTGCGGCTGCTTTCCGTGGCGGTGCGCCACTGGGCGACCCATTCGGTCCCGTCGTGGACCGCGAACATCGTGTTGGTGTTGCCTTGCTCGATCGCCAGAAGCATCAGGCGGCCTCCCCGAAGAATACGTCGCCGGCCGAGATCAGCCGCAGCGTGCCGTCCGCCAGACGGAGCCGGAGCGCGCCGTCGGCGGCCACGCCCTCGGCCCGGCCCTTGACCGTCTCATGACCCAAGCGCGCCACGGCGGGACCGTCCAGCCCCGGCGTGCGCGCCCGCCAGGCGTCGAGAATGGGCTCGAAACCCAGCGACTCCCAGCGCTCCTGCCAGACGGCGAAGGCCTCGGCCAGCCGGGCGGCGGCGGCCTCAACCCGCGGCGCCGCGCCGATGTCGCCGCGAAGATGGTGCGCCAGCGCCGTCGCGGGGCGTTCGGTCCCGGTCGGGGCGTGGACGAGGTTCACGCCGATCCCGACCGCCAGCCACAGGCCGCCCGACGGGTGGACGCCGGATTCGACCAGCACGCCCGACGCCTTGTCGCCGGCCAGCAGCACGTCATTGGGCCATTTGATCGTCACCAGCGACGGCGGCGCGTACTGGTCCAGCAGGTCGGCCACGGCCAGGGCGGCGACGAACGTCACCTGCGCCGCCTCGGCCGGCGGCTTGCGCGTGGTCGTCAGCAGGGTGGCGAACAGGTTGCCCGCCTCGCTCTCCCACGCCCGACCGCGCCGGCCCCGGCCGCCGGTCTGGCGGCGCGCGACGATCCACAGCGGGCCGGTCTCGCCGGCCTCGGCCCGGCGCCGGACCTCCGCATTGGTGGAGTCGATCTGGTCGAGCAGCAGGACGGGAGCGGCGGGCATGAACGCCCTACCCGGCTCCGAAACCGGCGGCGGCGGCGGCGGTCAGCGGCTCCAGCCAGGTCAGGCCGACGATGACCAGCGGGAAGGCGAAGGCGGCGCAGGCCCAGGCGATGCTCTTCGCCTCGAGCGGGGCCCTGTCCGTCGCGGCCTGCTCCGGCGCGGGATCGAACCACATCAGCTTGATGATCCGCAGATAGTAGAAGCCGGCCACGACCGAGGCGACCAGGCCGGCCGCGCCGACCATCCAGTAGCCGGCGTCGGCCGCGGCGCCGAACACCGCCCACTTGCCCCAGAAGCCGGAGAGCGGCGGCATCCCCAGCACCGAAAGGCAGAGCACGGTCAGGGCCAGGGTCGTGACCGGCCGCTCTTTCCGCAGCCCGGCGAAGTCCGCGATCGAGCGGATCGGCCGGCCGTTGCGCGACAGCGACAGCAGGATGCCGAAGAAACCGAACTGGTCGATGACGTACAGGGTCATGAACAGCAGCATGGCCTGCACGCCCAGCGTCGTGCCGGCGGCGATGCCCAGCAGGGCGTAGCCGATGTTGGCGATGGACGAATAGGCCAGCAGGCGCTGCAGATCGCGCTGCGCCAGTCCGCCGAACGCCCCGACCGCGAAGGAGATCAGCGAGATCAGGATCAGCACCTGCGCCCACTGGTCGTGCGATCCGGCGAAGGCCCCCTCCAGCGTGCGGGCGATGAGCACCATGGCCGCCACCTTGGGCGCGGTCGAGAACAGGGCCACGACCGGCGTCGGCGCGCCCTCATAGACGTCGGGCGTCCACATGTGGAACGGCGCCGCCGAGACCTTGAAGGCCAGGCCGCAGATCAGGAACACGAGGCCGAACACCAGGCCCGTCGATGGATTGGCCGCGGCGTAGGCGGCGATCTCGTCGAAGCGCATCGAACCGGCGAAGCCGTAGATCAGGCTGGCGCCGTACAGCAGCAGACCCGACGACAGGGCGCCGAGCACGAAATACTTCAGCCCGGCCTCGGACGCCTTCAGGTCGTCGCGATGGAAGGCGGCCAGCACATACAGCGCCAGCGAATGCAGCTCGATGCCGACGTAGAGCGAGATCAGGTCGCCCGACGACGCCATCATGCCCATGCCGGCCGAGGCCAGCACGATGAGCACCGGGTATTCGAAGCGGGCGATGCGCGTGCGCTTCATCCAGCCGTCGCCGAGCACGATGGCCACGGCGCTGGACAGGAAGATCAGCGCCTTGCCGTAGACGGCCAGCGGATCGGCCACATAGGCCCCGTTGAAGGCCTGCCCCAGCGGGCCTGTGACGGCCAAGGCCGTGGCGCCGACCAGCAGCAGCACCGACAGGACGGAGACGAAGCGCGCGCTCTTCTCACCGGCGAAGGCGCCGATCATCAGCAGCACGAGGCCGCCGACCGCGAGGGCGGCTTCGGGAGCCGAGAGCTGGAGGGCGGAAATCAGATCAGGCATCATGGTCTCACCCGCCGATCGCAAGTTGATAGGCGGAGGTCAGGGCCTCGACCGAGGCGGCGGTGTAATCCAGCACCAGGCCCGGCTGGACGCCCAGCCAGATCGTGCCGAGGATCAGCGGGACGAAGATCAGCAGCTCGCGCTTGTCGACGTCGGTGATGGCCTTCATGGCCGGATTGGTGATCTCGCCGAACATGACGTTGCGGTACAGCGTCAGGGCGTAGACCGCCGAGAAGATCACGCCCGAGGCCGCGAACAACGCCGTCCAGGTCGACACCTGGTAGATGCCGGTCATCGTCAGGATCTCGCCGATGAAGCCCGAGGTGCCGGGCAGGCCGACATTGGCCATGGTGAACAGCATGAAGATGGCCGCGAACCACGGCATCCGCGCGGTCAGGCCGCCGTAGAGGGCGATCTCGCGGGTGTGCATGCGGTCGTAGACCACGCCGACGCAGAGGAAGAGCGCGCCCGAGATCAGGCCGTGGCTCAGCATCTGGAACACCGCGCCCTGCACGCCCTGATCGTTGCCGGCGAAGATTCCCATGGTCACGAAGCCCATGTGCGCCACCGACGAATAGGCGATCAGCTTCTTCATGTCGGTCTGCCGGAAGGCGACCAGCGAGGTGTAGACGATGGCGATGGCCGACAGCACGAACACCAGCGGCGCGAACATCTGCGACGCCTGCGGGAACATCGGCAGGTTGAACAGGATGAAGCCGTATCCGCCCAGCTTCAGCAGGATGCCGGCCAGGATCACCGACCCCGCCGTCGGCGCCTGCACGTGGGCGTCGGGAAGCCAGGTATGGACCGGCCACATCGGCATCTTGACCGCGAACGAGGCGAAGAAGGCCAGCCACAGCAGCGGCTGGGCATAGGCCGGGAAGGCGTACTGCTTCAGCTCGGGGATGCTGGTCGTGCCCGTCTCGGCCGCCATCCACAGCATGGCCAGCAGCATCAGGACGGAGCCCAGCAGGGTGTAGAGGAAGAATTTGTACGAGGCGTAGATCCGGTTCGCCCCGCCCCACACGCCGATGATGATGAACATCGGCACCAGGGTGCCTTCGAAGAAGATGTAGAACAGGAACAGGTCCAGCGCCGTGAACACGCCGATGCACAGCGTCTCCAGCACCAGGAAGGCGATCATGTAGTCGACCACCCGCTCCTTGATCGTGGTCCAGCTGGCGAGAATGCACAGCGGCATCAGGAAGGCGGTCAGCAGCACGAACAGGACCGAAACCCCGTCCACGCCCATGTGGTATTGCGCCCCGGCGAACCAGACGTAGCGCTCGACGAACTGGTAGGCCGCGCTCGAGGCGTCGACGCCCGCGACCAGCACGGCCGAGACGGCCAGGGTCAGAAGGGTCGTGACCAGGGCGATCCAGCGCGCTGCGCCGGCCGCCTCGCCCTTGCCCAGCAGACGGGCGAGCAGGATCAGGCCCGCGCCGACCAGCGGCAGGAAGGTGACGACGCTCAGGATGAAGGGGATCTGGGGCAAGATCAGGCTCCCCACGCATAGATGGCGTAGGCGAGGAAACCGGCCACGCCGAGCAGCATCACGAACGCATAGTGGTACACATAGCCGGACTGGAGCTTGGCCAGCCGGGCGGCGGATTTCAGCGAGGCCCAGGCCGCGCCGTTCGGGCCGAGGCCGTCGATGATCTTCACGTCGCCGATCTTCCAGAACAGGTCGCCCACGGCCTTGGCCCCACGCACGAAGACGAAGTCATAGAGCTCGTCGAAGTACCACTTGTTGTAGAGGAAGGCGTGGATCACCCCGCCGCGGTCGGCCATGCGGCGCGCCATGCCTTCCTTCAGGACATAGAGCCAGAAGGCGGCGAAGGTGCCGATCAGGGTCAGCACCAGCGGCGACCAGACCACCCAGGTCGGGACCTCGTGGGCGTCGTGCAGGACGTGGTTGTGCGCCCCGTTGAAGATGGCTCCGCGCCAGAACTCGCCCTCGTGATGGCCGGTGAAGAAGCCTTCGAACAGGAAGCCGGCGGCGATCGCGCCGACCGACAGGACCAGCAGCGGCACGATCATCACCCACGGGCTCTCGTGCGGCTTCAGCGGGCCATGGTGGTGGTCGTCGTGCGCGTGCGCGTCGTCGTGATCCGCCAGCGGCTCCGAGTGGGTTTCCAGCTGGGCGTGCGAAGCGTGGTCGTCCGCGTGATGGGCCCCCTCCTCCTTCCAGACAGGCTTGTTGTGGAAGGTCATGAACACCAGTCGCCACGAATAGTAGGCGGTCAGGCCGGCGGCGAAGATGCCGACGAGGAAGGCGAACAGGCCCACGGCCGAATGGCCCGAAGCCGCCGCCGCCCAGGCGCTCTCGATGACGATGTCCTTCGAGTAGAAGCCGGCGAAGCCGCCGATGCCCGGGATGCCCAGACCGGTGATGGCGATCGTGCCGATCATCATAACGGCGTAGGTGATCGGCAGCAGCTTCCACAGCCCGCCCATCTGCCGCATGTCCTGCTCGTGGTGCATGCCGTGGATCACCGAACCGGCGCCGAGGAACAGCAGGGCCTTGAAGAAGGCGTGGGTGAACAGGTGGAACATGGCCGCCTCATAGGCGCCCACGCCCGCGGCGAAGAACATGTAGCCCAGCTGCGAACAGGTCGAATAGGCGATGACCCGCTTGATGTCGTTCTGGGCCAGGCCGACCGTCGCGGCGAACAGGGCGGTCACCGCGCCGGTCAGGGCGATCACCGACGACGCGAGCGGCGCATACTCGTAGATCGGCGACAGCAGGCAGACCATGTAGACGCCGGCCGTGACCCTGGTCGCGGCGTGGATCAGGGCCGACACCGGGGTCGGGCCCTCCATGGCGTCGGGCAGCCAGGTGTGCAGGAAGAACTGGGCCGACTTGCCCATGGCGCCAATGAACAGCAGCACCCCGGCGAGGTCGAGCGCCGACCAGG
>NZ_DASWTO010000091.1:0-4649 GCF_036402095.1 Brevundimonas sp. | reverse complement strand
GGCCCCCCGGTGGTCACGGGCGCCCGGCCCGCCGCGCCGCAACGCCCGCGGCGCGACAGCGCGCCGGTCGAACAGGCGGTCCGCTGGCGTGTCGCCCCGGTCTACACCGTCCGCGCCCGCGATCTCGCCCCCGGCGTGACGCGGGCGAGCGTGCGTTTCAGCTGCACGGTGCGGCGCGACGGGACGCTGACCGCCTGCACCGCCCGCGAGACGCCGCCCGGCTCGGGTCTGGCCGCCGCCACCCTGCCGGCGCTGGCGAACGCCCGCATGGAACCGATGCTGATCGACGGCCGGGCGGTGGAGAGCGTCGCCACCCTCGGCGTGTCCTATGAGCTGTCGTCCGCGCCGCCGCGACCGACGCCGGCGGACGCCGCCGCCCCCGCCGGTCCGGTCGAGATCCCGGCGGCGGAGCCCGCCCCGGCGCCGGACCCGGTCCCGGTCGATCCGGCCCCGCCCGGCCCCCCGGCCGGCTAGCCCCCGGAACCGCCTTCGCCGGCCCGCCGTTGCCGGATCATGGACCTGGCCTCGCTTCCCGATTTCACCGTGCCGCTGCTGGCCTCGGTGCTCGCCGGCGGGCTGATCGGCTTCGAGCGGGAGTGGCGCGGCCGCGCCGCCGGCTTTCGCACCCACATCCTCGTCTGCCTCGCCTCGGCGCTGCTGATGACGGCGGCGGTGGCGCAGGGCGCCTGGTCGTTCGACGCCCTGCCCGGAACGCAGATCGTCAGCGACCCCACGCGGATGGCGCACGGGGTGCTGACCGGTATCGGCTTCCTGTGCGCCGGCGTCATCTTCCGGGCCGGATTCTCCATCCATGGCCTGACCACGGCGGCCTCGCTGTGGATCACGGCCGCGATCGGCCTGCTGTTCGGCGCGGGCCTGTTCGCGCTCGCAGCCGCGGGGACGGTGCTGACGGTCACGGCCCTGGTGATCCTGCGGCTGGTCAGCCAGCGGCTGCCGCAGAAGTCGGTGGTCGACGCCGAGATCGTCTGGCGGCGCGACGCGGCGGACGCAGAGGACGCGGTCGAGGCCGCGCTGACGGCGCTGGACGCCGACCGGCGCTGCGACCGGTTCGAACTGATCGACAACGGCGAGCGGGTGCGCCGGACCTTCCGGCTCAAGGTCGCCGGGGCCGCCGCGCTGAAGGCCCTCGCCGCCCGGCTGAGGGGCGTCGAGGGCGTCACCGGCTACCGCTTCGACCCGCGCGACGACTGACGGCGGCTTGATCCCGCCATCTTCGCGGGCCTAGGCTGGAGATTCGTCAGTTTGCGGAGTGAATCTTGATAGATTGGGATCTGGTCTGGCCGGTCGCCGCGGCCATGACGGCGGGGGGGCTGATCGGGGTCGAGCGGACCTACCACGGGCATCCGGCCGGGTTCCGGACCCACATTCTCGTCTGCCTGACCAGTTGTCTGCTGATGCTGGCGGCCATGCACCAGGCCACCTGGGAGTTCCTCGCCCTGCCGGGCCAGACGGTGGTCATCGATCCGACGCGGATGTCGCACGGCCTGCTCACCGGCATCGGCTTCCTGTGCGCCGGGGTCATCTTCCGCGAGGGCTTTTCGGTGCACGGCCTGACCACGGCCGCGTCGCTCTGGGTGACCTCGGCCATCGGCGTGCTGTTCGGCGTCGGCATGCTGGAGCTGGCCCTGATCGGCTCCGGCGCGACCCTGGCCGTCCTCGCCGTGCTGCGTCTGCTCGACGCCAAACTGCCCCACGTCGGGGTCATGGACGTGACGCTGCGCTGGAAGCAGGGGGCTGCGCCCAGCGAGGCGGCGCTGCGCGAGATGCTGCGGGCCCGCGGCCTCAGGGCCGTGCGCATCGGCCATGTGATGAGCCCCGACTGCCTGATCCACGAACATCTGCTGAAGGTGAAGGGGCCGATGCCGGTCGATGTCGACGCCCTGGTGGCCGAGCTATGCGGGCGCGAAGGTCTGGCCGGCTTCTCGGTGCTGCCCCGCGACGAATAGACCGCGGCGGGCGCTTGAACCGCCGCCTTCCCATCCCGATGTGCGGCTCTCCCCGCCGAAGGAAAGATCGCCATGCAAGGCTTTGTCGCTGACATCGAAGACCTGACGGTCAACAATACGGACTTCCGCCGCGTCCTCTACACCGGGAAATACCTCCAGCTGGTGCTGATGACCCTCCAGCCGGGCGAGGAGATCGGTGAGGAGGTCCACGAGGACCACGACCAGTTCTTCCGCATCGAGAGCGGCTCAGGCGAGGTGCGGATCGACGGCAAGGCCACCGCGATCAAGGACGACGACGCCGTCATCGTGCCCGCCGGCGCGCGGCACAATGTGATCAACACCGGCGATGCGCCGCTGGCGCTCTACACCCTCTACGGCCCGCCCGAGCACCGCGACGGCGTGGTCCACGGGACGAAGGCCGAGGCCGACGCCTCCGAAGAGCATTTCGACGGCAAGACCACCGAATAGGGTCGCACGCACGCCGGTCATTGTCCGCTAACCCTCTTTGCGGCATGACTGGAACGGATGGCGAACGAAGCGACTCGAATTCTCGGACTCGACCCCGGTCTGCGGCGCACCGGATGGGGCGTGGTGGCGGCCGAGGGCTCGCGTCTGCGCTGGATCGCCCATGGCGTCGTGGCCCCGCCGGAAGGCGCGCCCTTCAGCGAGCGGCTGCTGTGCCTGCTCGAGGGGATCGGCGCGATCTGCGCCGCCTACAGCTGCGACGAGGCGGCGATCGAGGAGGTCTTCGTCAACATGAATCCGGCCTCGACGCTCAAGCTCGGCCACGCCCGCGCCGCCGTCATGCTGGCCCCGGCCCGCTGCGGCCTCAGCGTCGCGGAATATTCGCCCAATCTCATCAAGAAGGCCGTGGTCGGGGCCGGCCACGCCGACAAGACCCAGATCGCCTTCATGGTCAAACGCCTTCTGCCCTCGGCGGGTGATGTGAAGGCGGACGCCGCCGACGCCCTCGCCGTCGCCATCACCCACGCCCAACTGCGCAAGCGGGCCCTGCTGGCGGGCGCGGCGTGATCGGCCGGCTCAGAGGGGTGCTGGCCGAGATCGAGCCCGACCACTGCCTGATCGACTGCGCCGGCGTCGGCTATGTCGTCTTCTGCGGCGCCCGCACCTTGCAGCGCCTGCCGGCGCCCGGCGACGAGGCGACCCTGCAGATCGACTCGACCTGGAACGCCGAGAGCGGGCCGCGCCTGTACGGCTTCCTGTCCCGCGACGAGCGGCGCGCCTTCCGCACCCTGACCGACATTCAGGGCGTCGGCCCCAAGGCGGCCCTGTCCGTGCTCGACGTCCTGCCGCCCGCCGACCTCGCCGCCGCCGTGGCTCGCGAGGACAAGGCCGCGGTGGCCCGCGCCAACGGCGTCGGCCCCAAACTGGCCCTGCGCATCGTCACCGAACTGAAGGGCAAACCGCTGGGCGACGTGTCCTTCACCCCCTCCGCCCCGGGCGTTCACGGCGAGGCCGCCGCGCCGCCGCCGCCCAGCGTCACCGGCGAGGCCGTCTCGGCCCTGCTCGGCCTCGGCGTGGCGGAGGTCAACGCCCGCCGCGCCGTCGACCAGGCCCTGATCCGCCTCGGCGACGACGCCGACCTGTCCGCGGTGATCCGCGCCGCCCTGCAGGAGCTGGGACGGTGAGCCCCCTCTTCTCGCCGTCATCCTCGGGCTTGACCCGAGGATCAGACCATCCGGTGCTGCGTCGGCGGGCGTCTGGGCCAGGACGGAGGTCCGTCTTCACCGCACAGCCCCGCTTTGCCTCTGATCCTCGGGTCAAGCCCGAGGATGACGGTCGTGGGGAGAGGGTGGCCCGATGACCGATGACCGCATCGTCTCCCCGGACCCCGCCCCCGGCGAAACCTACGACCGCGCCCTGCGCCCCCAGACCCTGTCCGAATTCGTCGGTCAGGAGCAGGCCAAGGGCAATCTCAAGGTCTTCATCGAGGCCGCCCGCGGGCGCAACGAGGCGCTCGACCACGTCCTGCTGTTCGGCCCGCCCGGGCTCGGCAAGACCACCCTGGCCCAGATCGTCTCGCGCGAGCTGGGCGTCGGCTTCCGCGCCACCTCCGGCCCGATCCTCGCCAAGGCCGGCGACCTCGCCGCCATCCTGACCAATCTCGAACCGCGCGACGTGCTGTTCATCGACGAGATCCACCGCCTCGCCCCCGCGGTCGAGGAGATCCTCTATCCGGCCATGGAGGACCACGTCCTCGACCTGATCATCGGCGAGGGTCCCTCGGCGCGGTCGGTGCGTATCGACCTGGCCCCCTTCACCCTCGTCGGCGCCACCACCCGCGCCGGCCTGCTGGCCACGCCCCTGCGCGACCGCTTCGGCATCCCGCTCAGGCTCGAATTCTACACCCCCGACGAGCTGGTGAAGGTGATCATGGGCGCGGCCCGCAAGATGGGCGCCCCCATCGCCGAGGACGGGGCCCGCGAGATCGCCTCCCGTTCGCGCGGCACGCCGCGCGTGGCCGGCCGCCTGCTGCGCCGGGTGCGCGATTTCGCCAGCGCGGAGGGCGCGACCTCCATCGACCGCCTCGCCGCCGCCCGCGCCCTCGCCCGGCTGGAGATCGACGAGGCCGGGCTCGACGCCAACGACCGCCGCTTCCTCAAGGCCCTGATCGAGAACTACGGCGGCGGCCCGGTCGGCATGGACACCCTCGCCGCCGCC
>NZ_DASWTO010000090.1:0-19980 GCF_036402095.1 Brevundimonas sp. | reverse complement strand
CAGGCCGACGTGCCGTGGCCCTGCAACGACGAGAAGTGGATCGTCCACTTCCCCGAGACCCGCGAGATCTGGTCCTACGGCTCGGGCTACGGCGGCAACGCCCTGCTGGGCAAGAAATGCTACGCCCTGCGCATCGCCTCGGTCATGGCCCGCGACGAAGGCTGGCTGGCCGAGCACATGCTGATCCTCAAGCTGACCGATCCCAAGGGCCGCGCCAAATACGTCGCCGCCGCCTTCCCGTCGGCCTGCGGCAAGACCAACCTCGCCATGCTCCAGCCGACGCTGCCGGGCTGGAAGGCCGAGACCATCGGCGACGACATCGCCTGGATGCGCATCGGCGACGACGGCCGCCTCTACGCCGTCAACCCGGAAGCCGGCTTCTTCGGCGTCGCCCCGGGCACCAGCCGCAACACCAACGGCAACGCCCTCGCCACCCTCGCCTCCAACACCGTCTTCACCAACACCGCCCTGACCGCCGACGGCGACGTCTGGTGGGAGGGCCTGAGCAAGGAGGCGCCCGAGGGCCTGACCAACTGGAAGGGCCAGCCGCACGACCCGGCCTCGGGCGAGCCCGCCGCCCATCCGAACGCCCGCTTCGCCGCCCCCGCCGGCCAGTGCCCGGCCATCGCGCCCGAATGGGAAGACCCCAAGGGCGTGCCGATCGACGCCATCCTGTTCGGCGGCCGTCGTGCCTCGGCCGTGCCGCTGGTGACGGAAGCCTTCGACTGGGACCACGGCGTCTTCATGGGCTCGTCGGTCGCTTCGGAAGGCACCGCCGCCGCCGAGAACAAGGTCGGCGAACTGCGCCGCGATCCCTTCGCCATGCTGCCCTTCTGCGGCTACAACATGGGCGACTACTTCGCCCACTGGCTGTCGATGAAGGACCGCACCGAGGCCGCGAAGCTGCCGCGCCTCTACTTCGTCAACTGGTTCCGCAAGAACGAGGACGGCAAGTTCGTCTGGCCGGGCTTCGGCGACAACGCCCGCGTCCTCAAGTGGATCGCCGAACGTCTCGACGGCGAGGCCGGGGCGATCGACACGCCCGTCGGCCGCGTGCCGACGCCGGAGTCGCTCGACCTGTCGGGCCTCAACCTGTCCGAGGCCGATCTGTCCATCCTGCTCGATGTCGACGCCGACGTCTGGGCCGAGGAGGCGGCGCTGATCCCGGACTTCTACCGGATGTTCGGCGACCGTCTGCCCCAGCCCCTGTGGGACCAGCACGCCGCCCTCACGGCCCGGATCGAAGAGACCCGCGCCGCCGCCATCGCCGCGGAGTAGCGACAGCGCGCTTGCAAAACAGTCCCGGGCGGTCGATCTGATCGCCCGTGACTTCTTCCCCGGATGTGATCGTCATCGGCGCCGGCGTGCTCGGCCTGTGCACCGCCGCCGAACTGGCGGGCCGCGGCCACGCGGTGACCGTGATCGACCCCGGCGGCGCCAACGCCTCCTCGGTCGCCGCCGGCATGCTGGCCCCGGCGCTGGAATGCCTGTCCGACGAGGCGACCCCGGAACGCGCCGGGCTGCTGAAACGCTCCCGGGACCTGTGGCCCGAGTTCGCCCGCACCTTCGGCCTGGCCCTGCACCGGGACGGCGTCGACTGGCGCGGGCCGGACGGTCCCGCAGCCGTCGCCCGTCTGACCGCCATGGGCTTCGCCGCCCGCCCGACCCGCACCGGCCTGACCTCCGCCGAGGACTGGCGGGTCGACGTTCCGGCCGCCATGACCGCGCTGGCGCGGGCGCCGGGCGTCGCCGTCATTCGCTCGCGCGTGGCGCGCCTGTCCGCCGAGGCGCGGCGTTGGCGGGTCGAGGCCGATGACGGCCGCACCTGGTTCGCGCCGTCGGTGGTGCTCGCTACCGGCGTCGCCGCCCCGATCCCCGGCCTGCCTGCGCGCGCCGCCGCCGCCGCGGCCGCGATCGAACCCTTCCGCGGCCAGTTGAGCCCGGTTGCCGCCCCGCCGCCCCCGCGCACCCTGCGCACGCCGGATCTTTACATCGTTCCGGCCGCCGGAGGCGTCATCATCGGCGCCACGATGGAGCGGGGGCGCCGGGATCTCGATCCGGACCTCGAGGAGGCGTCCCGGCGCGTGGCCGCCGGTCTCGCCCTGCTCGGCGCCGCCGGCGAGGCTGGTCCGCCGCGGGTGGGAATCCGGGGCGCGACCGCAGACGGCCTGCCGTTGGCCGGTCCCGCCGATGAGCCGGGCCTGCACCTGGCGCTCGCGCCGTTCCGCAACGGCTGGCTGCTGGGACCGCTGGTCGCCGCGATCGTGGCCGACGGGATCGAGGGCCGGGCGCCCGGGCCGGACGCCGCCGCCCTCGATCCACTCAGGTTCGCCTGATCAGTCCGCCGGCGGCGGATTGAAGCGGATGGCGATGTTGACCCGCGATCCCTCGGCCGCCCCGTTGACCGTGCGAGGCGCGATCTTGAAATGGCGCGTCAGCCCTTCCGCCGCCCGGCCGAACCCGTAGTTTCCCGGGGTCTCGGTGGTCAGCCGGCAATCGGCGACGCGGCCGTCAGGCTGGACCAGGCAGTTCAGCGTCGCCAGTCCGCCGACCCCCCGCTCCAGGGCCCGGTCGGGATAGGCCCGCATCAGCTGTTCCGCCGACGGCTGCCGTTCCCAGCGCGGATTGGTGATGATCGCCGGAGGCTGATGAACGGGCTCTGCCGCCGCGCCGTTGTCCACCGGGTCCGTGGACGTCTCGCCGAGAGAGATGGTCGTGCTTTCGGACGCAGCCTCGCCGTCGGCGGCGGCGACCGTCTCGGTCGTCAGCGGTTCGGCCGGCGGATCGTTGAAGTCCGTGTTCGGCGCCTGCGCCGGCGGGGTCGTCGTCACCGGCAAGGGCGGCCTGGGCTTGGGCCGCAACATCTCAATGTCGAACGGGGCCGGGTCGGCCTCGGCGGGCAGCGGCATCTCGAACCGCTGGTAATACATGACGGCGCCAAGGCCGATGTGTCCGGCGGCGACGACGGCCACCGCCATCCAGGTGGTGCGGGTGAAGCGCGGCGTCTTGCGCTCGTTGTAGTCGAAGGGGCTCACCAGTCCGGGGTCGCCCGCGGTTCTGATCATCATGGCCGTCCATCCCTGTCGTTCGCCGCCCCCGCAGCGTCCCACGGCCAAGTTGAGCGCTTCCCTTGGGGCAAGTTTTGGGCGAGCGTCGCCATGAAACCGACACGGAGCGGGAGCCCCGCGGCAAAGGTTAAGGCCCTGTGGACGACGGCCGTCGTGTTAGGATTTGATTAACCACGAACCCGCAGCCTCGAAGGCATGAGCATCGGAGCGATTCCATCCTCTGGCGGAGTCGAGGCGGCCATCCGGCGCGCCTCGAACGCCACCGGCGTGGACGCGGACTTTCTGATCAAGACGGCGCGGCGCGAGAGCGCCATGAACCCGTCGGCGCGGGCGCGTACGTCCTCGGCGGCCGGGCTCTTCCAGTTCATCGAGCAGACCTGGCTTGGCACGGTGAAGGCTCATGGCGCCAAACACGGCTACGGCCAGTACGCCGATCTGATCCACCGCGGTTCCGACGGTCGATGGCGCGTGGACGGCTCGGCGCGCAATGTGGTTCTGGACCTGCGGTTCGACCCGCAAGCGGCTTCGACCATGGCGGCCGAGCTGACCGCTTCCAACGCCGCCTATCTGCGCGGCCGGACCGGACGCGAGCCGGGCGCCGGGGATCTCTACGCCGCGCATTTTCTCGGACCCGCAGGAGCCGCCCAGTTGATGGAGGCGATGGAGCGGCGGCCGGCGATGAGCGCGGCCTCGATCTTTCCGGAGGCGGCCTCGGCCAACCGTTCCATCTTCTACCGGGACGGCCGGCCAGCCACCGTCGCCGAGGTCCACGCCAATCTGCAGCGGACCGCGGGGGAGGGCGCTCCAGCGGCCTCGGCCGCTTCGGTTCCGGCGGCTCCCACCCTGTCCGAACGCGACCAGATGCTCGCCGCCCGGCTCGATCGGCTGAAGCAGGACCAGAGCCTGCTCGCCCTGCTGCTGGGTCAGGACGGCGGCGGCAAGGGCGGTGGCTTCGGCGGGGCGTTCGCGCCTGAAGGCAGTTCGAGCGTCTGAGCGCGAATCCGGCGATGGTAAACGGCCCGTTAGGGATGACCGGTCAATGCTGACCGGCAAAGCCTGACCCCAGAGCGCCCGACCATGACCGCCTACCGCGCCCGCCTGACCGAGACCGACATCCGCCGCCTGATCAAGGCCACGGACGAGGACGAGCGAGCCGCGGCCGCCCACAAGCTGTGCCGCAATATGGAAAAGGCGGAACTGGCCGGGGAAGAACGCGAGGCGGCGCAGAAGATTCTGCGCATGCTCGCCCACGACGCGGCCGAACTGGTGCGGCGCGCCATGGCCGTCACGCTGAAGTCGTCGGACCTGATCCCCCGCGACGTGGCCCGTCGCCTGGCCGCCGACGTGGACAGCGTCGCCCTGCCGCTGATCAACTTCTCGCCGGCGTTCACCGACGAGGATCTGATCGAGATCGTGCAGGCTGGATCGGCGCTGCGTCAGGTTGCCGTCGCCGGGCGGCCGGTGGTCGGGCGGGACGTGGCCGCCGCCATCGCTGAGACCGGGTGCGAGCAGGCCGTCAGGACTCTGGCCGCCAACGACAACGCCGACATCGCCGAGGCGGCGCTGGGCCGCTGCGTCGACCGGTTCGGCGCCTCGCCCGAGGTCGTCGCCGCCATCGCCTACCGGCAGGTCCTGCCGCTTTCGGTGACGGAGCGGCTGGTCGAGCTCGCCTCCGAGGCCGTGCGGGAGCATCTCGTCACGCGCCATGCCGTGGCGCCCGAGACGGCCATTCGGCTGGCCGCTTTCGCCCGGGAACGCGCGACAGTCGATCTGGTCGATCAGGCGTCGAACCACGCCGACCTCGCGACCTTCACCGCCGGCCTCAACGCCCGGCGGGCCCTGACCGGTTCGCTGTTGCTGCGGGCCCTCGCGCGCGGGCAGATGGGGTTGTTCGAGCATGGTCTGGCAGAACTGGCCGGCACGCCCCACCCGCGGGCCTGGCTTATGATCCACGATGCGGGGCCCCTGGGTCTGAAGGCGATCTACGACCGGGCCGGTCTGCCGCCCCGTCTGTTCCAGGCGTTCAGGGCTGGCGTGGACACCTGGCGCGCGCTCCAGGCGGAGGGCGTGGACACCGCCGGCGACCAGTTCCGCCAGCAGATGCTGCAGCGTTTCCTGACCCAGCGTCCGAACGCGCCGCGGGAGGATCTCGCCTATCTGATGGAGCGGCTCGACCAGGAGCCCGCGCCCGTCCGCACGGCGATCGGCGCCGCGGCCTGATCCAATTGCAAACGCCCGCCGGTGGGCGGGCGCTTGGTGACAGATCAGCGGTGGTTCAGCCCAGGTGGTCGGCCACGCCTGCTTCGAGGCTTTCGGCCAGGGCCCGGCCGATCGGATGGTCGTCGGTCTGGATCTGGTCGCGGACCACGGCCTTGATGGCGTCGACGTGGGCGTCGATCAGCGCGCGCGGCGCCGCCATCCGCTTGGTGGGATCATCCATCATCTTGCACAGGGAGGCGGCCAGCCGGGTCACCAGCGGATACTGATAGGTGGCGCCAAGCCCCTTCAGGTCATGGGCCCGGAAATACAGCGTCTCCGCCGTCTGGGCGTCATAGCCCTGGGTGCGGATGTCAGCCTGCGCCTTGTCCAGCTTGACGATCTCGTCCTGGAGCCATTGGCCGAACTGGGAGGACATCGCCTTCAGAGCCTCTTCGGCCTTGGCGATGGCGCTCGCGTCGATACCGCCGAATGCTCCGCCGACCTTGAGGCGCAGCGTATTGGGCGGACGGATGACCTGGGCGGAATTGCTCACGGGCGAGCTCCTGAAGACGAACCGCCCCCATGGTGACGGGACACACTTAAGAACCGGTGCACGTCCTCAGGAGGCGAACTGCTCCGCGAGGACCCGCTCCTCAAATGAGCGGCCGGCGTCGAACAGCATGGTCAGGGCGATGTCGCGGCGCTCGCGGACCTCGACCCGCGTCACCTCCCGCACCTCGAAGCTGTCGGCCGTGGCGCTGACCGGCCGCTTGTCGGGCTCCAGCACCTCGAAGCGGACTTTCGCCGTGTGGGGCAGCAGGGCGCCGCGCCAGCGTCGCGGGCGGAACGCGCTGATCGGCGTCAGCGCCAGGACCCGGGCGTCGATCGGGATGATCGGTCCGTGGGCCGACAGATTGTAGGCTGTGGACCCGGCGGCCGTGGCGACCAGACATCCGTCGCAGGACAGCTCTTCCAGACGAACGCGATCGTCGACGGTGATGCGCAGCTTGGCGCTCTGCCGGGTCTGGCGGAGCAGGGACACCTCGTTGATGGCCAGGCCCTTCTGCGCCTCGCCGGATCGCGTCCACGCCTCCATCTGCAGCGGATGGATGACGGCCCGGCCGGCGGTCGCGAGGCGCTCGGGCAGGCCCTCTTCATTGTAATCGTTCATCAGAAACCCGACGGAGCCGCGGTTCATGCCGAAGACCGGCGTGCGCCGCTGCAGGTTCGCATGCAGGGTCTCCAGCATGAAACCGTCGCCGCCGAGGGCGACTATGACGTCTGCGGACGCGGGATCGGCCGATCCGTACAGCTGCATCAGCCGGTCGCGGGCCGCCAGGGCCTCCGGACGGTCCGAGGCGGCGAAGGCGATGCGGAGGTCGGGCTGGGTCACGCGCCTACGCAAGCCGAGCGTGCAAACGAAGTCAAACGGCCGCTGCTTCGCCCTTGATCAGCGCGCGGAAGGATCGCGCCGCCGACGTCGGAGAAAGAGCTCCGCGCAGCCAGACCCGCTCGCCGGCGTCGCCGGGGAGACCATCGTTGAGCAGCCGGATTTCGACCAGCAAGGCGGGGTAGACCGCGCGATCCACACCGACCGACGCGCAGGCGTAGTACAGCGCCTCCGGGCTTCTCGCCGACATCGCCTCCCGAACTTCGGCCACCGTGAAGCCGCCGAGCGTGGAAAGGGCGTGAACGAACAGTCCCAGACGCCGCTCGCGCACCGACCGGATCAGATAACCGGCCCGCAACTGTCCGGCCGCCTGCAGCTTGGCGACGAGCCGGCGTTCCATCTCGTCCCTGTCCGGGTCATTGGCCGGCGTAGCGGGCGCGCACTGGGAGCGGGCGTCATGAACCGCCTGCTCGACCAATGGCGCGAGTTTCCGGTCGTCCACCTGGAACCGGGCGCAGATGGACTGCCGCAGGGCGACGCCGACCCACTCGTACATCTGCTCGGCCAATTGCGTCGTGAGCCGCGGGTGGCGCGTCAACGGACCGCGCAGGGCCGCCACGCGGCGGGATTGTTCAACAAGTCTGCGGATGCCCTCGAGGCTGATCTCGGCCGTGCGGTTGAAGGCCAGCGCGGTCAGGGTGGCGGGATCACCGCGTTCGATGATGGCGTCCGCCACACGACCGCCAAGGTACGGCCTGCGGGCGATCTCGATCTGATGCTCAAGCGTCGCCTCGACGAGGATGCGCAGGAGATCGTCGTCCTGCAGGATGGGGCTGGCCGCCAGGATGGGACGGGCGATCTCGATCTCGTCCAGGGCGAGGACGTTGATCAGCGCGGGCGGCGCCCAGTCGGCGTCCGCCAGGCGCTCCGACAGGATTTTGCGCACGTCGCGCTCCGCCCGCCGCGCCAGGGTCAGGAAGATTTCGCCCAGAACCGGCGACAGTTCGCCCGTCGGAGGACGGGCGTCGCAGAGCGCCACCACGCCGAGCAGCAGCCGTTCCCGCGCATCCGCGCTGGGGTTGCGGGCGAGGGCCAGCAGGTCCGGATAGGCCGGGGGCGAAGCCATCGAAGGGGAGCGGAACTGAGCGACGGTCAAGGGCGTCTCCGGCGCGCCGACGATTCGGCTCGGGCAAGCGTAGCGGCGGGGCGCTAAAGCAGGGTTAACGGAAGCTGAATCTTGACGTCGGCCGCGCCCGGCGCGAGCGTGCGCCGCCGCACACAACCCCGAGGAGCCGGACCATGGCCGACGGAGCGATCGCCTCGCTGAAATCCCGCGTCTCGGAAGCGGAGTGGAACACGCGCGTGGAGCTGGCCGCGCTCTATCGCCTGGTGGCGCTCCACGGCTGGGACGACATGATCTTCACCCACATCTCGGCCCGCGTGCCGGGGCCCGAGAAGCATTTCCTCATCAACCCGTACGGCTGGTATTTCGAGGAGATGACGGCGTCGTGCCTGGTCAAGGTCGATCTGGACGGGAACATCGTCCAGGAGACCACCAGCTTCATCAATCCGGCCGGCTTCACCATCCATTCCGCGATCCACGCCGCGCGCGAGGACGGCCATTTCGTGATCCATCTGCACACCGTCGCCGGCGTCGGCGTCGCGGCGCAGCAGGAGGGACTGCTGCCGCTGGGTCAGAACGCCTGCCTGCTGCAGCACCAGGTCGCCTATCACGGCTACGAGGGGCTGGCGCTGAACCATGACGAGCGTGAGCGGCTGGTGGCGGACCTGGGGGACAAGCCGCTGATGCTGCTGCGCAACCACGGCACGCTCGCCGTAGGGCAGACGGCGGCCCAGGCTTGGATCGGCATGTTCTTCCTCGAACGCGCCTGCGCCCAGCAGGTGGCGGCGCTCTCCGGCGGACGCGAACATGTGCTGATGGCCCCCGAGGCGGCGCAGGCCGAGACCCGCGAGCAGGGCAAGGGGATCGGCTTCGTCGCGGCGCTGGCCTGGCCGGGGGCGCTGCGAATGCTGGATCGAAGGTCGCCGGGCTACGACGTGTGAACCGCGCGGGGGGGCTGCTGATCGGACTGACGGTTGCGGCCCTCGCCACCCCCGCAGCCGCCGGGGCCTGGAGCCAGCCGAAGGGGAAGGCCCAGGTCATCGTCAAATTCGAGGGCATGCGCGCCGACCGGGGATTCGATCCCGACGGCGCGCTCGCCGATCTGCCGGCCGAACGGCGCGACACGTCGCTGGGCGTTTTCGCCGAGTACGGCCTGACCGACCGGCTGACGCTGCAGTTCAAGGGCGACTGGCAGTCGGGTGAGGATGCCTTTGTCGACTTCGAGGGCCGCGGCCCGATCGAGGTCGGCGTTACATGGCAGGCGTGGCGGAACGAACGGACGGCGATCAGCGTGTATGCGGGCTACGCCGACGGGGGCGAGGGGCGGAACGCCGGCTACGCCCCGCCCGGCGAGGGGGATCAGGACTGGGAGGTGCGCGCCTCGGTCGGCCACAGCTACACCGACGGGACGATCGAGGGCCGGCGGCGGTCGTTCGTTGAACTCCAGGCGGCGCGGCGCATGCGACAGGGCTTGCCGGACGAGGTCCGGATCGACTTCACCCACGGCGTTCACCTCGGAGATGACTGGCTGGTGCTGAATCAGGCCTTTGGCGGGCTGGCGGATGAGGACGGGCCCCGCTGGCTGTCCCTTGAGACCTCCGTGGTCCGCAATTTCGGAGACTGGAGCGTCCAGGCCGGTTGGCGGCAGGCGATCCTCGGCCGTGAAACGCCACGATCCGGCGGCGTCGTCCTCGGTCTGTGGCGGCGGTTCTAGGCCGCCCCGAAAAACCAGCTCTTCGCTGCACGCATCGGCGACGGATTTCGAAACACCGGACGTTGCAGAGACTCTAGTTGCGTCGACGGCGGGAGCCGCTAAGTCGGCTCGTCCCTCGCCCGGAGCCTGCGCCGCGTGATCAAACGCCATTTCTTCCTCGCCGCCGCCGCCGTCCTGCTCGGCCTGATGGTCGTGGCGGTGATCCTGCGCATCGCCTTCGCCGGTGAAGAGAAGGGCGGTGGTCCGGGCGGACGAGGCGGGCCGGGCGGAGGCCGCGGCCAGACCGTGTCCGAGGCGGTCGCCACGCCGCGCCAGTTCAGCGACGAGATCCGGGTTCTGGGCGTGGCGCGGGGCCGGCGCTCGGTCAATATCACCTCCTCGACCAGCGAACTGATCACCCGGGTCCTGTTCACGGACGGCCAGCGCGTCGCCGCGGGCGCCCCGCTGGTGGAACTGCAGGCGCGCGAGGAGGACGCGGGGATCATCGAGGCGCGGGCGCGGGTCGACCAGGCCCAGCGTCAGTACGACCGCTACAAGGATCTGGCCGACCGCGGGATCGCGCCCCGGGCCACCGCCGAGCAATATCTGGCCGAGCTGCAGACCGCCCGCGCATCCCTCACGGCGGCGCAGGCCCGGCGGGGCGACAGGATCATCCGCGCACCCTTCGCCGGCGTTCTCGGGCTGAGCACGGTCACCGCGGGCACCTTGGTCAATCCGGGCGCCGTCATCACCACCCTCGACGACATCGATGTGATCCGCGTCGATTTCCCGGTGCCGGAACGCTACCTCGGCATGCTGCGCCAGGGCACGCCTATCGTCGCCACGGCCGACGCGTTCGAGGGTCAGGGGTTCGGCGGCCGGATCGCCCTGATCGACACCCGGGTGAACGAGCAGACCCGTTCCGCCACCGCAAGGGCCGAGATCGCGAATCCCGGAGGCCGCATCCGCCCCGGCATGCTGGTCCGGGTCGCGGTGCAGCAGGGCGTGCGCACGGCGCCGGCGGTGCCGGAAGCCGCGGTTCAGTATGAGGGCGACGGCGCCTTCGTCTACCGGATCGCTCGGGGCGAGCGGGGCTCGACGGCCCAGCGCGTCGAAGTCGAGACCGGCGCCGTCGAGGGCGGCTTCGTCGAAATCCTGTCAGGCCTCGAGGCGGGCGAACGCGTGGTCGGGTCCGGTCTCAACCGCATCCAGCCCGGGGCGCCGGTGCGCGTCGCCGGCGCTCGTCCGACGGCGCCGGTCAAGGGCGCGCGGTCATGATGTTGTCGGACGTCGCGGTTCGACGCCCCGTCTTCGCGGCGGTCGCCGCGATCGTGCTGTGCGTCATCGGCGCGGCGGCCTTCTTCTTCCTGCCGGTCCGGGAGCTGCCCGACGTCGACCCGCCGATCGTGTCGATAAGCACCTCCTACGCCGGCGCATCGGCCGAGGTCATCGAGAGCCGGATCACCGAGCCGATCGAGCAGCAGATCGCCGGCATCCAGGGCGTCGAGCGGATCAACTCCACCAGCCGCGATGGACGCTCCAACGTCTCGATCGAATTCTCGCTCGACCGCGATATCGACGCCGCCGCCAACGACGTGCGCGACCGTGTCTCCCGGGTGCTCGGCCGCCTGCCGCAGCAGGCCGATCCGCCGACGGTCGCCAAGGCCGACACCGACAGCCAGCCGATCATGATCCTGTTCCTGCGCTCCAGCTCGATGGATCGCCTGGCGCTGACCGACTATGCCGACCGGTACCTGATCGACCGGCTGGCCACGGTGCCGGGCGTGGCCCAGGTCCAGATCTATGGCGAGCAGCGCTACTCGATGCGGATCTGGCTCGACCCGGCGGCGCTCGCCGCGCGCGGCCTGACCGTCAGCGACGTCGAAAGCGCCCTGACCAGCCAGAACGTCGAACTCCCGGCGGGCACGCTGGAGTCCGGACAGAAGGATTATACGGTCCGGGTGGCGCGCACCTATGCGCGGGCCGAGGACTTTCGGCAGCTGCCCATCGGCACGGGCGGCTCGGCGTCGGCGACGACGGGCGGCGGTCAGTCCTCAAGCGCCACGGCGCTGCCGAGCGGCGCGACCGGGGCCATCCAGGGCGCGGCCAGCTACGTCACCCGGCTGGGCGACATCGCCCGGGTCGAGGAGGCGCCGCAGGAGGATCGCCGGCTGTTCCGCGGCAACGGCCTGGACCAGATCGGCCTCGCCATCACCCGCCAGGCCCAGTCGAACGACCTGGCCATCTCCGACGGCGTCACCGAGATGCTGGAGAGCATCCGGCCCAGCCTGCCGCCGGGCGTGGAGCTGGTCGTGGGGTCGGACAACTCCGTCTTCACCGCGCACGCCATCGACGAGGTCTGGATTACGATCGGCATCTCGCTGGTGCTGGTGGCGCTGGTCAATTTCATCTTCCTGGGCACGCTGCGGGCGGCGTTCATTCCGTCGATCGTGGCCCCGATCTGCCTGTTGTCGACCTTCATCGTGCTGGCGCCGCTCGGCTTCTCCCTGAACCTGCTGACCTTGCTGGCCCTGGTGCTGGCCATCGGCCTGGTCGTCGACGACGCCATCGTGGTGACCGAGAACATCCAGCGCCGGCTCGACCACGGCGAACCGCCGCTGGTCGCCGCTGAGCGGGGCGCACGGCAGGTGTTCTTCGCCGTGGTGGCCACGACAGTGGTGCTGCTGGCCGTGTTCGCGCCGCTGCTGTTCCTGCCCGGATACGTCGGCCGGCTGTTCGTGGAACTGGCGGCGGCGATCGCCGCGGCCGTGGCCTTCTCCGCCTTCCTCGCGCTGAGTTTGTCGCCCATGCTGGCGTCGAAAATCCTACGGCCGGCCGCGGGCAGCGGCTGGCTGGCGCAGCGCGTGGATCGCGCCATGGAAGCGCTGAAGAACTCGTATCGGCACTCGCTCGAGGCCCTGCTTGGCCGCCGCAGCGCCGTGGTGGGCGTCGCCGCCCTGATCCTGTTCGTGGCCGGCGGTGCGGCGGCCATGTTCTTCACCCTCCCCAATGAGCTGGTTCCGGACGAGGATCGGGGCCGCGTGACCGTCCGGGTGCAGGGGCCCGAGGGCGCCGGCTTCGACTATACGCGGCGCATCATGCTCGGGCTGGAGCCGATCCTCGAAGAGTATCGGCAGGGAGGCGAGGTCGACAGCTATCTGATCTCCGCGCCCGGTTTCGGCGGCGGCAGCTTCAACTCGGGTAACGCCGTCCTGACCCTGAAGGACTGGTCGGAACGCAACCGCTCGGCCGACGAGATCGCCCAGGACCTGAATGGCAAGCTGCGCGGCCAGACCGACGCCCAGGTCAACGCCTCCGTGCCCGGCGCCTTCCAGCGCGGCGGCGGTAACTCCAACTCGGTCGAGATGGTGGTCACCGGGGCCGAGTACGAGGACATCTACAACTGGCTGCAGCCAGTTCTGGCGGCCTCGCTGGAGAATCCTGGCCTCTCGCGTCCCCGGCTGAACTACGAGCCGAATGCGCCCCGCCTGCTTGTCGACGTCGATCCGGAGAAGGCCGCGGCGCTGGGCGTGTCGTCGCAGGCGATCGGCCGCACGCTGGAGACCATGTTCGGGTCACGTCGGGCGACCACCTATCTGCGCGGCGGGCAGGAATACGATGTCGTCCTGCAGACCGAACGGGCCAACCGCCGGAACGTCGGCGACCTCGAGGCCCTGTACGTCGAGACCGGCGCCGGCCAACTGGTGCCGTTGTCAGCCGTCGTCACGACCCAGACCTCCGGCGATACGCCCGACCGGCGGCGCCTCGACCGCCAACGGGCGATCTCGCTCAGCGCGGACCTGAATCCCGGCACCACCATCGCTGACGCGACCCAATTCCTCACCCGGGTGGCGAACGAGCAGCCGCAGGGGGTGGTCACCACCCAGTGGGGCGGCGCGGCGCGGGACCAGCAGGAGGCAGGCGGCGCGGTCGCCGCGGCCTTTGGCCTGGCCCTCCTGCTGGTCTTCCTCGTGCTGGCGGCCCAGTTCGAGAGCTGGATCACGCCGGCCGTGATCATGCTGACGGTGCCGCTGGCGGCGGCGGGTGGGCTGTTCGGCCTCGTGATGGCCGGCTCAAGCCTCAATATCTACAGCCAGATCGGTCTGATCATCCTGATCGGCGTGGCGGCCAAGAACGGCATCCTGATCGTCGAGTTCGCCAACCAGCTGCGCGACCAGGGCCGGACGATCCGCGAGGCCATCGTGGAGGCGTCGACGCTGCGCCTGCGCCCGATCATCATGACCTCGATCGCCACGGCGTTCGGGGCCTTGCCGCTGGTGCTGTGGCAGGGCGCGGGCGCGGGCAGCCGACAGACCATCGGCGTGGTCATCTTCGCCGGGGCCATGTTCGCCACCCTGCTGACCCTGTTTGTGGTGCCGGTGATCTATGGCGTGCTGGCGCGCTTCACCCGGTCGCCCGAGTACACCGCCCGCAAGATCGAGGAGTGGGAGGCGCAGGAGACGACGGCGAACGACGCCGTCCCCGCCGCCGCCGAATAGTTCAGGGCCGGGCCGGCGGGGCGTAGCCGGTCTCGACCTTGAGGAAGGCGATGACGTCGCGGCGATCCTCGGCGTCGGGGATGCCGGCGAAGCTCATCTTCGTGCCCCTCAGGAAGGTGCGGGGGTTCTCGAGCCACTCATCCAGCCGCGCGGCGTCCCAGGCGAAGCCGGCCTGTCTGAGTGCGGTTGAGTAGTTGTAGTCGGGATGACCGCCGGCCGGGCGGCCGAACACGCCGTACAGGTTGGGGCCGGTCATGTTCGTCCCGCCCTCGCTGATGGTGTGGCATGACCGGCAGCGGGCGAAGACGCGGCGACCGTTCTCGAGATCGGCCTGGTCGTAGGGTGCGGGCAGGGTGGCCAGAAGCTCCGCCTTCTCCGCCGCCGTGGGGGCCGGGCGCGTCGGCGCGGATGCGGCGGCCTCGCCCTCTCCCTCCCGGCTGCAGGATGCGAGAGCCAGACCGGCGAGGACGATCAGGGCGGGACGGTTCATCGGGGCCTCCATGGTGTGGCGCAGTGATAGCGCACCAGACGCTGGCGACAACGGCTGCGACGCTTCGACAGGGTGGACGGACCGCTATCGCACCTGATAATCACTGTCATAAAGGCGCACCGGTCGCGCCGCTGCGTGAGCGTCATGTCCGACACCATTCGACTCAGCCAGGCCCGCCGCGGCGAACGCGGCGTCATCGTCCAGGTCGGCGACCACTGCCACCACGATGAGCATGCGCTGGAGCTTGAGCGCCGGCTGCTGGAGCTGGGTTTTGTCGAGGGCGCACGCGTGGAACTGCTGCACGAGGGACTTCTGGGCCGTGACCCGATCGCCATGAAGGTCGACGACATGCGGGTGGCCCTGCGCCGGCACGAGGCCGCCGGACTGACGGTCCGCGTCGAGCGCGCGCCCGCCCTGGCCCCCGCGCCCGTCTCCGCCGGGCGGGTTCCGGCCTGATGGACATGGCGGTTCGGAGCGCGCGGGTCGCGCTCGTCGGCAATCCCAACAGCGGCAAGACGGCGCTGTTCAACGCCCTGACCGGCGCGCACCAGAAGGTGGCGAACTACGCCGGCGTGACGGTCGAGCGCAAGGAAGGCTTCATCCGCGGGGGCGACGGACGGACGCTGTCCGTGCTCGATCTGCCCGGCACCTATTCGCTGCGCGCCCGCAGCCCGGATGAGGAAGTCACCCGCGACGCGGTGCTGGGGCGGTTGGCCGGCGAAACCCCGCCGGATGTCATCGTCTGCGTGGCCGACGCGACCAACCTGAGGCTGGTGCTGCGGCTGGTGCTGGAACTGAAGGCGGTCGGCCGCCCGATGGTGCTGGCCCTGAACATGTACGACATCGCCCAGCGCCAGGGCCTGCGGATAGATCTGGACAGGCTGTCGGCCGAGCTGGGCCTGCCGATCGTCACCACCGTCGCCACCCGGCGGCGCGGTATCGAGGAGCTGGTCTCGGCGATCGAGGCCGCGGCGGGGACATGGTCGACGACCGCCGAGATGGCGTGGGTTCCGCCGGACGCCGCGGCCCTGCGCGGCGCCGCGCGGGAGGCCGAGCGGATCATGAAGGCCTGCGTCCAGCCGCCTGAGCGGCCGGACACTCTGACGGGCCGGATCGACTCGGTGCTGCTGCATCCGGTCGGCGGCCTGGTCATTCTGCTGGCCCTGCTGTTCGTCATGTTCCAGGCGGTCTTCACCTGGGCGACGCCGCTGATGGACGGCATCGAGGGCGCGCTGGGCCTGCTCGGCGCCTGGGTGGCGACCGTTATTCCGGATGGCGTCTGGCAGAGCCTGATCGTCGACGGCCTGATCTCCGGCGTCGGCAGCGTGCTGGTGTTCCTGCCGCAAATCCTGATCCTTTTCCTGTTCATCATCGTGCTCGAGGACTTCGGCTACATGGCCCGGGCCGCCTTCCTGATGGACAGGATCATGGGCGGGGCAGGGCTGCACGGCCGGGCCTTCATTCCCCTGCTGTCCAGCTTCGCCTGCGCCATTCCGGGGATCATGGCCGCCCGGGTCATCGACTCGAAGCGGGATCGTCTGACCACCATCATGGTGGCGCCGCTGATGACCTGTTCGGCGCGGATACCGGTCTACACCCTGATCATCGCCGCCTTCATTCCGAACCGGACGGTGTGGGGCTTCGCCAACATGCAGGGGCTGGTGATGTTCGGCCTGTACGCCACGGGCATCCTCAGCGCCCTGGCAGTGTCGTTCGTGATCCGGCGCATCTTCTGGCGGGGGGCGGTCGAGCCCTTCATGATGGAACTGCCGGCCTACAAGACGCCGGATGTGCGCAGCGTGGCCTTCAATCTTTGGCTCCGGGCCCGGATCTTCCTCGAACGGGCCGGACGGATCATCCTGCCGTTGATGGTGCTGATCTGGGCCCTGTCGACCTTTCCGTATCCGCCGGAGGGGGCTACGGCGCCGGCCATCGACTACAGTTTCGCCGGCATGATCGGGAAGGCGCTGGAGCCGATCTTCGCGCCCATCGGTTTCAACTGGCAGATGGTCATCGCCCTGATCCCGGGCATGGCGGCGCGGGAGGTGGCGGTGGCCGCCCTCGGCACCGTCTACGCCGTGGCCGATCCCGAAAGCGCCACCGCCGTGCTGGCGACGACCCTGGCCGGGCAGTGGTCGCTGGCGACGGGCCTGGCCTTCCTCGCCTGGTACATCTTCGCCCCCCAGTGCGTGGCCACGCTCGGCGTGGTCAAGCGCGAGACCAACTCGTGGAGGTGGATGTGGGTGATGGTCGTCTACATGTTCGCCCTCGCCTATCTGGCGGCCCTGATCACCTATCGCGTGGCGGTCACACTCGGGGGCGGCTGAGCGGCTCTCAAGCGAACGATGGTTGACAAATCCTTTCCGATCCGGCGATTCGTCGCGGGTCCGGGGAGAATTGTCGTGCTGTCGCCGCTGAAACCTCTGCTTTGCAGACATGATTTCTATTGGTCCGAGCGGCATCGCGCGGACCGCTGCCGACGGTGCGGGAAGCGCCAGGCGGCCGAGGCGATCGACGTGCTGACCGGCGAGCCGCTGGCGGTCGGCGGACTGGCGGCGACGCCGCTGACGCTCGACGCCCTGCCGGAATTCACGCCCGCCGGGAGCGCCTTCATCGATTTCGAAGAGCCTCAGCCGCGCCTTGTCGCCCGGTCGCCGAAGACGATCCGGCCCAGCGCCAAGGTGCTGAAGGCCCAGGCGCGGGAGCGGCGCGAAAGGCTGCTGGACCTGTTGGACCGGCTGGCCGAGGGGGCCCGGCCTACCCGGGAGGAGGCTATCGACGCCGTCCTCGCGGTGATCGAGGACGCCCATTCGGCCGATCCCGTGCTGTTCGGCGAGGACGCGGCCGGGCATTTCGCGCGGCTGCATGAAGCCCGATCGGCTCCGAGATGCTGAGCGCCGGCGGAGCCATGGCCCGGCCGGCCGCGCGGAGCCGGTCGCTGCTCGCCGTCTTCCGCAGCCTGTTCTGCCATCACCAGTGGGACACGAGCCGGAGCCGCAAGGGCGCCTTCGTGTGCCGGGCCTGCGGGGCGCGCAAGGCCTGAGGGCGTGGTGCCGGTTGCAGGACTCGAACCCGCGACCTTCGGTTTACAAAACCGCTGCTCTACCAGCTGAGCTAAACCGGCGTCCGTGGCGACGGCGGCCCTTATGCTGGCGAGCAGCGGTCGAGGCAAGCGGGTCGTCAGGCCTTCGGCTTCATCCTAGGCCGCCGATGATGGCGCCGCCGAGGGCGTAGACGACCAGCAGGTGGCTCCAGTCGATGGGCAGCAGGCCCATGTCCGAGGTCTGGTAGATGAAGCCGTAGGCGGAGGTCATCAGGGCGAAGCAGACGCCCGCGACGAGACCGGTCTTCAGCCCGGCCATCCAGCCGGCGTCGCCGTCACGGGCGATGAACCAGCCGAGGCCGACCATGGTCACGAAGGTCTGGACCACCCCCAGCAGCATCCACAACGAATTGCCGGAGCCTTCGTCAGTAACGCCGGTCAGGGCCATCCACTGCTCCTGGAAGATCAGGCCGTACCAGAGGAAGCCGATGAAGAAGGCGACCACGGTCGCCACGATGATGCCGAGCCAGTTCAGTTTCGCGTTCATGGAATCGCCCCTCCCAAGGCGTGCGGCTAAGTCCGCAACCGGACACAGGCTAGCCGCGCCGGGGCGCCCGTCAATGAACATCGATCACTCAAGCTGGGCGGCGATGCGAGCGGCGAGGGCGCGCAGGGAGTCCGGCTCGGCCATGGGGGCGTGGCCGTGGCCTTTCATGGGGCGGCCGGACCAGCGCGGCACGATATGGAAATGCAGGTGGAACACCGTCTGGCCGCCGGCCTCGCCGTTGAACTGCATGATCTGGAAGCCCTCGGGCGCGAGGGCCTTGACCACCGCGCGGGCGGTGCGCCGGGTGGCCTCGATCAGGCGCGCCAGAACCTCGGGCTCGATGTCGAGCAGGGTGCGGGCGGTCGAGGTCTTCGAGACGATCAGCACGTGGCCCTCGGACTGCGGGAAGACATCCATGAAGGCGAGGACGTGGTCGTCCTCCCAGACCTTCACCGAAGGGATCTCGCCGCGCAGGATCCGGGCGAAGATGTTGTCGGGATCGTAGGGGGCCTGGAGGGTCATCGGGGCTCTCTGGTCTGTTCAGGCGAGGCTAGCAACGGCGGCGCGGGGAGGGGAGCCCCGGCGGCGTTCGGGTGTTATGGTCAAGGTCCAGAAGGAGTCGGCCATGCTGCGTTTCATCGTCCAGTTTCTCGTCACCTGCCTGGCCCTGTGGCTGGCGGCGGAGGTCGTGCCCGGTGTCGGGTTCAGCGATACGCCGTCGCTGCTGCTGGCCGCGGTCCTGCTGGGCGTCGCCAACGCCATAGTGCGGCCGGTGCTGACGGTGCTGACGTTTCCGCTGACGATCATCACCTTCGGCTTGTTCCTGCTGGTGGTGAACGCCGCGGTGATCGGTCTGGTGGCGGCGCTGCTGGGCGGCTTCACCGTCGACGGGCTGTGGGCCGGAATCGGGGCGGCGATCGTCACCGGCGTGGTCAGCTGGATCGCCGGCTGGTTCATCGGCGGCGAGCGGCGGGCCTGAGTCACCGCAAGTCCTTGCGGAACGGCGAAAGCCCGGCGGTCAGGGCGCCGATTTCAGCGTCCACGGCCGGGCGTTCGCGCTCCAGATAGTCGGCGATCGGCGCGCGCAGGGCCGGGTCGGCGATCCAGTGCGCCGAGTAGACGGGTGAGGGCAGGTAGCCGCGGGCGATCTTGTGCTCGCCCTGGGCCCCGGCCTCGACGCGGGACAGGCCGCGCTCGATGGCGAACTCGATGGCCCGGTAGTAGCAGAGCTCGAAATGGAGGAAGGGCGCCTCCTCGAGCGCGCCCCACTGGCGGCCGTAAAGGGCGTCGCGGCCGATCAGGTTCAGCGCCCCGGCGATGGGCGTCCCGTCGCGGAAGGCCATGATCAGGGCGATGCGATCGGCCATGGTCGCGCCGATGCGGCTGAAGAAGTCGCGGGTCAGGTAGGGCCGGCCCCATTTGCGCGAGCCGGTGTCCATGTAGAAGGCGAAGAAGGCGTCCCAGTGGGCCTGCTCGAGGGCGGCGCCGGTGAGGACGCGGATGTCGAGGCCGGCGTTGGCTTCGCGGCGCTCGCGGCGGATGGTCTTGCGGCGGCTGGAGGACAGGGCGGCGAGGAAATCGTCGAAGGTGGCGTAGCCGCCGTTGCGCCAGACGTACTGCATGTCCTGGCGCTGGAGCAGGCCGGCCTCTCCCATGGCGGTCCAGTCGTCGCGGGTGGGGAAGTTGACGTGCAGGGAGGAGACGCCGAGCCGTTCGGTCAGGGCGAGGGCGCCCTGCAGCAGCGCCTCCCGGACGGCGACGGCGTCGGCGTCGGGACGGGCGAGGAAGCGGGGCCCGGTCACAGGGGTGAAGGGCACGGCCCCGAGCAGCTTGGGATAGTAGCGGCCGCCGGCGCGTTCGTAGGCGTCGGCCCAGCTGTGGTCGAAGACGTATTCACCCTGGCTGTGGCCCTTGAGCCAGAGCGGCAT
>NZ_DASWTO010000089.1:0-3469 GCF_036402095.1 Brevundimonas sp. | reverse complement strand
CCTGCCCGGCGCGGCCATGGCCGACACCTTCAACGCCCTGCGCGCCAACGACCTGATCTGGTCCTTCTTCGTCAGCAACTATCTGATGGGCAAGGACCCGCCCGCCTTCGACCTGCTGTTCTGGAACGCCGACCAGACCCGCATGCCGAAGACGCTGCACCTCGACTACCTGCGCTCGATGTACGGCCGCAACGCCCTGTCGAAGGGCGAGTTCGAAATCGGCGGCGTCCGCGCCGACCTGTCGAAGGTGACAATCCCGCTCTACTTCCAGGCCAGTCGCGAGGACCACATCGCACCGATGAACTCGGTCTACCGCTCGGCCAGGGCCTTCTCCAACGCCGACGTCACCCTGACCCTCGCCGGCTCCGGCCATATCGCCGGGGTGGTCAATCCGCCGGCGGCGAACAAGTACCAGCACTGGATCAACCCGGCCCTCCCCGCCACCCTGGCCGAGTGGCAGGCGGGCGCCCAGGAACGCCCCGGCAGCTGGTGGACCCACTGGGCAGACTGGCTGCACGCCCGCTCCGGCGACTGGGTTCCCGCCCGGGATCCGAAGAAGGGCCCCCTCCCCCCGATCGAACCGGCCCCCGGCTCCTATGTGAAGGTGAAGTCTTGAAGCGGTTCGAACCCAATCTGCTGCTGGCCCTGTCGACCGGCCTGGCGCTCATTCTCGTGGTGGTCACGGCCAGCTTCTACGGCTCGGCGGTGCTGCTGCCGCGCAACCTCGTGCTGGCCGCCGCCTGCTCGATCGGCTTCGTGCTGCTCAATCCGCCCCTGATGAAGATGATGCGGATCAAGCCCCGCCCGCCGATGATCCATCGCGACAGCCCCGGCACGGCGGCCTGGGCGGGCCTGTTTCCGATGGGCGTCATGCTCGCCGCCGCCATCCCGATCTTCTGGCCCGGCCACGATTACGGCCTGCTGGTGATCATCGCCGCCGTCTGGTTCGGCGTCACCCTCGAGTCGGCCATCAAGGCGTCGCGCTGACCGGTCAGGCGGGCACGAACCTCAGCGCCACCCCGTTGTTGCAGTAGCGCTTGCCCGTCGGCCTCGGCCCGTCGTCGAAGATGTGTCCCTGATGCCCGAGGCAGCGGGCGCAGTGATACTCGGTGCGCGGGAAGCCGATCTCGTAGTCGGTCCTGGTGCCGATATTGGCGGCGATGACGTCGTGGAAGCTCGGCCAGCCGGTGCCGCTGTCGTATTTCCACTGCGAGCGGAACAGCGGCAGGTCGCAGCCCCGGCACACGAAGGTCCCGCGCCGGTGCTCCTCGTTCAGCGGGCTGGTGTAGGGCCGCTCCGTCGCCGCGCGCCGCAGCGTCTGGTAGCTCGCCGCCGGCAGCCGCGCCCGCCACTGGGCGTCAGTCAGCCTGCGAAACGGCGAGTTGGCGTACTGCGCCTCCGACGCGTCGGCGCGGTCCGACGAACAGGCACCCAGCGCGAAGGTTCCGGCGGAGAGCATCAGATCGCGGCGGGAAAGAGCGTAGGTCATCCCCTCATACGTCGGAACGACCGCCCCGGTTTCAACCCCTCGTCCTTATCGGGGCGGCGGCCTGACGGACCCCTTGCCTGCTCGGTCTGGAACAGTTTCTTTCGAAAGCCGACCCTCACGCCTTGCCTTCTCGACCGCGTGATTGACATCGGACACGACGAAGGGGCATGGCCCTGAGCCCACTTCTTCGACGGCGAAAGGGGTTCCTACCGCGAACCAGAAGCGCCACCTCTGTCCGATCCATACATGGACATGAGAGAGGCCATCCGGCGAAGTTGCGCAGCCTCCGTCACTCCACTCCGTTCCCCAGAACTTCGACAAATCCCCCTCCTTGGTTGGTCAGGGAGTGGCTCACGAATATCACCGTTCGTCAAATGTCGGGCAGCGCCTCGGGACGGATCACATCAGCCCCGTCCCCTCGTCCAGCCCCAGCATCAGGTTCAGGTTCTGCACCGCCGCCCCCGACGCCCCCTTGCCGAGGTTGTCCAGCAGGGCCACCAGCCGCGCCTGTTCCCCGCCCCGGTCGCCGAACACGTGCAGCCGCATCCGGTTGGTGCCGTTCAGCCCCTCCGGCTCGATCCCGGTCATGGCCTCGGTCTCCTCCAGCGAAGCGACCTCGACGAACCGCGCTCCGGCATAGGCCTCGACCAGGGCCCCGTGCACCACCTCCACCGACGGCGATCCCGGCAGGGCGCCCAGATGCAGCGGAACCTCGACCAGCATCCCCTGCCGGTACGCCCCCACCGCCGGCGCGAACAGCACCGGCCGCTCCAGCCCCGTATGCTTCGTCATCTCCGGCACATGCTTGTGCTTCAGCGTCAGACCATAGGCGCGGTACGCCTCCGCCCCGGCCTCGAACTCGGCGATCATCGCCTTGCCGCCGCCGGAATAGCCCGACACGGCGTTGACCGTCACCGGCCAGCCCGCCGGCACGATCCCCGCGCTCACCAGCGGCCGGACCAGCCCGATGAAGCCGGTCGGATAGCAGCCCGGGTTCGACACCCGCCTGGACTCCGCGATCTTCTCCCGCTGCCCCGGCGCCATCTCCGCGAAGCCATACGTCCAGTTCGGATCGACCCGATAGGCCGTCGAGGCGTCGATGACCCGCACGGACGGATTGTCGATCATCGCCACGGCTTCCTTGGCCGCGTCATCGGGCAGGCACAGGATCACCGCATCGGCCGAATTCAGCGCCTCGCGCCGCGCCGCCACCTCGCGCCGCCGCTCGCCGAGCAGGATCAGCTCCAGATCGGAACGCGCCTCCAGCCGCTCGCGAATCTCCAGCCCCGTGGTCCCGGCCTCGCCGTCGATGAAGATGGTGTGGGTCACGTAGCGTCATCCATGCCGTAATCCGGTTGGCCCCAGAAGAGGCGGAACTCTTCAAGCATCCAGAGCGCCTTACCCTTCAATTTTGCGCGGGCGAGACGCTGCGAGGCGGCGTCATCGTTGAAAAGCTCAAGAGCTCCGGGCCCCAAGATGTCCAAACTGGTCTTGTCAGCCCGTACGGCCAACTCGTTCCAGTAGACGAAGACGGAATCCGCTTCCTCTGGCGAGAGACGGCCCTGCTTGATCGATTGAGCCACGGCTCCGATGACGACCGTGGGGCCGTCTTCGAGATCGAAACGCCCCTTGAGGACCGGACACGCGTTCAGCATGTCCACAATCACCGGACTATCCGCAGCTCTCACATCCGCCTCCGCGAGTGATCGACAAAGAAAAAGGGCGCTCCGGTTTCCCGAAGCGCCCCCATCCATAACCGCTTTCGCGATCCGCTTAGCGCTTCGAGAACTGGAAGGACTTGCGGGCCTTGGCGCGGCCGTACTTCTTGCGCTCGACGACGCGGGCGTCACGGGTCAGGAAGCCGTGCGGCTTCAGGACCGGGCGCAGCGCCGGCTCATAGTGGGTCAGGGCGTGCGACAGGCCGTGGCGGATGGCGCCGGCCTGGCCCGACAGGCCCGAGCCCTCGACCGTGCAGACCAC
>NZ_DASWTO010000088.1:0-8700 GCF_036402095.1 Brevundimonas sp. | reverse complement strand
CGCCCGCGGCGGCCTCGTCGGCGGCTGTCTCGCTCCGGTCCGGCGTCGCCGGCATGGCCTCGGCCGTAGCCTCGTTCTCGGGCTCGGGCGCGGACTGGGGATTGCCGCAGGCGGCGAGACCGCCGGCCAGGGCGGCGGCGGCGAACAGGGGGGTCAGTCGGGTCATCGGGTCCTCCGGTCAGACCCGACCAACCGCCGGACGCCCGCTCCGTTCCCTCACCAGCGGCGGTCGTCGTCGCGCCAGTAGATCCGCTCGCGGCCGTAGCGGTAGTCGGTGTTGTAGCCGCCGAAGCCGTAGCCGCACGGATCGTCCTCGTCGGACAGCGCATGGCCCAGCAGGACCCCGGCCGCGGCGCCGATCGCCGCGCCCTTCTCCCGGTCCTCGCTGCCGGCCACCGCCGCGCCGATGGCCCCGCCCAGCAGGGCTCCGGCCGCCATGGCGCGCTGGCGGTTGCGTTCGTAGTCGCGCTCGCAAGCCGACGCATAGTTGTCCATCGAGGCGCAACCGGACAGCGTCAGTCCGCAGGCCGCCGCCGCCGTCATGGTCCACAGGTGTCGCATACCGCATCTCCCTCAGGCCCCGCCCGGTGAGAACACCGCACACTGGCCGGGCGTTCCGCGGGCCTTCCCGTCCGGCTTCCCGGCAGACGCTGTCTTCGTCTCTCGTTATCCCGGGGCCCGCGGCGCAGGCGCGCCGACCTCGGGACGACGAAAGCGGAATTGCCGCGCTGCAAATCCGCCTTCTGTCTTCATAATACCGGCGGCCAACCCGCTGTTTACGCTGCACATCATCTCCCGGCCAGCGTCACGAACGCGCCTGAGCGACGGGCTGGCCCATACTGCCCCCTTGCGTCCGCCGGTCTTTGACAATCCAATCCCCGACCGCCGCTCCAGGCGTGTTCCATCACACGGCCCTGTCGCCCCTGCCGACTCTGCCCCCGTTGTTCCGGTTTTCACCCGGGTAAAACCGGGCCCGGGACGCGCCCGTCGGATGCAGACTGCGCCGTCCTTGCCACCCCTGTTTTGGTTTTCATCCGGGTAAAACCCGGGGGGCCGCCACCGCCCTTCACCGCCCCGGCCGAAACCGCTATCAGCCGCGGATGACCCTCCCCCACGCGCTGAATGGCCTCGGCGACATCGCCGCCGACTACGACATCCTGCTCTGCGACGTCTGGGGCGTGATCCATAACGGCCGCGAGAGCTGGCCGGACGCCTGCGCCGCCCTGACCCGCTTCAACCAGCAGGGCGGACATGTCGTCCTGATCTCCAACTCGCCGCGTCCCTCCTCCGACGTCGTCGCCCAGCTCGACCGCCTCGCCGTGCCGCGCGACAGCTGGAAGGCCTTCGTCACCTCCGGCGACGCCACCCGCGCCGAACTGGCCAGACGGGCGCCCGGCCCCGCCTGGATTATCGGCCCCGACCGCGACTGGCCGCTCTATGACGGCCTCGGCCTCAAGACCGCCGCCGGCGCCGCGGACGCCGCCTTCATCTCCGTCACCGGCCCGGTCGACGACGAGACCGAGACGCCCGAAGACTATCGCGAGCGCCTCGCCGCCGGCGTCGCCAGCGATCTCGAACTGATCTGCGCCAATCCCGACCGCGTGGTGCAGCGCGGCGACCGGCTGATCTATTGCGGCGGTTCGCTCGCCGACCTGTACGAAAGCCTCGGCGGCCGCGTCACCATGGCCGGCAAGCCGTACGGCCCGATCTACGACCTGGCCGTCCACGAGGGCGAAAGGCTGCTGGGCCGCCCCGTCAACCGCGCCCGCGTGCTGTGCATCGGCGACGGCGTGGTCACCGACGTCCTCGGCGCCAACCGCCAGGCCCTGGACTGTCTGTTCATCGCCCAGGGCATCCACGGCGACGCCGCCAGGGGCGCCGACGGCCGCCTCGATCCGGCCCGCGCCGCCGGCCTGCTGCGGGCGGAAACCACCTGGGCCCGCTACGCCATGCTCGATCTGGCGTGGTGACGGGTTCCAAATCAGGCTAAGGCCCCGACATGGAACTGGTCACGACACATCCCTCGGGCGGCTACATCCTCGAGGAGCTCCACCCCGGCATGGCGGCCGAGAAGGTCATCCACGTCTCCGACGAGCGCATCCGCCTGTTCGCCGAGGCCTCCGACGACTTCAACCCGGTCCACCTCGACGACGCCTTCGCCTCGAAGACCGCCTACCGCGGCCGTATCGCCCACGGCCTGCTGTCGGCCTCGTTCGGCTCGGCGGTGGTCGGCACCATCCTGCCCGGCGCCGGGGCCATCTACATCTCGCAGACCCTCGGCTTCCACCTGCCGGTGCGCCCCGGCGACGACGTGGTGGTCCGCATCAGCGTCATCTCCGTCGACCAGGAAAGCGCCCGGGTCGAACTGAACTGCGAGGGCTTCGTCGACGGCAAGCTGATCATGGACGGCGTCGCCGTGGTCCGGGTGCCCCGCCGCCGGCGCCCCGCGAAGGACTGACTTGGTCGAGGTCGTCACCGACTGGCGCGCCCTGCCCGACCGGCTCCGGGGCGCCGCCGTCGCCATCGGCGCGTTCGACGGCGTCCATCGCGGCCATCAGGCCGTCATCGCCACGGCCCGCGAGGCGGCGCGCGCGCTCGGCGCCCCCCTCGGCATCGTCAGCTTCGATCCCCACCCGCGGCGCTGGTTCCAGCCCGACGCCGCCCCCTTCCGGCTGATGACCCCGGCCCAGATGGCCCGGGCGCTCGAACCGCTCGGCGTCGACCGCCTCTACCTCCTGCCCTTCGACGGCGAGATGGCGGCCATGTCCGACGAAGCCTTCGCCCGCGAGGTCCTGGGCGCGGGACTGGGCGTCCGCCACGCCGCCGTCGGCTTCGACTTCACCTACGGCAAGGGCCGCACCGGCTCGCCCGAGGGTCTGCGCCGCCAGGGCGCGGCGCTCGGCTTCGGCGTCACCGTCTGCGACCGCGTCGACGATCCCGACGGGCTGAAACTGTCCTCCTCCGCCGTCCGCGAGGCGCTCAAGGCCGGGGACATGACCCGCGCCGCCGCCATCCTCGGTCGCCCCTTCGCCATCGAGGGCGAGGTGATCCACGGCGACAAGCGCGGCCGCACCATCGGCGTGCCCACCGCCAACGTCCGCCTCGGCGACTATATGCGGCCGGCCTTCGGCATCTACGCTACCCGCACCCGCCTGCCCGACGGCCGGGTCCTCGATGGCGTCGCCAGCCTCGGCGTGCGCCCGATGTACGCCCTCGACGAGCCCCTGCTCGAGGTCTGGCTGTTCGATTTCGACAGCGACCTCTACGGCCAGACCATCGAAACCGGACTGGTCGCCTTCCTCCGCGGCGAGGAGACCTTCGCCGACCTCGACTCCCTCAAGTCCCAGATCGACCGCGACGCCGACGCCGCCCGCGCCGCGCTGGCGCGGGGCTGAACCGCCTGCTAGACCGCTCCCACCATGACCGTCCGCGTGTTTCGCCCGATTTCGATTAGCCGCCCGGCGTAGCGCCGCAGGGGCTTATCCCCGCGCTCGCCGGGTTCTCATCGACCTTCACGCGAACGATCAACACACGAGACGAGACTAGATGGCTGACGCCTCCGACACCCCTGCTGGCCGCGACTACCGCGAGACCGTCTTCCTGCCGGAGACGCCCTTTCCCATGCGCGGCGGCCTGCCCCAGAAGGAGCCGCAGATCCTCGAACAGTGGGGCGACCTGTACGGCAAGCTCCGGGCGCAGCGTCAGGCCGAGGGCGCGCCCCTCTACGTGCTCCACGACGGCCCGCCCTACGCCAACGGCGACATCCACATCGGCCACGCCCTCAACAAGACGCTGAAGGATTTCGTCGTCCGCAGCCGTTTCCTGCTAGGCCATGACGTCGACTACGTCCCCGGCTGGGACTGCCACGGCCTGCCGATCGAGTGGAAGATCGAGGAGCGCTACCGCGCCCAGGGCAAGCGCAAGGACGAGGTCTCCAAGGCCGAGTTCCGCCAGGCCTGCCGCGAATACGCCGCCGGCTGGATCGACGTGCAGCGCGACCAGTTCAAACGCCTTGGCATCCTCGGCGACTGGGACAACCGCTACGCCACGATGGACTTCTCCACCGAGGCCGCCATCGTCGCCGAGTTCCACAGGTTCAAGAACTCGGGCCAGCTCTACCGCGGCTCCAAGCCGGTGATGTGGTCGCCGGTCGAACGCACCGCCCTCGCCGACGCCGAGATCGAATACCACGACCACGTCAGCCCGACGGTCTGGGTCAAATTCCCCGTCACCGGGGCCACCGACGCCCATCCCGACGACCTGCTGGCCTTCCGCCACGCCAATCCCGCCGTCGTCATCTGGACCACCACCCCGTGGACCATCCCGGCCAACCGCGCCATCAGCTACGGCCCCGAGATCGCCTACGGCCTCTACGAGGTCACGGCCATGGAAGAGGGACTGGAGTTCCAGCCGTGGGCCAAGCCGGGCGACCGGCTGATCCTCGCCGACAAGCTGGCGGAAGAGGTCTTCCGTGCTGCGAAAATCGCCACGTGGACCCGCATCGACGATCTGGACCCGTCCGGCCTCGAGTGCGCCCATCCGCTCGCGGCGCTGTCGTCCGGCTACGGCTATTCCGTGCCGCTGCTGGCCGGCGACCACGTCACCGACGACGCCGGCACCGGCTTCGTCCACACGGCCCCCGGTCACGGCGCCGACGACTTCGAGGTGTGGAAGGCCCACGGCCATCACGAGGTGCCCGACACCGTCGACCCCGATGGCGCGTATTACGACCACGTCCCCCTGTTCGGCGGCCTCAAGGTCATCGAGACCGAGGGCAAGAAGACCGGCAAATTCGGCCCGGCCAACGGCGCGGTGATGGAGAAGCTGATCGAGGCCGGCAACCTGCTGGCCCGCGGCCGACTGGAGCATTCCTACCCGCACAGCTGGCGCTCCAAGGCACCCGTCATCTTCCGCAACACGCCGCAGTGGTTCATCCGCATGGACAAGCCGCTGGACGACGACGGCACCCTGCGCGAGCGCGCCCTGTCGGCCATCGACGCCACCGCCTTCCACCCGGCGGCGGGCAAGAACCGCATCCGCACCATGGTCGAGAGCCGCCCGGACTGGCTGATCAGCCGCCAGCGCGCCTGGGGCACCCCTCTGGCCATGTTTGTCGACAAGGAAACCGGCCAGCCGCTGCATGACCCCGAGGTCGACGCCCGCATCCTCGCCGCCGTGCGCGAGGGCGGCGCCGACGCCTGGTTCGACCGCCCGGACGCCGACTTCCTCGGCGCCCACGATCCGGCCCGCTACGAGAAAATCCAGGACATCCTCGACGTCTGGTTCGACTCCGGCTGCACCCACGCCTTCACCCTGGAGCCGCGCGATCCCGCCCACGGCTATACGGGCGACCGCCCGTCGCACTGGCCGGCCGACCTCTATCTCGAGGGCTCGGACCAGCATCGCGGCTGGTTCCAGTCCAACCTGCTCGAAGGCGCCGGCACGCGCGGCCGGGCCCCCTACGACGCCGTCCTCACCCACGGGTTCACCCAGGATGAGAACGGGGAGAAGATGTCCAAGTCGAAGGGCAACACGACCGACCCCGCCGTGGTGATCAAGGAGTCAGGGGCCGACATCCTGCGCCTCTGGGTCGCCCTGGTGGACTACGCCGAAGACCAGCGGATCGGAAAGCAGATCCTGCAGACCACGGTCGACGCCTATCGCAAGCTGAGGAACACTGTCCGCTATCTGCTCGGCGCCCTGGCTGACTTCGACGAGGCGGAGCGGCTGCCGCTCGACCAGATGCCGCCCCTGGAGCGGTTCGTCCTGCACCGCCTGTGGGAGCTCGACGGCGACGTCCGCGCCGCCTACCGCGACTACCGCTTCCAGGACGTCGTCCGCCCGGTGCTGGAGTTCTGCTCCAACGACCTGTCGGCGCTGTATTTCGACATCCGCAAGGACAGCCTCTACTGCGACCGGCCCGACGCCATCCGCCGCCGGGCCGCCCGCACCGTCATGCATGAGGTCTTCATGCGCCTGACCGCCTGGCTGGCCCCGCTGACCCCCTTCACCATGGAGGAGGCCTGGACCACCCGCTTCCCCGACAGCGGCTCCAACTGCGCCCGGGTTATCCCTGATACGCCGGAGGTCTGGCGCAATCCGGCCGAGGCCGAACGCTGGGCCGGCGTCGAGACGGTGCTGGAGATCGTCAACGAGGCGCTCGAGGCCGCCCGCCGCGACAAGGTCATCGGCGGGGCTCTCGACGCCTGGCCCGTGGTCACCGGACCAGCCGACGCCTTCGCCCCTTTCGAGGGCCTCGACGCCGCCGAGGTGTTCCGCACCTCGGGCGCCGAGTTGAAGGCGGGCGGCGACGCCGTCACGGTCGAGGTCCGCCTCGCCGACCATCCGAAATGCGCCCGCTCATGGCGGCGCGTGCCGGACGTCGGTTCGGATCCGGACTACCCCGAGCTCAGCGCCCGCGACGCCGACGCGGTCCGCTGGTGGGACACGCGTCGGGCCTGATCACGGTTCAGGACAGGTCTTCGGCCTGCTCGCGCAGCCGGACCGCCTGCTGCTCCAGCTCGTCGGCCTGGGTGGCCAGCCGGGGCGCCAGCGCCTCCAGCTCCGCGTCGGTCGGAATGCGGTCGCCGCGCTCGCGGGCCCGCTCGATCTGGCGGGCGCGATAGGCCGGATCGCGCAGGCGGCGGGACTCCTGCCGCATCTCCTCCGCGCCCTCGACCATCTGCTCGGCGCCGCGCCGCATCTCCACGCGCGCATTAGCCATCTCGCGGGCGACCTGGTCCCGGATCCGGGCATGATCGACGCGAGCGTGGGCGGCGGCCTCCACCGCGAGGCGCGCCTCGGTCCGGGCCTCGGCCGCGGCGGCCCTGTGCGCGGCCGCGGCGGCACGCGCCTCGGTCGCATGCGCCCGGGCTGCGTCCCGGTGTCGGTGAAGCTCGGCCCGTTCCTCTTCCGAGAGATGGCGCCGGGTTGGCGGCTCGGGCGGAGCCGGGGGAGCAGGAGGAGCAGGCGGGACCTGGGCCGCGGGGGCCGCCGGGGGCGCGGGCGGGGCCGGCGTTACGGCTGGGGCGCTGATCGCGTGGCTCGTGGGCGGAAGCGGAGGCAGCGGGGCGGCCGGCGCCGCGACCGCCATCGGCGGAAGGGGCGGCAGCGGCGGCAACGGGGGTCTTTGCGTGATATCCAGCGCGGCGATCGGGGTGGCGACGGCGACGAGGGCGCCGATGGCGAGAGCCATCGACAGCGGGCGGGGCCGGGACGCGGTGCGGATGGTCATGATGCGGGTGATCCTTCTGGTCAGGGATTGGGCGTCCGCCGCCATGCCGATAGCGGCGGACTGTCGGAAATCGGCGGCGAGGCCGACGAGGACGCGGGCGTAGGTCCGGCGATCCACCGCGGCGAGCGCGGCCGCGTCGGCGGCGTCTTCGGTCCGGCTCGCCAGGGTGGCGTGCAGCAGCCACACCAGCGGGTTGAACCAGAACAGGGCGAGGGCCAACCGGGACAGGGCGAGGAACAGCCAGTCGCCGCGCCGGATATGGGCCAGCTCATGGGCCAGGACGGCGCCTGCGGTTTCGGGACGGGCGAGGCAGCCCTGGCCGATCAGCACCACGCCGGGCGGCGGCCCCCAGCTGAGCGGACCCTCGATGCGCGAGGAGACGATCAGCCGCGGAGCTCGGCGCCCACCGAAGCGCGCCAGCGGCGCGGTCCAGGCCGGATCGGTCACGGGCGTCCCGGACCGGGTCCAGCGCCTCAGCGTCAGCACGCCGAGAAGGAAGTGTCCCAAGACGATGATCGCGCCGATCACCCAGACTCCTGCGGCTATTCCGGTCAGGGAGGGCCGCGGGATCGCCCCCTGGAGCGACAGGCCTTCAACCGGCGTCACGGCGCCCTGCCAGACCACCGCCGGCGCCGCCGCCGGCTCGACCGGCGTGGCGGGGAGCAAGGCGATCTGCAGCTCGGGTGCGAAGGCGATCAGCAGCGGCAGGCCGAGCAGCATGCAGACGGCGGCGCGCAGAATGTCGGCCCGGTCGGCCGGAGGACGGAACGAGAGCACGGCGGACAGGAGCAGCCCCGCGCCGGCGACGACGCCCGACTTGACCAACAATTCGACGAGGAGTTCGGCGTTCACGATCCCCGCTCCCTCGCCTCGTCGATCGCCCTTTCCAGCGCCTCCAGCTCCTCCGGTTTCAGCTTCTGGGTCAGTCCCAACAGGGCGGTCGCGGCGCTCGCCGCCGAGCCGGCGAAGAAGGTGTCGACGGTTCGGCGAAGCGCCCTGGCGGCGATGGTTTCCGGCCGCGGCAACGGGCGGTAGACAATGCCATCCTCGTCTGCGGTGCGGCCGACCAGGCCCTTCGCCTCAAGGCGGGCCAACAGGGTGCGCACGGCCGAGTCGCGCAGCGTCCCGCCCATGGCGGCCCGCACGGCGCTGACTGCGCCCCTCTCAAGACGGCAGAGGGTCTCGAAGACCTCTCGTTCACGGCGTGGCAGGGACTCGATCATGGAGGGTTCCGCTAGGCCTCGCTACATAGGTAGCGCTACACTTGTAGCGGATAACGTCCGGATTGTGGCGGCTGGATGAACTCGGCGTAAGGCGGTGGCCATGGGTGCGCGCCGGACAGCAAAAAGCCCCGCCGGCGGAAGCCATGCGGGGCTTTGAGATCTTGGGTGCGGGAGCAGGATTTGAACCTGCGACCTTCAGGTTATGAGCCTGACGAGCTACCGGGCTGCTCCATCCCGCGGCAA
>NZ_DASWTO010000087.1:0-18887 GCF_036402095.1 Brevundimonas sp. | reverse complement strand
GCCGTCGGGATGGGCGCGGGACGCACCGGCGCGGGCGTCGCCAGCGGGGCGGGCGCGGGGGTCGTCGCGAGCGGCGTCGCCGGGGACGGCTCGGGCGCCAGATAGGCCGCCGGGCGCGGCGGGCCGCTGTTGAGGCTGCTGGTGATGTCGGAGCCGGGCGGCGTTTGCGGCGGGCTCTGGGGCGAACCCTGCGGCGAGCCTTGGGGCGCAGTCTGCGGCGACGCGGCGAACAGCAGGGCGGCGGCGGAAATGACGGTGATCATGGCGCCGACTGTCGCCCCTCAGCCCATGAACGGCAAGGCCCTGAGCGCCCAGGCGATCGCGGCGGTGACGGCGGAGGCCCCGGCGGCGAGGCCGACGAACCACAGCAGACGCTTCCACAGCGGACCCGGCGCGTCATCGGGCCCCGGCGGCGGCTCGACCCTAATGATAGCCGGCCTCCGGCGTAACCTTGCCGCGGAACACCCAGTAGACCCAGCCGGTGTAGGCCAGGATCAGCGGCAGGATCGCCGCGGTGCCGACCAGCATCAGCCCCAGCGCATTGTCCGGAGCGGCGGCCTGACGGAAGTCCACCGCATAGGGGGCGACGTAGGGGAAGAAGCCCATGGCCAGGCCCGCGTATCCGGACAGGAACACCAGCACCGCCCCGGCGAAGGGCCAGACGTGCGAGGCGCGGGCGACGCCGAGGGCGACGGTAGCCAGTCCGGCCAGACCCAGCAGCGGCACGACGCTGAGCGGCAGGAAGCGGGCGAGGTCGAAGCCGTCCCCTGTCCAGCCCCAGCGCTCGGCCACGAGCGGATGGACGACCAGGGTCGAGAGACTGACGCCCAGCAGGAACAGGGCGGTCAGGACGCCGGCGAACAGGGCCCAGCGCCGGGCGTCGCCGTGCAGGGCGTCGCTGGTCTTCCACATCAGCCAGGTCGCGCCCAGCAGGGCGTAGCCGCAGACGAGACCGGCGGCCACCAGAAGGGTGTAGGGGGTGAACCAGTCGAACGTCCCGCCGGCGAAGCGGCTGTCGGCGACCTCGACCCCCTGGATGAAGCCGCCGAGGATCAGGCCCTGGGCGAAGGCGGCGAGGATGGAGCCCAAGGCGAACATGGCGGTCCAGAAGGGCCGGCCGCGGCGCTGGCCGCGGAAGCGGAATTCGAAGGCCACGCCGCGCAGGATCAAGCCGGCCAGCATCAGGATGACCGGCAGGTAGAAGGCCGGCATGAGGATCGAATAGGCGAGCGGGAAGGCCGCCAGCAGCCCGCCCCCGCCCAGCACCAGCCAGGTCTCGTTGCCGTCCCACACGGGGGCGATGGTGTTCATCATCACATCCCGGTCCTCACGCGAGTGCGAGAACGGAAACAGGATGCCGACGCCGAGGTCGAAGCCGTCCAGCAGGACGTAGAGCAGGACGGCGACGGCGATCAGCCCGGCCCAGACGAGAGGAAGATCGAGGCTCATTGCGGATCTCCGGGCGCTTCGTCCGGGGCGGCGGCGAGCGGCGTCCCGGGCGCGCGCCGGCCCTCCGGCTTCGGCGCCACCTCGCCGGGGACGGGACCCTCGTCGAGCAGGCGCAGGATGTAGACGGCCCCGGCCACGAACACGACGGCGTAGACGGTGATGTAGATCAGCAGGGAGGTCAGGACCGATCCGGCGGTCACCGGCGAGACGGCGTCGGCGGTGCGCAGGACGCCCTGGACGACCCAAGGCTGGCGCCCGACCTCGGTCACGATCCAGCCGGCGATGACGGCGACGAAGCCGGCCGGCCCCATGGCCACGGCGAACCGCAGGAACCAGCGGTTTTCGGTCAACCGCTTGCGCCAGGCCAGCCATGCGCCCCACAGGCCGAGACCGATCATCAGCAGCCCCAGCCCGACCATGACGCGGAAGCTCCAGAAGACGAGGAAGACCGGCGGCTGATCCTCCGGCGGCACGGCGTCCAGCCCGGTGACGACCTCGCCGGGCGGGGCCACGATGATCCCCGCCCCCGGCACGGCCAGCTCGAAATGATTGGACCGGGCGGCGCGGTCGGGAATGGCGAACAGGATCAGCGGGTGGTTGGCCCTGGTCTCCCAATAGGCCTCGATGGCGGCAAGCTTCTGCGGCTGATGCTCTTTGGCCACCTCGCCCGACCAGTGCCCCGCGAGAAGCTGAAGCGGGGCGACGACGGCCAGCAGGCCGACGGCCATGGTCAGGGCGATGCGGCTCTCGGCCTGCTCCCGGTCGCGCAGCAGCTGCCAGGCCGAGGCCCCGCCGACGACGAGCGCCGTCGTCAGGAAGGCGGCCATCAGCATGTGCGCCAGCCGGGACGGGAAGCTGGGGTTGAAGATCACCTCCATGAAACTGGTGGCGACGAAGCGGCCGTCGGGCAGGATCTCGAAGCCCTGCGGCGTCTGCATCCAGCTGTTGGCCGACAGGATCCAGAAGGCGGAGATGGTGGTGCCGATGGCGACCAGGACCGTGGCGAGGAAATGCAGGCGCGGGCCGACCTTCTTCCAGCCGAACAGCATGACGCCCAGGAAGGAGGCCTCGAGAAAGAAGGCGGTCAGCACCTCATAGGCCAGCAGCGGGCCGATGACGCCGCCGGTCAGGCGGATGAACTCCGACCAGTTGGTGCCGAACTGGTAGCTGAGGACGATGCCGGAGACGACGCCCATGCCGAAGCTGATGGCGAAGACCTTCACCCAGAACAGGTAGAGGGTCTTGAAGGCGTCGCGCTTCGTCGCCAGCCACAGACCTTCGAGCACCGCGAGGAACGCCGCCAGGCCGATGGTGAAGGCCGGGAACAGGATATGGAAGGCGATGGTGAAGGCGAACTGCAGTCGCGACAGCAGCAGCGCATCGAATTCCACGGCGGGACATCCTCACTGAGCGGGCGTCCGCACAATGCGCCCGGGACCGGCAAAGGTCCATTGGGCCATCCGCCGCGCGGCGGATCGCCGCGAAGCTTCGCCGTCAGGCGGCGGGGAGCTCGACCCAGAAGGCGGCGCCTTCGCCGGGTGTGGAGACCACGCCGATCGTACCGCCCTGCAGCTCGACCAGCCGCTTGGCCAGGGCGAGGCCGATGCCGTGGCCCTCGACGGTCGAGCGCTCGAGGCCGAGGCGGTTGAAGGGCTCGAACAGCTGGGCCTGTTTCTCGGCCGACAGGCCGGGGCCGCGGTCGATGACCTCGATCCGGACGCCGTCGTAGATCTTGCTGGCGCGGAATACGACGAGACCGCCGGAGCCGCCGTATTTGACCGCGTTCGAGGCCAGGTTGGCCACCACCTGCGTCAGCCGCTGGGAATCCGCCAGGGCCACGAGGCCGTCGCCCTCGCTGACCACGTGCATGCGGATGTCCCGGGCCTCGGGGCGCAGGGCGGTGGTGCGGCGCACGTCCTCGAGCACGCCCGGCACGTCGGTGGGGCGCAGGTCGACCTTGACCGCGCCGGACTCGGCCCGGGCGACGTCCAGCAGGTCATGGGCGAGGGCCTCGACCTGGCGTGCGGTCTTGACCAGCATGTCGGCCATCTCGCCCTGGGTCGGGGTGATCTCGCCCAGCTGGCCGGTCTTCCACAGCTCGCCGATGCCGATGACGCCGCCGACGGGGCTCTTGATCTCGTGGGCCACGTTGGCGAGCAGGCGCGACTTGGCCTCGGACGCCCGCTCGGCGCGCAGCTGGCCGGCCTTGGCCCGGTCCGACAGGCGGTCGCGCTCTTCCAGCAGCGAGGCGACCAGCAGGATCGGCATGCAGCCGAGCAGCACCATCAGCTGGGCCAGCAGCGCCTGGTCGGCGAGGCTGGGGCCGGCCGAGATGAACGGACCGCGGCCCATCATGGCGCCGCCTACGGCGGTGATGGCCACCAGCACAAGGGCGGTGGAGACGCCGAGCACGCGGAACCGCGCGGCGAACAGGATCAGCACCGGCACGACGACGAAGCCGATCTGCACCTGGGACTGGAAGAAGACGCCGACGCAGACCGCCACGAGCAGGGCCAGCAGGACGGCCGCCTCCACCGCCCGGACGGGATTGCGCAGCATGACCATATGGCGCCGGGTCAGCGACAGGCCGAAGGCGCCGAGCACGGCGATGCCGAGGGCGTGGCCGAACCACCAGGTCTGGAAGGTGTAGAACGGGTCCGCGTCCTGCAGCAGGTACAGGGCCCCGGCCGCCGCGGCCGCCGCGGGGATCGGGGCGATGACGGCGGCGCTGAGCAGGAAGCGGCAGGCGCCGTCGACCGTGGCCAGGTTCAGCGTCGGCGCGAACCGCCGGGCCAGCAGGACGGCGGCCACGATCTCCATCATGTTGAGGACCGTGAATACGGCGCTCAGAAGGTAGGAATTCCCGGCCAGCAGCTCTCCGGCGACGATGCCGGTCGCCAGCAGGCCTCCGAAGCAGAGGTCGTAGGACGGGCCGCGCGCGTTCCTCAGCCAGACGGCCACGGCGAGGCCCCCCGCGCCCCAGAGGGCGGCGACGAGGCCGGCGGTCCGGGCGAACTGGATGCACAGCACCACCAGCACCAGCACGGCCATGGCGGTGAAGATCGGGGCCAGCGGCTCGCGGAAGAAGGCCACGGCGCTGTTGACGGCGATCGGCGCCTCGGCGCGCGGTTTCGGCGCGGTCTCGGGGGCCGCAACCGGTTCTGAGGGATCGAGCGCGCGGCTCATGAGCATTGGGGTTCCGGGGAAGCGGCCGTGTCTTCCGGTTTCCTTAGCCCGGCGCTTCCTAATATCCCCTGAAGGTCAGGCGTTTGCGGCAAGCGCCCGGTTGAAGGCGCGGACCGCGGCGGCGGGACCTTCCGGGTGACTCCAGACCGCCGAACTGACGGCGACGAAATCCGCCCCGGCCCGGGCCAGTCCGCCCGCGTTTTCGGGCGTGACGCCGCCGATGGCGACGCAGGGAACCTCGACCGTCTCCTGCCAGATGGTCAGGATCTCGGGATCGGGCCGGTGCGCGGTCTCCTTGGTGGTGGTCGGGAAGAAGGCGCCGAAGGCCACGTAGTCGGCGCCCGCCTCGGCCGCGTCCATGGCCAGTTCCCGGCTGTCGTGACAGGTCACGCCGATCATGGCCTCCGGCCCGAGGATGCGCCGCGCCTCGGCCAGGGACGCGTCCGACTGGCCGATGTGGACGCCGTCGCAGCCGGCGCGCCGGGCCAGGTCCGGCCGGTCGTTGAGGATCACCGCCACATCGCGGGCGCGGGCGACCGGCGCGAGGGCCGCGACGGCGGCGAGGACGGCCGCGTCGTCGGCCCCCTTGAGCCGGATCTGCAGGGCGGCCACGTCGCCGGCGGCGAGCGCCTCGTCCAGCGTGCGCGCGAAGGCGGCGAGGTCGGCGATCTCCGGCGGAGTGATCAGATACAGCCGGCAGGGCGGACGCGGCGGGACGACGGGTTCTCTGGCCATGCCGGGGAAGTGCGGCGGCCGACGTCCGACGTCAATCCCGCCTCCGTACAACAGCCTACGTACAGTTCCGGAATGCGAACGACTTGCATTCGCCGGACCTCAGATGTTATGGAGAGTCATTCGCAATCTCTCGCGGGTTCGTCCCTTGTACGTCTGCAACTGCAATGGCCTTCGCAAGCGTGACGTCGCCTCGGCCATCGAGGCGGGCGCGACGCGTCCGAAGGACGTGTTCGACCGACACCAGTGCCGCCCCCAGTGCGCCCGCTGCGTCTGCGAGATGCGCGAGATGATCGACGAAACCCGGCAGTCCTTCGCCCTCGCGGCCGAATAGCCCGCCCTCCCCGGCCGAGGGGAGATTCATTCGCATTTTCAATGTTCTGAGAAGTGTTCGCAGGTGAACACAAGGCCTGATTCCGTGTTAATTACGGCTGACAGGCGCGCGTGATTCAGACCGTCAGGCCGACGGACGCACCGCGGACGAAAGAACGACGATGAAGGGCGATCCCGCGATCATCCGCACCCTCAACGCGGTGCTGACCAACGAGCTCACGGCGGTCAACCAGTACTTCCTGCACGCGCGGATGTTCGAAAGCTGGGGTCTGAAACACCTCGGCCAGATCATCTACGACGAGTCGATCGGCGAGATGAAACACGCCGACAAGCTGATCAAGCGGGTGCTGTTCCTCGACGGCCTGCCCAACCTGCAGGACCTGCACAAGCTGCGCATCGGCGAGAGCGCGGTCGAATGCCTGGGCGCGGACCTGCAGCTCGAACTCGGCGGGCGCGACACCCTGCTGGCCGGCATCGCCCAGTGCGAGGCGGCCTCGGACTACATCAGCCGCCAGATCCTGACGGAGATCCTCGCCGACACCGAGGAGCACATCGATTTCCTGGAGGCCCAGCACAAGCTGATCGAACAGCTGGGCGAGCAGAACTATCTGCAGTCGGCCATGACCGAGATCGCGCCGGACCGCAGCGCCACGGGGAACTAGGCCCCTCCCCGCCCATTCCGGTCCCGACAGGAGGGTTCCGGCATGGCCAGCATCGACAACGCCCTGGACGACGCGCGCGACGCGGCGACCGACTTCCTCAACGCCGAGGGCCGCCATCCCGGCCACGTCGCGCTGGGCGTGCTGTTGACCGTCGGCTTCGCCCTCGCGGCGACGGCCTTCGCCAGCCGCACGGTTCGTCCGCAGCCCCGATATCTGGCCGAGGACGACGCGCCGATCACCGAGCGCCAGCGCGGACCGTTGAGCCTGATCCTGCCGGCCGTGTTCTCGGTCACCACCCTGTCGGCGGTGCGGGTGTGGAACGCCCCGGCCAGCCGCGAGCGCGCCGTGGCCATGGGCCTGTGGGCGGCGGCGCAGGCGCTCAACGCCGTCTGGATCGCCATGCGGCCGGCGAGCCGTTCGCTGCAGATCGGCGCGGCCATGTCGTCGGCGGGCCTCGCCGCGGCCTTCGCCCATGAGGCGCGCAAGCTGGACGCGCGCGCGGGCAAGCTGGCCGCCCCGAGCGGTTCCGGGGTGCACCTGGCCAACCTGGTGCAGAAGAAGGCCGAGGGCCGGCCGACGGTGCACTAGGCGACCGCCGCCTTGCCGGATGACCCGGCTTCCTCTAGGGAGCCCCGTCGCGCGCGCCGTCAGGGCTGCGCTCCAAACCTTCCGAGACACCGATGAAGATCAACGGCAACACCATCAAGCCCGGCATGGTCCTGCAAGTGAACGGCGGCCTGTGGGTCGTCACCAAGGCCAGCCACGTCAAGCCGGGCAAGGGCGGCGCCTTCGCCAACGTCGAGGCCAAGAACCTCGAGACCGGCAACAAGCTGAACGAACGCTTCCGGTCGGAAGACAAGGTCGAGCGCGTGACCCTGGAGCAGAAGGACTACAGCTACCTCTACGACGGCGGCGACACCCTCGTGTTCATGAACGACGAGAACTACGAGCAGATCGAACTGCAGAAGGACTGGGTCGGCGAGGAGCGGATTCCGTACCTGCAGGAGGGCATGAAGGTGGTCATCGAGAGCCACGAGGATCGCCCGATCGGCCTGTCGCTGCCGGATCAGGTGACGCTGGAAGTCGTCGAGACCGAGCCGACGGTGAAGGGACAGACCGCCTCGTCGTCCTACAAGCCGGCCATCGCCAACAACGGCATCCGCATCATGATCCCGCCCTACATGGGCGTCGGCGAGAAGATCGTCGTCGACACCACCACCGGCGAATACGTCCGCCGCGCGGACTGATCCCATCCATCGGCTCCGTCCGGGGCCGACGAGCGTTTGAACTTCTCCGCATGTCCGGGCCGACCGCCTTTGCAGGACATGCGGATCAGGAGATTCCCCCATGGCTCTCGCCTCCGCCCTGCTGCAAGTGATGATGGACGCGGTCCGCAAGACCGCCCGGCCGATGCTGCGCGACTTCGGCGAGGTCGCCCAGCTGCAGGTGTCGCGCAAGGGGCCGGGCGACTTCGTCACGGCGGCCGACATCAAGGCCGAGGACACCCTGTACGAACTGCTTATGAAGGCGCGGCCGGGCTACGGCTTCCTCGGCGAGGAGCGGGGCCTGATCGAGGGCACCGACAAGTCGCACATGTGGATCGTCGACCCGATCGACGGCACCACCAACTTCATGCACGCCATGCCGCATTTCGCCATCACGGTGGGGCTGCAGCGCACGGCGCCGGACGGCCATTCCGAGATCGTCGCGGGCGTGACCTACAACCCCGTCATGAACGAGCTGTTCTGGGCCGAGAAGGGCAAGGGCTGCTATCTGAACGACCAGCGCATCCGTGTGGCCGGGCGCCGCGACCTGTCGGAGAGCCTGATCGCCACCGGCCTGCCGTTCATCGGCAAGACGGGCCACGCCCAGGCGATCAAGGACATCCACGCGGTGGGCCAGCGGGTGGCCGGCATCCGCCGCCTCGGCTCGGCGGCGCTGGACTTCGCCTGGGTCGCGGCAGGACGGTACGACGCCTATTACGAGCGCAATCTGCAGCCGTGGGACGTGGCGGCCGGCATCCTGTTCGTCACCGAGGCGGGCGGCATCGTGACGACCATCGACGAGGACGGTGATCCGATGACCGGTGGGCAGATCCTGGCGGCGAACACCGAACTGCATCCGCAGCTGCGGAAGGTGCTGCGGGGTTGATCACCTCTCCATCGGCGAAGGCCGATGGGGAGGACAGATCGGCGCGCCAGCGACGATCAGGTGGGGGCGGCGCCGGCCGATGCAGGTTCGCGCCGGACTCCCTGACCGCCTGCGCCGCCCCCTCCTGACCGCTTCGCGGTCTGTCCTCCCCATTCGCCTTCGCTCATGGGGAGGTGAACGGTCAGCCGCTGATCATCCCGAAGTCCGCCACCCGGCCCATGACGGCGCGCACCTGACCGAGCAGTTTCAGGCGGTTGTCGCGTTCCTCGGCCACGTCGGAGTTGACCATCACGGCGGTGAAGAAGGCGTCGACCGGGGCGCGGAGGGCGGCCAGCGCCCGCATGGCGGCGGCGAAGTCCTCGGCCTGCAGGGCGGCGTCGACGGCGGTCGCGGCGGTCGAGACGGCGGCGATGAGGGCCGTCTCCTCGGCCGGGGCGCCGGTCAGGGTGACGGGCTCTCCGGCGGGCAGCGGGCCTTTCTTCTCCTCGGCCTTGAGGATGTTGGAGGCGCGCTTGGAACCGGCCAGCAGATTGGCCCCGTCGTCCGTGGCGAGGAAGGCGTCGAGCGCCTCGACCCGGCGGACGATGCGGACGAGGTCGTCGTCGCCGAGCGCGAAGACGGCGTCGACGAGATCGTGGCGCTTGCCCTGGTCGCGGAGGAGGACCTTCAGGCGGTCGGCGAAGAAGGCGACGAGGTCGTCAGAGAACTGCGTCTCGCTGCTTAGCCTCGCGCCCCTGACGATCATCACGCCCGCCGGCTTCATCATCTGACGCAACGGCGCTCTCGCACCGTTCCCCAGCACCAGCCGGATCACCCCCAGCGCCGCGCGCCTTAGGGCGAACGGGTCCTTCGATCCCGTCGGCTTCTCGTCGATGGCGAAGAAGCCGACGAGGGTGTCGAGCTTGTCGGCGAGGGCGACGGCGACCGTCAGGGGCGCGGTCGGGACGGTGTCGGCGGGGCCCTGCGGCCTGTAGTGGTCGCGGACGGCGTCGGCGATGGCGTCGGGCTGGCCGAAGGCGCGGGCGGAGTAGCCGCCCATGACGCCCTGCAGTTCGGGGAATTCGCCGACCATGCCGGAGGCGAGGTCCGCCTTGGCGATGCGGGCGGCGGCCTCGGCCTGATCCGGGTCGGCGCCGACCAGCGGGGCGATCTCGCGGGCCAGGGCCGCGATACGCTCGACGCGTTCGGCCAGCGTGCCCAGTTTGGCGTGGAAGGTGACGCCTTTCAGCTTGTCGTTCCAGACGTCAAAGCCGGTCTTGAGGTCCTCGTCCCAGAAGAAGCGGGCGTCGTTCAGGCGGGCGGAAAGGACGCGGCTGTTGCCGGCGGCGAGGGCCTTGCCGCCGTCGGAGGCCTCGACATTGGCGACGACGACGAAGTGCGGGGCCAGGCGGTGGGTGGCCGGGTCGCGCACGGCGAAATATTTCTGGTGCACCTTCATCGACAGCTGCACCACCTCGGGCGGCAGGTCGAGGAACTGCGGGTCCATGTCGCCGAGGATGGGGGTCGGCCATTCGGCCAGGCCGGCGACCTCGTCCAGCAGGCCGTCGTCGTCGACGAGGGCGAGGCCGCGGTCGCGGCAGACCTTCTGCGACGCCTCGAGGATGCGCAGCTTGCGGTCGGCGACGTCGAGGAGGACGTGGTGGTCCTCCACCTTGCGGCGGTAGTCGGCGAAGTCCCTGACCGCGAACGGCTTGCCCGAGCCGAGGAAGCGATGGCCCTCGGTGATGTCGCCGCTGTGGACGCCGTCGATCTCGATCGGAACCACATGGCCGTCGAACAGGGCCACGATCCGTTTCAGCGGGCGCACCCAGCGCAGGGTTCCGGCGCCCCATCGCATCGACTTGGGCCAGGGGAAGTTGCGCACGATCTGCTCGACCATGGTGGGGATCAGCGCGGCGGTGGACTGGCCCTCATGGCGGATCACGGCGAACAGGACGCCGTCGCGCTCGGTCAGCTGATCGCGGGTCAGGCCGGTCTTGCGCAGGAAGCCGTCGAGCGCCTGTTCGGGGGCGTTGGCGCGGGGGCCCTTGAGCTCCTCCTCGCGGTCCGGCGTGGCGGCGGGCAGGCCCTCGACCACGAGGGTCAGGCGGCGCGGGCCGGCGTATGTGGTCAGGGCTTCATAGGTCAGGCCGGCGGCCTTCAGCCGGTCGGCCGCCATGCGCTCGAGATCGCGCGCGGCGCCGGGCTGCATGCGGGCGGGGATTTCTTCGGAGAACAGTTCGAGGAGAAGCTGGGGCATCAGGCGGTCCGGCGCTCGATCGCGAGCATCAGGTGGGGCGGCGCGCCGTCGCGGGCGGCGAAGGTGACGAACAGCGTCAGGGGCGCCGCAGAGACCGCCGCCGACTGGAAGGCGAGGAACAGGTCGCGTTCGAAATAGAGGTCGGCGTTGACGCCGTGCTCGTTCTCGTCGACGTAGCCGCTGGTCCCTTCCGGCGAGTGGTCGATCATGCCGAAGCGGACATGGACCGGCGTCGGCCCGGACCGACCTTCCAGCTGGACCTCGATCGGTTCGAGCGTGGTCCACTCCGGCGCGGTCGCACCCATTTCCATCGGCATGCGCAGCTGATCGTTGGCGAAGACGAGGCAGCCGGCGAGCGTCGGCTTAGACTCCGGGCGGCGGCCCTTCAGCGAGACGACCCGGTCGTCGCTCACGCGCGCGCCCTTTCCTGCTCGACCCATTCCGTCGCACAGGCTTTGCACAGGTCGCGGATGCGGCCGATGTAGCTCTGGCGTTCGGCGACGGCGATGGCGCCGCGGGCGTCCATCAGATTGAACAGGTGCGAGGCCTTCAGCACCTGGTCGTAGGCGGGCAGGACCAGGGCCTGGTCCTGCGGGCCCTTCATGGCCAGGAAGCGTTCGACCTCGGCGACCATGTCCTCGAAGCGGCGTTTCAGCCCATCGACGTCATAGCCGTGGAAATTGGCCTCGGACTGCTGGCGCTCATTCTCGAGGAAGACCTCGCCGTAGGTCAGGCCCTCCCTGGTGAACTTCAGGTCGTAGACGTTGTCCACGCCCTGGACGTACATGGCGAGGCGCTCCAGCCCGTAGGTCAGCTCGCCCGAGACGACGTCGACCTCGATGCCGCCGACGCCCTGGAAATAGGTGAACTGGGTCACCTCCATGCCGTCGCACCAGACCTCCCAGCCGAGGCCCCAGGCGCCGACGGTGGGGTTCTCCCAGTCGTCCTCGACGAAGCGGATGTCGTGCAGCTTCGGATCGATCCCGATCGCCGCCAGCGACCCCAGATACAGCGCCTGCAGATCGTCCGGGTTCGGCTTCAAAATCACCTGGTATTGGTAATAGTGTTGTAATCTATTGGGATTTTCGCCGTAGCGGCCATCGCCGGGGCGGCGGCTGGGCTGGACGTAGGCCGCCTTCCAAGGGCGCGGGCCGAGGGCGCGCAGCACGGTGGCCGGGTGCAGGGTGCCAGCGCCGACCTCGATGTCATAGGGCTGGAGGATCGCGCAGCCCTGATCGCCCCAGTATTTGTGGAGCGTCAGGATCAGGTCCTGGAAGGCGAGCGGTTCGGTGGTCACAGGCGCTTGTTTTCGTCCGGGGGAGAAGGCGGCGGACCCTAGGGCCGAGGCTCGGCAGTTTCAACCGAAGTGAGACTCTCACGGAATCCGTGAAAACGTTCCTTAAGTGCCCAATGGCTACAGATCGTAGCCATGAAGCAGATCGACCAGATGCGTCGGCGGGCCGCGCGGTATCTCGCCGTGGAGGCGGTGGAGATCGCGCCGGCCAAGGGCGTGTTCTCGCTGAGCTTCGACGACTTTCCGGCGACGGCCTGGACCGAAGCGGGGCCGGTGCTGGCGGCGCATGGAGTGAAGGCGACCTACTATGTCTGCGGCGGCCTGTGCGGCGGCGTGAACATGGACCGCGACCAGTACCGGCTGGATCATCTGCAGGCGCTGCATGCGGCGGGGCACGAGGTGGGGTGCCACACCTTCGGGCACACCAGCGCGCTGAAGATGGATGCGGAGGCGCTGCGGCTAAGCCTCGACGCCAATGCGGCGTGGGTGGCGGAGAGGCTGGACGGGCACCGGATGACGACCTTCGCCTGGCCGTTCGGGGATGCGACCGTGGGAGCCAAGCGGCTGGTGCGCGAGCGGTTCGATCTGGCGCGAGGCGTGCGCGACGGGGTCAACGCCGGACGCGAGGACCGGTCGCTGATCCGGTCGATCGGGCTGGAGAGCCGGCGGTTGCCCGGGTACGACCTCGAAGGGTTGATGGCCGAGGCGGCGGAGCGGCGCGGCTGGCTGACGGCCTACGGGCACGATGTCAGCGACCGGCCGACCGACTACGGCTGCACGCCGGACGATCTGGACCGGGTGATCCGGCTGGCGAAGGCGGCGGGGCTGGAGGTGCTGCCGGTGGCGGCGGCGTGGGACGTGGTGAAGCGCTAGCAGTTACGCCGCCTGGCGCATCTCCGCCGCCTTGCGCGCATCGGCCCATTTGATCAGCGCGGCCCGCGGCCAGGCGACGATCCACGAGCGGGCGGTGTATTCGCCCGTCTCGATCAGGGCGGCGCGGGTCGGGGAGCTGGTCGCGGCCCGTTGGGTATGGATGTCGCCGGGACCCTGATGGACCATGAAGGCGCCGTGCTTCAGGGGATTCAGGCGCAGATAGGCCAGGCGCGGGCTGATCTGCTCCAGCGGCGGATCGTAGAACCACGACGAGCCGAGCATGCCGGCCATCTCGGGGCGACGTTTGAGGATCTCGGCGGCCGTGGCCCAGGCGCGGTCCCAGCCGGCCTCGTTGAAGTCGGACAGTTCGCGGCTTTCGGTATGGACCTCCAGCCACGGCTTCCAGGCCTGGGCGGCGGCGTAGGCCGGGATCACCGACCAGCCCCAGCCCTCGCGGGCGTGGCGGAGGATCTGGCCCGGGCCCATGGGCGACGACAGGTCGATCATCTGGGTGCGGGCGCCGGGGACGCTGAGGACCAGGGCGATGCGCACATCCTTGGCCCAGAAGTCGCGGTCATAGGGATCGGCGCCGGCGGTCAGGAAATCGGCGAGGCGGCCGATCCATTCCGGGTACAGCTCCAGCACCGCCGTCGGCAGGTCGGCGGCGGGAACCCGCGCCGGCATTTCCAGCGCCCAGATGGCCACGAGGGCGCGGCGGTGGTCGTCGGTCAGGGCCTCGCCGAAGACGGCCTGCAGCGCCTCCTCCGCCCGGTGTCCCGGCTGGTCGAAATCCCAGTGCGGGGCCGATGCGGCGGCCGCGTCGGCGGCGGCGTCCTTGAGGCCATGGAGGCGGGCGCGATCCTCGGGCGTGACCCGGGCCAGCACGGCCTCGAAGGCGGCGATTTGGGCGGGGGTCAGCGTTTCCATGCCGCCACGATACACAACAGCGGTTGGCCGACCGTTAAGGCCGCCGGGGACACGAAAAAGGCGGCGGACCGGAACCCGCCGCCTCTCGCATCGTCCCCGCGGGCGATCAGGCGCCGGCGGCGGCCGGAGCGGCGGCCGGGGCCGCATTGGGGTTCAGCACCGCGTCGATCACGAAGACGCCGCCGTTGGAGGCGTCGATCTCGGCCTGGGTGACCTTGGCGGTTCCCACGGCGATGGCCTCGCCGGTGCCGTCGATGGTGATCTCGACGCCGCCGCCGGTGGCGACCGGGCCGCGCGCGCCCTTGATCTGATCGGTCGTCAGCTCGGTCACGATGACGTGGTAGAGCATCAGGTTGCGCAGCTCCTGGGCGTTGGCCGGGTCGAGCAGGCGGGTGCGGTCGGCCTCGGGCAGGGCGGCGAACGCCTCGTCGGTCGGCGCGAACAGGGTGATGGCCGGGCGGGTCGCCAGGACTTCGGTCAGCTGGGCCTGGTCAAGGGCGCGCAGGAAGGTGGTGAACTGGCCGCGCTCCTTCAGCACGTCGATGACGGTGCCAGCGGCCGCAGGGGTCGCGGCGGCCGGAACGGTCTCGGGCGCGGTCTGGGCGATGGCGGCCGGTGCGGCCAGCAGGGCAGCCGCGGCGGCCGCGGAGAACAGCGTAGTGCGAAGCATCAGTATCCCTTTTCTTCGTCAGGAGACCGCGAGGCGAATGGACGTGCGGCCGTGATGATGAAATTCGTCCCGGCGGTACCGGAGCGTCCTTCTGGGTTCCATATTGGCGTCAGTTGCGGCGAAACATCTGAATCCATGAGGTAATCTCAAGGCGATTCAGCGATGAACTGCACAATACCGACGATATGCGGCCACAAAGCCTGGCGCGCCGGCACCTAACCCAGATTCGTCGGCCTGATCCACCAGCCCGGATGATTTTCGGACAGGCGGCCGGCGGCGGCCGCTGCGGCGGCGGGGGTTTCGAACAGGGCGAAGACCGTGGCCCCCGACCCCGACATGCGGACCAGCCGAACCTCCGGCGCCGTCGCGGCGGCGGCGAGGACCTCCGCTATGGCCGGCGCTCGGGCCACGGCGGGAGCCTGCAGATCGTTGCGCCGCCCGGCCAGCCAGTCGGCTACAGTGGCGACGTCCCAGGCGGGGGGCGGTTCCGGCCGCTCCGCGGAGGCGGGGGGGCCGGCGTCGTAGGCGCGGTAGACCTCGCCCGTCGGAGAGGCGACGCCGGGATTGATCAACAGGGCGGGCAAGGACGGCAGACGCGGCTCGAACGTCAGCCGCTCGCCCCGGCCCTCGGCCCAGGCCGCGCGCGCGTGCAGGCACATCGGGCCGTCGGCGCCCAACGTCCCGGCGATCTCCGCCAGCGCCGCATCATCGAGGTCGAGGCCCAGGGCGTCGCGCGCCAGCTTCAGCGCCGCTCCCGCGTCGGACGACCCGCCGCCAAGGCCGGCCGCAACCGGCAGGCGTTTGTCGAGGGTGACGGCCAGCGACGGCTCGCCCGTGCCCGCCGCCTCGCCAAGGGCCCGCAACGCACGCAGGATCAGGTTGTCGTCCTGCGCCGACAGGCCGTCCGCGAACGGCCCGCGGACGTCCAGCGACAGGCGGTCGGCAGCCTCCACCGTGACGATGTCGCCGATGTCGGCGAAGGCCACGAGGCTGGCCAGCGGATGATAGCCGGCGGCGTCCACCGGGCCGACGTGGAGGAACAGATTGACCTTGGCCGGGGCGAGGGCCTCGCGCGTCGCCATGCCTCAGGGCTGGCTGCCGGTCGTGGGCGCGCCCGGCAGGCCGGCGGCCAGCTTCTGCTCGACCTCGGCGCGGCGTTCGGGTTCCGGCTCCAGCGTCAGCACCCGGTTCCACTGCCAGCCAGCCTCGCGCCGCCGCCCGACCTGCCAGTAGGCGTCGCCAAGATGGTCGTTGATCTCGGCGTTGGCCGGCTGTTTGGCCACGGCCTGTTCCAGCGTCTCGACCGCGGTCTCGTACTGCCCGCGCCGGTACTGGGCCCAGCCGAGCGAGTCCTGGACGTTGGCGTTGCGGGGATCGGCGGCGAAGGCCCGCGCGATCATTTCCGCCCCCTGCTCGACCCGGCGGCCGCTGTCGACCCACAGATAGCCCAGATGATTCAGCAGCACCGGATTGTCGGGCGCCATCTGCAGGGCCGTCCACAGCTCGGCCTCGGCCTCCTCGATCCGGCCCAGCCGTTCGAGCGTCCGGCCCCGGTCGAAGCGCAGCTCGACTGACTGCTGGGCCGTGTTCACGGTCGGCCGGTTGAGAACGGCGAGCGCCTCCTCGTAGCGCCCGAGGTTGAGATACTGGTTGGCCAGCAGGCGCGAGACGACGACCTGTTCCGGCGCGGCGGCGTCGGCGCGCAGGAACGCCGCGAGCGCCTCGTTGTGCCGCCCCTCCTCCGCCAGGCTGACGCCGAGACCGAGCTGGGCGCTGGCGTAGACGATCGGGTTGGCGCTGCCGACCCGGGCGAAGGCCGCACGCCCGGCGGCCGGCTGTTTCGCCTCGATCAGGCTCTCGGCCAGGCGCAGGGTGATACTGTCCTCGGGGCTCAGGGCCTCGGCCAGACGCAGATAGATGGCCGAGAGTTCGTAGACCTCGACCTGGCTGGTCTCCATGGCGGCGAAGGCGAGGGCGTCGGCGGCGATCTCGCGCACCGTCGGCGCGGCGGGCGCCCGCCCCCCGTTGCGCATGCGACGGCCCGCAGCGAGGGCGCGGGGGTCCGGAGCGTCGCCGGTCAGCGCCGCGGCATAGACCGCGAGCGCCTCGTCGCGCCGCCCCTGCCGCTCAAGGAAGGCGCCGTAGTGGACGCGGAACAGTCGCGCTCCGTCGGGGATGGCGAGCAGGGCCTGGTACTCCGCGTCGGCCTCGGCGAAGCGGCGGCGGCTCTCCAGCAGCTGCGCCCGCTGGTCCCGCAGCACCAGCCCGGCGGTCTCGTTCGTCGGCGCCTCGACCGGCTTCAGCGCCGTGCCCCAGTCGCCGCCGGCCGCGGCCACGGCCGGAAGCAGATAGGTGGTCACCGGGCCGTAGGGATCGGGGAAGGGCTCCGCCTGCATCAGGGCCAGGGCCCCCGCCCCGTCGCCGTCGCGAAGGGTCTGGACCACGGCGGCCAGGCGTCCGGCGCCCGCGAACAGGGGGGTGTCGGAAACCGCGGGCGCTAGCCGGACCACGCCGTCGATGTCCCCAGAGAACAGGCTGGCGAGGAAGGCTTCTCCGCCAAGCTGAGGCTGCTCGGGGGTCAGGCGCTGGCTGAGGGCCAGAAGCTCGGCCCCCGCCGCCTGCTCGCCCCTGAGGCTGGCGATGCGGCCGGACAGATAGAGACCGTAGGCGGACTGGCCGTCGGCCGTGAAGGGGGCCGGCGCCCAGACGGCGGGAATGGGCGGGGCGGCCGGTTCGCCGGCCGGCGCCTCCGCCGGCGGCGTCGCCTCGCCGGGCAGAGGGACGATGACAGGCGGCCCCTCTCTCATCGGCGGATCGACGACGACCGGCGCATCCTGCGCCGCGACGGACGGAGCGAAGGCCAGCAGGGCGCAGCCGGAAAGGAGCAGGCGAAGGGAGATCAGGCGCATGGCGGGAGCCTCACCGGATTATGAGGCCCCGGCAAGGCCCTTCGCTTACGGCGTTGTCACATATTCGGGTAGTTGGGCCCACCGCCACCCTCGGGCGTGGTCCAGACGATGTTCTGCGACGGATCCTTGATGTCGCAGGTTTTGCAGTGGACGCAGTTCTGGGCGTTGATGACGAAGCGCGGATCGGTCCTGGCCGCCTCGTCGCCATAGACCACCTCATAGACCCCGGCCGGGCAGTAGAGGCGGGCGGGCTCGCCGTACTTCGGCAGGTTGATCCGGATCGGAACCGACGGATCGAGCAGCTTCAGATGCGCCGGCTGGTCCTCGGCATGGTTGGTGTTGGAGACGAACACCGACGACAGCTTGTCGAACGACAGCGTCCCGTCGGGCTTCGGATAGAGGATCGGCTTGTGTTTCGCGGCCGGTTCGGTCGAGGCGGCGTCGGTCTTTCCGTGCTTCAGCGTGCCGAACAGCGACAGGCCGCCGAACAGGGTCTGGAACCACATGTCGAACAGGCCCAACGCGCCGCCGAGCGAGGTGCCGAAGCGGGTCAGCAGCGGCTTGGCGTTCCGGACGCGCTTGAGCTCCTGATAGACCCAGCTGTCCTCGTAGGCGGCCTGGTATTCGACCAGCTGGTCCCCGGACCGGCCCGCCATCACCGCCTCATAGGCGCAGTCGGCGGCGAGCATGCCGGTCTTCATGGCGTTGTGGCTGCCCTTGATGCGCGGCACGTTGACGAAGCCGGCCGAGCAGCCGATCAGCGCGCCGCCGGGGAAGCTGAGTTTCGGAACCGACTGGAAGCCGCCCTCGGTGATGGCGCGGGCGCCATAGGAGATGCGCGTGCCGCCCTCCAGATGCCCGGCGATGGACGGATGGTGCTTGAAGCGCTGGAATTCGTCGAACGGCGACAGGAACGGGTTCTTGTAGTTCAGGTGCACGACGTAGCCGAGGGCCACGTAGCGGTCGCCGAAATGGTACATGAAGCTGCCGCCGCCGGTGAATTCGTCGAGCGGCCAGCCGGTGGTGTGCTGGGCCAGGCCGGGCTGGTGCTTGTCCGCCGGGACCTGCCACAGTTCCTTGATCCCGATGCCGAATTTCTGCGGTTCGGCGGTGTCGCACAGGTTGTGGCGGGCCATGATGGTCTTGGCCAGCGAGCCGCGCACCCCCTCGGCGATGAAGACGTATTTGCCGTGCAGTTCGATGCCCGGCTGGAAGTCGCCGGTCGGCTTGCCGTGCCGGTCGATGCCGAAGACGCCGGCGACGACGCCCTTCACCCGGCCGGTCTCTTCTTCCCAGACCACGTGGCTGGCGGCCATGCCGGGGTAGACCTCGACGCCCAGCGCCTCGGCCTGCTCACCCAGCCAGCGGCACAGATTGCCCAGGGAGGCGATGTAGCAGCCGTCGTTGTGCATCAGCGGCGGGAGCAGAAACATCGGCAGGGAGGCCTCGCCCTGCGGGCCGA
>NZ_DASWTO010000086.1:0-4195 GCF_036402095.1 Brevundimonas sp. | reverse complement strand
AAGGTGATCTGTTCGGGCGTCTCCGGATCGCCGGGCCTGCAGCCCCACGGGTGCAGCTCCAGTCCGCCGGACTGACCGATGGCGACGAGGCCGCCGACGTCGATGACCCCGACGTAGGGCTTGCGCTCCTTCACGTCGATCAACTTCAGCCGCGGGTTGGAGCCCGGCATGGCGTGGCGCTGGAAGAATTTCTCGCCCGTGATCCCCTCCGGCGCGCGGATAATCGAGACGGGGCGGTCAGCGACGTGGGGCAGGATGCGTTCGGCGGCCATTTCGTAATAGCGGACCAGCTCGGCCTTGGTGATGGCGGGCCGGCCCTCGGCGGCGGGCCACAGCACCTTGTCCGGGTTGGAGATGGTCACGCCGGCGACGACCAGCTTGCCCCTGCCGGCGGGAGCGCGGGGTTCGCCGGGCATGGTCAGGGGCGAGGAAGATGAGTGCCTGCCCGGCTCCTTCGCCGGGTCGGGCGGCGCGTGCGGGCGCTCGGTGACTTCGGACGGAGGCTTGTCCTCGCGCAGGCCCTTGAAGGCGGCCTGACGCAGCGAACCGGTGTCGGTGTAGCCGCCGTGCTCGACCTCGGCGACGAGCACCGGCTTGACCCAGTGGATGGTCATGCCGCCCGCGCGCGACTTTCTCGGCGCGTCCTTGCCGACGAAGGGGTTCTGGTCCGTCTCAGCCGCCTTCAGCTTCGGCAGCAGGGTCTTGAGCAGGGTCTGGTTGTAGCCCGTGCCGACCCGGCCGAGGTGGCGCAGGCCGCCCTTGTCGCGGACCCCGACGATCAGGGAGCGGAAGCGGCTGCCGCCCTCGGAGGTCCAGCCCCCGATAATGACTTCGTCACCGCCCCGGCATTTCGATTTCAGCCAGGTCGTCGAGCGGCCTTCCGTATACGGAGCATCCAGCTTCTTGGAGATGACGCCCTCAAGATCCATGCGGCAGGCGCTGTCGAGAATCGCCTGGCCGGTGGTGGCGAAATGGTCGACGAACCGGATGCGCCTGCGGGCCGCCCTGGGGATGCGGCCGATCCAGGCTTGGAGCCTGGCCTTGCGGTGAGACAGGGGGAGTTTGCGCAGGTCCTCGGGCCCCTCGAACAGCAGGTCGAAGGCGAAATAGACCAGGCCGCCGGTGTTCCGCTCGGAGATCGCCGCCTGCAGGGCCGAGAAGTCGGGCATGTGGTTTTCGGCCAGGGCGCAGAGTTCGCCGTCGACCACGGCGTCCGGCCAGCGGGCGGCGTCGGCGGCCAGTTCCGGAAACTTGTCGGACCAGTCGAGACCCTTGCGGGTGCGGACCGTGGCGCGGCCGCCGCCCGAGGCGACCTGCAGGCGATAGCCGTCGAACTTGATCTCGTGGGCCCAACCGGCGCCCTGCGGCGGATAGTCGGCGATCTTGCACAGCTGGATCGGGATGAACGGGTGTGGTCTGGAGGCGCGACTGGCGACGGCGGGACGGGCCTCCGGTTTGGGCGGGGCCGCCTTCTTCGTCGTCTTCGGCGAACCCCACTGCGCCTTGCCTTCGGCGATCTCGGCGAGGCTGCGGCCAGTCGCGACCGAGACGTCGATCTCCATGTTGGCGTCGCCCTCGCCGGGGACGGCGAATTCGTCCTTCTCCTTGATCAGCAGCCAATTGTTGCGTCTGGAGGGCTTTCCGCGATCCCCCTTGAGCCGGATCAGGGCCCATTTGCCGCGCAGGCGCTCACCGTGCAGCACCATCTTGACGTTGCCCCTGGCGAAGGCGGCGTCGAGGTCGTCCTCCTGCGGCTCCCATGTGCCGCGGTCCCACATCTGCACCGTGCCGGCGCCATAGTTGCCGGCGGGGATAGTCCCCTCGAAGCTTCCATAGTCGAGCGGATGGTCCTCGACCTCGACCGCCAACCGCTTGACCGAGGGGTCGCGCGACGGGGCCTTGGTGACGGCCCAGGACTTGAGCACGCCATCCATCTCGATGCGGAAGTCATAGTGCAGCCGGGTGGCGGCGTGGCGCTGGATCAGATAGCTGAGCCCGGCCTTGCGGGCCCTGCCCTTCCTGCCCTTCGGCTCCGGCGTATCGCCGAATTTCCGCTTGGCCTGATAGGTTTCCAGTTCGCCGCGCAAACGCGCCTCCCGCCGCTGACCGAAGGGTCCGGGACGATCAACGCGCCGCCGCGGATTTGGCTCAGCTCAGTCCTGCCCGTCGGACGGCGGGGTTTCGCCGCGGGCGGCCGCACGCTTTTCGGCCTTCGCGGCGGCCTTTTCGGCGGCCTTCTTCGCTTCGGCGCGCTCGCGCTCCATCCGTTCGAAGCTGTAGTTGGGCTTGCGGGCCATCGGCGGGCTTCCTTTCCGGCGCGACTGCGCCTGACGCGAGGGGCGCCGGGAGAACGCCGGGGAACGGCGCGGGATGCGTACAAGGTGGGGCGTTCCGGCCCCGGCGACAACCGTTCAATACAGGTCGCTCAATCGACGGCGACGATCTCGACCGTCTGCCCGGCCACCAAAGCCTCCTCTCCGACGCGCTTGCCGATCAGGGCCACGGCCAGCGGAGAGACATGGCTGACCGAGCCGGCGGCGGGGTCGGCCTCGTCCTCGCCCGTGATGCGCCAGGTCTGGGTGCGGCCGTCCTCGCGCTCGATGGTCACCGAGCCGCCGAAGCGCACCCGGCCGTCGGCTTCCGTCTCGACGAGCTGGGCGGTGGCACGGCGGGCGGACCAGTAGCGCAGGTCGCGGGTGGCGCGGGCCATGGCGGTACGGTCCGCTTCGATGGAGCCCTGCGCCTGGGCGGCGCTGTAGGCCGCGCGGGCCGAGGCGAGGGCGGCCTCGATCTTCGCCAGCCCGGACGGGGTGACGAGGTTCGGGTGGGGCGAGATTGGACGGTCGGGAAGGTCGGCGGCGGTCGCCTCCAGATCTTCCTCGCGGGTGAAGGCGACGCTCATGGGGACGAAGCGTATGCCGATGGCGGGCGTTCCGGTCTAGAAGGCCGCATGCGTTCTCCAGATCCAGCCGTCGCGAAGACCGTCCATGTCATCGGGGCCGGGCCGGCCGGGCTGATGGCGGCCGAACGGCTGGCGCAGGCGGGCGTCGCCGTCGTGGTGCACGAGGCCATGCCGTCCGTGGCGCGAAAATTCCTGATGGCGGGACGGGGCGGGCTGAACCTGACCCATTCGGAGCCGCTGGAGGCGTTCACGGGCCGCTACGGCGAGGCCGCCGGCGCGATCGCCGCCTGGCTGGAACGGTTCTCGCCGACGCACCTGACCGGCTGGGCCGAGGGGCTGGGGCAGCCGGTGTTCACGGGATCATCGGGGCGGGTATTTCCGCGGGCGATGAAGGCTTCGCCGCTGCTGCGGGCGTGGCTGGGCCGGCTGGCGGACCTGGGCGTGGAGGTGCGGACGCGGTCGCGCTGGATCGGGCGCCGGGACGGAGGTTGGGTGTTCGGGACGCCCGACGGCGAGCGGATCGAGCGGCCGGACGCGGTGGTGCTGGCGCTGGGCGGGGCGAGCTGGCCGCGGCTGGGATCGGACGGGGCGTGGCGCGAGCGGCTGGAGGCGGACGGAGTCGAGGTCGCGCCGTTCCGGCCATCGAACGTCGGCTTCGACGTGGCGTGGTCGCAGGTGTTCGCCGACCGGTTCGCGGGGCAGCCGCTGAAGCCGGTGGCGCTGAGCTTCAGCGGGACGACCGTGCGCGGGGAGGCGATGGTGACGCACTACGGTCTCGAGGGCGGCGCGGTCTATGCCCTGTCGGCGGCGCTGCGCGAGGCGGTCGAGCGCGACGGATCGGCGACGCTCACGGTGGATCTGCGACCCGACCTGACGGTCGATGCGCTGGCTGGGCGGCTGGCCAGGGGCCGCGGCAAGGACAGCGTCTCGAACTGGCTCCGGAAGGCTGCGGGGCTGTCGCCGGTCGGTGTCGGCCTGCTGCGCGAGATTCCAGGCGTCCTGCCCGAGGGCGCCGACAAGCTGGCGCGGCGGATCAAGGCCGTGCGGCTGACCCTGACAGGGGTGCAGGGCCTGGAACGGGCGATCTCCTCGGCCGGCGGGGTGCGGCTGGACGCGGTGGACGGGCGGCTGATGCTGAAGGCCGTGCCGGGGGTGTTCGCGGCCGGCGAGATGCTGGACTGGGAGGCCCCGACCGGCGGCTATCTGCTGCAGGCCTCGATGGCGTCAGGCGTCGTGGCGGCGGAGGGGGTGCTGGACTGGCTGGCGCAAGACGATAGGACGGCGTCATGACCG
>NZ_DASWTO010000085.1:0-33809 GCF_036402095.1 Brevundimonas sp. | reverse complement strand
CCCGCGCCTCGACGGCGTCCTGCGGCAGGACCGTCTTTCGGACTGCCACGTCGTCGCGCTTGTAGGCGGCGATCCGCGCCAGAACGTCGTCGGTCACGCCGGCTCTTCCTCGATCGGCGTATTGGTGGCCTCGACCAGCGCCGCCAGCGCCCGCGCCGCGCGGCCGTCGTCGATGACCGCCGCCGCCAGCGCCGCGCCCTCCGTCAGATCGGCCGCCTTGTCGCCGACCACCAGCGCCGCCGCCGCGTTGAGCAGCACGATGTCGCGATAGGCGCCCTTCGCGCCGTCCAGCAGCGCCCGCAGGGCCGCCGCGTTCTCCTCGGCGTCCCCGCCGCGCAGGTCGGCGATGTCCGCCAGGGGCAGGCCGGCGTCGTCGGGCGTGACGGTGAAGCGGCGCACCGCCCCGTTTCGCCATTCCGCCACGCCGGTCGGACCGGTGGTGGTCAGCTCGTCCAGCCCCTGTCCATGCACGACCCAGGCCCGCTCGGCGCCCAGCCGGCCCAGCACCTCGGCCAGCGGCTCCAGCAGGCGCGGATCATAGACCCCCATCACCTGCCGTTTCGCCCTGGCCGGATTGGACAGCGGCCCGAGCAGGTTGAACACCGTGCGGAAGCCGATCTCGGCCCGCACCGGCCCGACGTGGCGCATGGCCCCGTGGTATGACGGGGCGAACAGGAAGGCGATGCCGGCCCGGTCCAGCGCCTGCCGCTGCTGCGCCGGCGTGGCCGCCAGGTTGACCCCCAACGCCGCCAGCACGTCCGACGAGCCTGACTTCGAGCTCAGCGCCCGGTTGCCGTGCTTGGCCACCTTCAGCCCGGCGCCCGCCAGCACCAGCGCCGCGGCCGTCGAGATGTTGAAGGTGTGCTGCCCGTCGCCGCCGGTGCCGCAGGTGTCGATCACCTCGTACGGATGATCCAGCGTCAGGGCCGCATCGCGCATGGCGGTGGCGAAGGCGGCGATCTCGCCCACCGTCTCGCCGCGGATGCGCAGGGCGGTGACGGCGGCGGCGACCTGGGCAGGGGTCGGCTCGCCCCTCAGGCAGGCGGCGAAGAAGTCGCGCGCCTCCTCGTCCGATAGCACGCGGCCGTCGACAAGCTTTGCCAGCAGAGGTTTGAAACCGTCGGCCATGTCAGACCATCGCCGTGCGCTTGACGTTGGCGATGGCGAGGAAGTTGGCCAGCAGGTCGTGACCGTGTTCGGTGGCGATCGATTCGGGGTGGAACTGCACGCCGTGGATGGGCCGGGTCCGGTGCGCCAACCCCATGATCTCGCCGTCGGCCGTCCAGGCGGTGACTTCCAGCACGTCCGGCAGGGTCTCGCGCTTCACCGCCAGCGAGTGATAGCGGGTGGCCGTAAACGGGGAGGGAAGGCCGGCGAACACGCTCCGACCCTCGTGCTCGATCGGCGAGGTCTTGCCGTGCATCAGGCTCTTGGCCCGGATCACATCGCCGCCGAACGCCTGACCCATGGCCTGATGCCCCAGGCAGACCCCGAAGATCGGCATCTCCAGCGGCGCAATGTCCAGAAGCGGCAGGCAGATGCCGGCCTCGTTCGGCGTGCACGGCCCCGGCGACAGCAGCAGGGCCTCCGGCTTCAGCGCCAGCGCCTCGGCCGCCGTCAGGTCGTCGTTGCGCACCACGCGCGTCTCGGCGCCCAGTTCCGCGAGGTAGTGGACCAGGTTCCAGGTGAAGCTGTCGTAGTTGTCGACGACGAGGATCATGCTTCGGCTTCTAGGCGGTGCGGGGAGCCGCGCCAAGCGGGCTCTGGGGTAAGTGTTCGTTAACCACGATCGGGCGAACTGGAGGCTCCAGCGGAGGGGCTCGCATGGCCGAAACCACCATCGACAAGGCGCGCGTCCTGCTGACCCCGCCGGCGCGCCGCGCCAGCGCCTGGGCCACTCTCGCCGCGGCCGCACTGGCGGCGACGGCGGCGGTGATGATGGCGGGGGTGATGGTGCTTGGACCGGGTGTCCGCTTCGAGGAGAGCGCCGCGGCTCAGCCCGCGTTCCCGAACGGATAGCGCCAGGCCTCTTCCGCGGCCCCCATCGGGGCCCGGGCCTTGGCCTGGGTCTCGGCGTATTCCGCGGCCGGATCGCTGTCGGCGACAACGCCCGCGCCCGCCTGCACGTGGATCTTGCCGTCGGCGAACAGGGCGGTTCTCAGCACGATGCAGATATCCGCCTCGCCGCCGACCGAGATGTAGCCGACGCCGCCGCCGTAGCCGACGCCGCGCTTCTCGCCTTCCAGCTCGTCGATGATCTCCATCGCCCGGACCTTCGGCGCGCCCGAGAGCGTCCCGGCAGGCAGGGCGGCGAGCAGGGTGTCCACGGCGTCCAGCCTCGGGTCGGCCTGACCCTGCACGTCGGAAACGATATGCATCACAGAGCTGTAGCGCTCGACCTTGAAGCTTTCGGTGACCTCGACGGTGCCCGGCGCGGCGACCCGGCCGACGTCGTTGCGGCCCAGATCGAGCAGCATCAGGTGCTCGGCCAGCTCCTTCGGATCCGCCAGGAGTTCCGCCTCCAGCGCGCGATCCCGCTCCGGCGTGTCGCCACGTGGCCGTGTCCCGGCGAGCGGTCGAATGGTGACCCGGCCGTCCTTCAGCCGCACCAGAATCTCCGGGCTCGACCCGGCCAGCTGGAAGTCGCCGAAGTCGAGGTAGAACAGATAGGGCGACGGATTGCGCCGCCGCAGCGAGCGGTAGAAGGCGAACGGGTCGCCCGCCCAGGGCGCGGCGAAGCGGTGGCTCAGCACCACCTGGAAGATGTCGCCGGCGGCGATGTAGTCCTTGGCCCGCGCCACCATCGTCCCGAAGGCGGACTCGTCCACCGGCGAGCGGAACGGCGGGACCGGCCTCTCCACCGGGGCCGGAATGGCGGGCAGGGGCGCGCGCAGCTCGGCCTCGAACGCATCCAGCCGGGCCACGGCGGCGTCGAAGGCCGCGGCCGCCGTCATGCCGCTGTCCGGCCAGGCCGCCGAGACCAGCACGATCTCATGTTTCACCGAATCGAAGATCGCCACCAGGGCCGGCCGGGTCAGGACCGCGTCGGGCAGGTCCAGCGGATCGGGATTGGCCGGGCCGAGCGGCTCGAGCAGCCGCACCATGTCATACCCGAACACGCCGAACAGGCCCGCGGCCATCGGCGGCAGGTCGTCCGGCAGCGCGAGGCGTGAGGCCGCGATCAGACGGCGCAGCGAGGCCAGGGGATCGCCCGGCTGGCCCTCCCAGGCCCCGGCGGCCACGCCCGCGCCCCGCGCCAGTTCGGCCCGGCCGTCGCGGCAGCGCCAGACGACGTCCGGTTCGCGCGTGATGATCGAGTAGCGCCCGTTGACCGCGCCGCCCTCGACAGACTCCAGCAGGAAGGCGTGGGTGCGGCCGTGCCCGACCTTGAGAAAGGCCGAAACCGGCGTCTCGAGGTCGTCGACGAGGCGGCGCACCACCACCTGCGGCCGGCCTTCCGACCAGCCTGCGGCGAAGGCGGCCGCCCCGGACGGGAGGTCGGACGAGCCGGGCTCTGCGCTCATCGCCCCGCGGGTCGCGCGGGCGCCGCCTCGACGCCCAGCGCCTGGCGGGCCAGCGTCTCGTCGTGGGTGGCCTTCATGCGCTCCGCGGCCGCGGCCACGGTGGCGGCGAACAGCGGGTCGCCGCTGGCGGCGCCGATGCGGGCGCGCCACTGCTGGGCCTCCTCGGCGACGACCGCCGGGGTCGGCGCGACGATGCGGTCGACCCGGCCGATGACGATGCTGTTTTCGGAGTTGGGCTGGGCGAAGGGCTGGCCCCGTCCGGCGTTGAACAGGGCGCCGATCACGGCCTCGCCGACCTGTTCGACGGCCGCCGGATCCTGCTTGAGGCCCGTGCGGGTGGTCACCGTGGCGCCGACCGAGGCGGCTACGGCGGCGATGTCCTCGCCGCGGCGCAGTCGCGCCATCAGCGCGTCCGACCGCGCCGAGAGCAGGCGCACGTTCTCGCGGGCGAGCCACTCGCTGGTGACCCGTTCGCGCACCGAGTCCAGCGACGGCATGGCGGCGGGGATGACGTCGTCGACGCGGACCACGAAATATTCGCCTTCGCCGAGGCCGGTCGGCTCGCTGGCGCGGCCCTCGGTCAGCTTCCACATGCCTTCCAGCACCTTGGCCGGGACGTTGAGCTGCTGGCCCTCGCGGTTGCGGCCCTCACGGGTCACGGCCGGGATCGGAACGATCCGGGCGCCGACCTGACGCACGGCCTCGTCCACGCTCTTGCCCTCACGACGGGCGGCTTCGAAGGCCTCGACGCGGCGGGAGACCGCGCCGCGCGCCTCCTGACCCCGCAGCTCCTCGACGATCTGCTCGCGGACGTCGGCCAGAGCCACTTCTCGCCCGGGCGTGACGCCGGTCACCTTCGCGACCACAAAGCCGACGCGGGCCTGCACCGGGGCCGACACCTCGTCGACATTCAGGCCGAACACCGCCCCGGCGACGGCCGGATCGCTGATCGCGCTGCGCGGCGTGTCGGCGTACTGGGCCGGCTGCAGGTCGTTGGCCTCGCCGACGGCGGCGGCGGTCTGACCCCCGCGCAGGGCGTTGGCGATCCGCTCGGCGGCGGCGCGCGTCGGCGCGGTCAGCGTGGTGAAGGTGCGGCGCTCCGGCACCGACAGGGCGTTCTTGCGGAAGTCGAAGCGCGCCTGGATCTTCTCTTCGCTGATGGCGATGTTCTGGTCGGCCGGGTTGCTGAAGATGACCAGCGAACCGGTGCGCAGCTCGGGGGACCGCATCCTGGCGGCGTTCTGGCTCATGTATGAGGTCAGCTGCGCATCCGTCGGCGCCGGGGCGGCGCCGGCCATCGCCTGGGTCAGGACGAACCAGCGGCCGTCGCGGGCCTGCTGGTTCAGATTGGCGTAGACGGCCCCATAGATGCGCGGCAGCCGCAGGCCGGACACCAGCGCCGTGCCGTAGTGGGTTCGGCTGTACTGGTCGCGGGCCTCCTGCTCGAGCAGTTCCGGCGTCATGTTGGCCTCAGCCAGACGGGATTCGTAGAGCTTTTCGTCGAACTGGTTGGTGACCGGATCGAAGAAGGCCGGGATGGCCCGGATCTGGCGCAGGATCAGTTCATTGCCGGGCCGGACGCCGGCCTTCCACGCCCACGCGAAGAAGCCGAGCTCCTGGGCGCGGCCCCTGAGGATGGCGGTCAGGTCGGCCTGCGCCAGCAGTTCCTCATAGGTGACGGCCCGGCCCTGCTGAGCCTGGATCTGCTCCAGCTGGCGATCCATCTCGGCCCGGAATTCCTGCGGGCTGACGCTGCGGTCGCCGGCCGATATGACCTTCGGCGCCTGCAGGCTGCCCAGAATGTCCGTCTGCGTGCCGCCGGTGACCAGCAGGCCAAGCGCCGTAAGGGCCAGCAGCCCCATCGCGAGCTTGGACTTCGCAAAATTGCGGAAGATGGAGATCATGGGCGGGCGGTCCTGCGGAAGGGCGGCGACGATGGTCGCTTGGCCTATAGGGGGTGACGGGGCGGCACGGCAAGACAATGGCGCCGCGAGGGGCCTCCAGCGGCTTGGCTTGGCGAAAACCTCCGCCTAGACAGGCCGGATGAAACACTCCGTGAAGCTGATCGCCGGCAATTGGAAGATGAACGGCCTGGCCGCCGATCTCAACGCCGTTGTCCATGACCTGAAGCTCGCCCTGCAGGGCGAGCCCGCCGCCTGCCGTGTGGCCCTGTGCCCGCCCGCGACGCTGATCAACCGGATGGCTGACGCCGTCCGTGGCCACGCCATCGAAGTCGGCGGCCAGGACTGCCGCGCCGAGACCCACGGCGCCTATACGGGCGGCGTATCGGCCGAAATGCTCAGGGACGCCGGCGCCGCCCTGGTCATCGTCGGCCACTCGGAGCGCCGTCAGGAGTTCGCCGAGACCGATCTGCTGGTCTCGTCCAAGGCGGAGGCGGCCGTCCGGGCCGGTCTCGCTCCCATCGTCTGCGTCGGCGAAACGCTCGAGCAGCGCGAGGTGGGCAGGGCGGTCGAGGTGGTCCGCGGCCAGGTGATGAATTCGCTGCCCCACGCCGTCGCCGGCCGGGACTTCGCCGTGGCCTACGAGCCGGTCTGGGCGATCGGCACGGGCCTGACGCCGACTCTCGACCAGATCGAGGAAGTCCACCGCGCCGTGCGTGCGGCGATGATCGAGCGCCTGGGGCTCGCCAGCGCCGCCGCCCCGATCCTCTACGGCGGCTCGGTCAAGCCCGACAACGCCCGCGACATTCTCGCCGTGCCCGAAGTCGGCGGCGCCCTGGTCGGCGGCGCCTCCCTGAAGGCGGCTGACTTCCTCGGGATCATCCGCGCCGTCTGACGCCCCCGTTTGCCCCCGCCTCCCATCGATGATAGACGCCGCCGCTTGATCGGCGCGGCCTCGCGCCACACATATCGGCTGCCATGCTCCAGACCCTTCTCCTCGTCGCCATGATCCTCATTTCGATCGCGCTCGCCGGCGTGATCCTGATCCAGCGCTCCGAAGGCGGCGCGCTGGGCATGGGCGGAGGACCCTCGGGCTTCATGACTGCGCGCGGAGCCGGCAATCTGCTGACCGTGACGACCTGGTGGCTGGCCACCGCCTTCTTCCTGTGCGCCATCGGCCTGACCATCGTCGGCAACATCAGCCGCGCCAATCAGTCGATCGTCGACCCCGACGCCGTCGGCGCCCTGGCCACGCCCGCCGGCGCGACTCCTGCGGCCCCGGCCGCCGATCCGGCCACGGCCCCGGCCCAGCCGGCCGGCCCGTCGCTCGACGACTTCCTGAGCAGCTCAACGCCCGCGGCCCAGCCGGCCCCGGCGCAACCCGCTCCGGCGCAATAAGGTGGGCGGGGCCCTTATCCCCGCCTTCCTCTCCCGCCCCCATAGTCTCCGCATTACGCCGCTCGAATCAGCGGTAGAGTGATCTCCCATGGCCCGTTACGTGTTCATCACCGGCGGCGTGGTTTCCTCATTGGGAAAAGGCCTCGCCTCCGCCGCTCTCGGCGCGCTCCTGCAGGCGCGCGGCTACAAGGTCCGGCTGCGCAAGCTCGACCCCTATCTGAACGTCGATCCGGGCACGATGAGCCCGTATCAGCACGGCGAGGTGTTCGTCACCGATGACGGGGCCGAGACCGATCTCGACCTCGGCCACTACGAACGCTTCACGGGCGTCTCGGCCGCCAAGTCCGACAACATCACCACCGGCCGCATCTATTCGACCATCCTCGAGAAGGAGCGGCGCGGGGACTATCTGGGCGCCACGGTGCAGGTGATCCCGCACGTCACGGACCAGATCAAATCCTTCTGCCTGACGCCCGCCCTGACCGATGAGGGAGACGAGGTCGACTTCGTGCTGGTCGAGATCGGCGGCACTGTCGGCGACATCGAGGGCCTGCCGTTCTTCGAAGCCATCCGCCAGCTGGGCCAGGACCTGCCCCGCGGCCAGTCCTGCTTCGTCCACCTGACCCTGCTGCCCTTCATCAAGACCGCCGGCGAGATGAAGACCAAGCCGACGCAGCATTCGGTCAAGGAACTGCGCTCGATCGGCATCCAGCCCGACATCCTGCTGTGCCGTTGCGAATTCCCCATTCCGGCCGAGGAAAAGCGCAAGATCGGCCTGTTCTGCAACGTGCGCGAAAGCGGCGTCATCCAGGCCATGGACTCCGCCGACATCTACGCCGTGCCGCTCGACTATCACCGCGAGGGGCTCGACGCCGAGGTGCTGGCCCACTTCGGCGTCACCGACGCGCCCGCGCCCGACCTGTCGCGCTGGCAGGAGATCGCCCGCCGCCGCCTGCACCCGGACGGCGAGGTCACCGTGGCCGTTGTCGGCAAGTACACGGTGCTCAAGGACGCCTACAAATCCCTCATCGAGGCGCTGCACCACGGCGGCGTCGCCAACAACGTCAAGGTCAACATCGACTGGGTCGAGGCCGAGACCTTCGAGGGCGACCGGGAGGCCTGCGAGGCCCGGCTGCAGGGCGCCCATGCGGTGCTGGTCCCCGGCGGCTTCGGCGAGCGCGGCTCGGAGGGCAAGATCGAGGCGGCCCGCTTCGCCCGCGAGCGCAAGATCCCGTATTTCGGCATCTGTTTCGGCATGCAGATGGCCGTCATCGAGGCGGCCCGGAACCTCGCCGGCTATCCGAAGGCCTCCTCGACCGAATTCGGCCCCACCTCGGAGCCGGTCGTCGGCCTGATGACCGAATGGACCCAGGGCAACCAGCGGGTCCTGCGCCAGCAGGGCGGCGACATGGGCGGCACCATGCGGCTCGGCGCCTATGACTCGACGCTGAAGCCGGGCTCGAAGATCGCGGAACTGTACGGCTCGACCACCATAAGCGAGCGTCACCGCCACCGCTACGAGGTCAACATCAACTACCGCGAGGCGATCGAGCAGAAGGCCGGCCTCGTTTTCGCCGGCCTGTCGCCCGACGGCGTCCTGCCCGAGACCGTGGAGCGCGAGGACCATCCCTGGTTCATCGGCGTGCAGTATCACCCCGAGCTGAAGAGCCGCCCCTTCGCCCCGCACCCCCTGTTCGCCGGCTTCATCGAGGCCGCCGTCGTGCAGAGCCGGCTGGTCTGAAGGCGTTTCGAACCGCCTGCGCGCGAACACGGCTCCGTTAACTGCTGTTGCGTGTGACCACCGGTGGTGTTCAATGCCGCCCGACCGGCCGGGAGCACTGGAATGCCTATCTATAACGGGACCGACGCCGGCGAGACCATCACGGGTTCCGCCGGTGACGACACGATCGACGGCCGGCGAGGCGACGACACCCTCAACGGCGGCGACGGGGCGGACCTCTTCCACTACGACGTCCACCCGTTCGTGCAGCAGGGCGACGGTTCCGACCTGGTCGACGGCGGCGACGGGGCCGATATTCTGGACGTCGTGGTTCCGACCCTGCTGACCTACCAGGACAGCAGCCAGTCCTACGGCCTGCAGACATTCTCGCTCCAGGCCGGACCCGGCGGGGCGGCTGTCTTCGCCATGGAGCAGACGCGGACGCCCAATGGGGGCGCGGCCGAAATCCTGCGGGCGTCCGTCACCCTGCAGGGCGTGGAAGGCTTCCGCTACACCGGATCCCCGCTCGAGCCGGACCCGCCCTACTACGCCAGCGGCGGCGACGTCATCTACACGCCCAACGGCGACGACCGGCTCACGATCGGCGATCTGAGCGGCACGGGCATGACCGGCCTGATCGAATTCGACGGCGGGGCCGGCGCCGACTGGCTCGACGCCGGGGCCGCCGTGAACGTGATCCACGGACATGGCGGAACCGGGTTCGACGTTCTGCGCGGCGGGTCCGCGGACGACCTGCTCTACGGCGACGCCGATGCGGACGCCCTGTACGGCGGCGCCGGAAGTGACCAGCTGTTCGGCGGCGACGGCGACGACCAGCTGACCGGGGCGGCCGGCGCCAATCTACTCTCCGGCGGCGCGGGCTCGGACACCGCCCGTTTCGAGGACGCGACCCAGGCCGTCATCATCGACCTGAACAACGGCACGGTGACCAACAACGGCTACGGCGCCGTCGACACCCTGACGAGCATCGAGAACCTGATCGGCGGGGCCTACAACGACGTCCTCATCGGCGAGGGCTCGAACAACCGGCTCGAGGGCGGGGCGGGGGCGGACTATCTGGTCGGCCTCGGCGGCGACGACATCCTCGTGGGCGGGGCAGGGGCGGCCAACACCCTGCAGGGCGGCCTGGGCGACGACCTGTACGAAGTCAGCGCCAACGACACGCTGATCGAGAACGCCGGCGAAGGTGTCGACACCGTCAGCACGGGCCTGGCGGTCTACCAGCTCAAGACCCATTTCGAACACCTCACCTTTACAGGCGACGGACCGCACACCGGTCTCGGCAATGCGGCGGCCAACACCCTGACCGGGGCGGGGGGAGCGGACACGCTGTTCGGCTACGAGGGGAATGACGTGCTGCACGGCGGCTTCGGCGCCGCCAATACGCTGACGGGCGGCCTTGGCGACGACTACTACGTCTCGCGCGCGGCCGGAGACTCGATGATCGAACAGGCCGGCGAGGGCCATGACACGGTCGACACCACGGCCCTGACCTACGTGCTGCGCGACAATTTCGAGGACCTGATCTTCACGCCGGCGACCGGAAACACCACCCATTTCAACGGAACGGGCAACGCCCTGAACAACATGATCCGGGGGCATGCAGGCAACGATGTCTTCGCCGGACTGGCGGGCGACGACCATCTGATCGGACTGCAGGGCGACGACATCCTTCGCGGCGGCGCGGGCGTCGACCTGATCGACGGCGGGGCCGGCGCCGATACGGCGGACTACGGCACGGCCGCCCCCGGCGTTTCGGCGAACCTCAACAGCGGCGTCGCCACGAACGACGGCGACGGCGGGACCGACACCTTCATCGGCATCGAGAACCTCGCCGGGTCCGCCTTCAACGACACCCTGATCGGCTCCGGAGCGAGCAATCTCCTGATGGGGGGCCTCGGCGCGGACACCCTGGTCGGCCTCGGCGGGAACGACATCCTCGACGGCGGCGCCGGGGCGGCCAACACCCTGATCGGCGGCCTGGGCGACGACCTGTACCGGGTCGGATCCCTCGGCAACACCATCGTCGAGAACGCCGGCGAGGGCCTGGACACGGTCGAGGCCATGGTCGCCTCCGTCACCCTTCACGCCAACATCGAGAACCTGCGTTACGTCGGCACCGGCGCCTTCTCCGGGACCGGCAACGCCTCGGCCAACCGCATCACCGGCGGCGACGGGGCGGACCTGCTCTCCGGCATGGGCGGCGACGACATCCTCGAGGGCGGCGACGGGCCGGACACTTTCCGCGGCGGGGCGGGGAACGACACCTTCGTCGGCGGCGGCACCGGCGGCGACACGGCCGACTACACCCTGGCGGGCGCCGCGGTCCGGGTCGACCTGACGAAGACCCAGGTGCTGAACGACGGCGACGGCGGAACCGACACCCTGGTCAGCATCGAGAACGCCACCGGCTCGGCCTTCGATGACGTCCTGATCGGCAATTCCGGCGACAACGTGCTGAACGGCGGCCTCGGGCGCGACACCCTGATCGGCGGCCAGGGCGATGACGTCCTGATGGGCGGCTCCGGCGTCGCCAACACCCTCCAGGGCGGCGTCGGGAACGACCGATACGTCGTCTCGGCCGTGGGGGAATCGATCGTCGAGTTCGCGGATCAGGGCGTCGACATCGTCGAGACCGCCCTGTCCGCCATGACCCTCGCCGCCAACATCGAGAACCTGACCTACTCCGGCGCGGGCGCCTTCGCGGGGACGGGCAACGCCTCCGGCAACATCATCACCAGTGGCGGCGGAGCCGACACCCTGTCGGGACGTGGCGGCGACGACATCATCAGCGCCGGAGGCGGCGTCGACACCGTGGTCATGTCGGGGCTGCAGTCCGACTACGCCGTGAACGCCGGCGCGGGCTACCATTCGATCAGCGACAGCGTCGCCGGCCGGGATGGCCTGGACATCCTGTACGGCGTCGAACGCATCCGCTTCAGCGACGGCACGGTGCTGGATCTGACGGCTCCGCCCGCGCCGGGGCCGCTCGCCTTCGAAATCCCTGAGGCGCTTTCGCGTGAGCCGGCCGGCCTGGCCGCCCGCACCGACGATTTCGCCCTGACGCTGCCGGACCCCTGGAGCCCCTGGAACGACTTCTAGGGTCTGTGCGGCCTGGGCGGCTCCAGGCCTTCAAACGGCCGCCGCTCCCGGCAGCGCACGCAGACCTGCGTGCCGGGCTGACTGCGGCTGTCCACGAACAAATGACCCTTCCAGGCGCAGCGTAGAGCCTCGAACATGCGTCGGCCTCCGGCCATCCCCGTCAGCCATGATGATCCCGCTCATGCTGCAGCGCAAGATCGCTGTTCTCTCAACCGGCCGCCGCCGGCCGGCCTCTCGCGCTAGGGGGCGGCGGCGGCGGGCGTGTCCGGCCGGACCAGCACGGCGTCGACAGGCTGGAGCACGCCGTTGCTCGCGACGCTCTCCTGCCCGGTCAGACGGCCGCGTGCGCCGCTGTCCGAGCTGACCATGACCGCCTCACCGTCGCGTGAGAAGGTCAGCAGCGTGTCGGCCATGGTGCGCATCTGCACGCTGCCGTCCGTGTCGCGCTCGATGGCCGCCGCGATGTCGGCGCGGGTCAGGGCGCCCGGCACGATATGCGCGCGAAGCAGGGCGGCGCTCTGGGCGCGCAGGGTCTCGTCCGCGAAGTCTCCGGCGCCCGCCGCGCTAAAGGCCGCGTCGGACGGTGCGAACACCGTATAGGGGCCGACCCCCTCCAGCACGCTGGTCAGGCCGGCGTTTGAAACCACCTCGCCCAGCGCGCCGTAGCCGTCCGCTCCCTGGAGCGTGGCTGCGAGGGTGCGGGACGTCGGCTGGGCCTGTTCGGCCTTTTCTCCCGCCGCCTTGTCATCGCCGCCGCCGCAGGCCGCGAGCAGAAGGACGGCGAGGGGCGTCAGCGCCCGGCGCATGATGATCTGCATATCGATGTCTCCTGCCGCGGGTTCAGGTGAGCAGCTGGATGGCCGCCTGGACCAGCTGGGTGGTAGGATCGACCCGGTAGACGTAGCCGTCGCTGTAGCGATACAGGCCGTCTGGCGTATCGACGTACTGGCTGCGGTACGGATAGGGCACGTTGTAGACGTCGTAGCCCGCCGGCATCGGCTGCCCGACCGTGATCGGCTGCCCCGTCAGCAGGGCGGCGACCTGGGTGATCGCCTGGGTCCTGGGGTCGACTCCGTACAGCGCCCCGTTGGCGTAGCGGTAATCGTACGGCGCGTTCAGACGGAAATAGTCGCTGTAATACTGCGGAACCGGCTGGTAGCCGTACTGCTGCGGCCAGACCGCCCCGGGGGCCAGCGCCCCGCCCAGCGCCGGCAGCCAGCCCATCACCGAGCCGCTCCGGTCCGTCTTGTACAGATAGCCGTCCTCGTACCGGTAGCCGTCGTCACCGCGCCTGTTCCACAGATAGTCGTAGCGGGCCCGTGCGATCTTGCGTTCCTGCCCCGGGGGCAGGCAGCCATTGTTGCGCTTGGCCAGCCCGGGCGGGCATCCCGCGATCAGGCCGCGGTCCGGCTCGGCGCGGAACACCGTGACGGGCGTCGCCGTATCGGGCAGCGGGCGCGTCCGCACGTTCGCCTGGTCGGGCCGGCTGCCGGCGTCCGCGCGGACCTGGCTCCTGTCCTGGCCCTGTCCGCGCGCCTGGCCCTGTCCGCGCGCCTCCGGGCCTCGCACGGCTTCGCGGGTCGGCGGAGGCGTTTGCCGCTCGGCGCGGTCCTGGCCACGTCCGCGGGCCTCGCCGCCGTTCTGGCCGTTGCCCCGACCGTTGTCGGGACGGGCTTCGGCGCCCTTGCCGCCGCCCTTGTCCTGCCGGGCGTGATCGCCGCCCTTGCCTTGGCCGTGACCCTGATTCTGCGCGAGCGCCGCCGTCTGGGGCAGGCTGAAGGCGAGAGCGAGCGCGGCGGCTGTGGGGATAATCTTGTACATGGAAACCTCTCGTCGAGTGGTCTCTCAAACGTTCGGAACCCGACACCGTTCCTGATCAGGTCGGCGTGGCTCCGGAAACAGGTCCGTCCGCGACGGCGTCGCGCCCGGTCCCCTTGATCCAGCCGAGAAGCAGATCGTAGCGCATGCCGTCCTGCTGCTGGCCGTGCAGCGCGGCGGACTGGCTGGCGCCCACCGCTCCCGGCGCTTCCCCGTACGTGGCCCTGAACAGGCGGCTGAAATGCGATTCGCTGACGAAGCCGTGCGCATGGGCGATCTCGGCCACGGATGGCCGGCGGCCGACGCGTTGCAGCAGGGCCCCGCGGGCGCTGTGCAGACGCCGCCGCCTGATGTGGATATTGATGCCGCCGTCCTCGGCGAAGGCCCTGAAGAGGGTCGCCCGGGACACGCCGAGCGCGCCGATCAGGCTGCCGACGCCGAGATCCGGATCGGTTAGCTGCCGGTCGATCAGGGCGGTCGCGGTGGTCCGGATGCCGGCGTAGAGCGCGCGCGTCTGATCGGGGGCGAACCGGCCCGAGTTCCGGAACGCCTGCTCGGCCAGCGTCAGCGCGGCGCGCACTGAAGCGACCCCCTCGTCGAGGCTCATGGCGGGTGCGGCGGCGGCGAGGGCGGTCATGTGATTGATCAGGACGCGGCCGACGGCGGGACCGTCATCGACCCTGGCTCCGTGAAACTGCGGCTCCAGCAGCCAGGCGGGCGTGGCCTCGCGCGGCAGGGCGATGGAGATGGCGTCGACGGACGCGACGCGGGCCGCGGAGGGCCGCCACAGCTGCCGAACATGCACCGTGCCCGGCCGCCCGGTGACGCTGACGCCGTCGATGTCGCCCGCCATCCCGCCGAGGTCGAGCAGCAGAATGACCCCGTCGAAACCGGACTGGCGGATCTCGCGAACGCCCCTCACCAGGGTCTGGCCGATCGATCGGCCCCGGCCGACGACGTAGTCGCCGAACTGGCAGACCACATTGTCGGTGAAAAACCGGGGCAGGGCGATCTCGTCGAAGTCAGAGGCGCCGTACCAGTTCGCCAGGCCCTCGCGATAACAGTCGAGCGCCGTGGGATCGTTCGCCGCCGAAATGCTCCAGCGCGCGAGATTGGGTCGGGCGGCAGTGGCCATGCGTTTCCTCGGGTCGGCCGCCGGTTCTCACAAACTATGCGAGATCGACCCGGGTCCAGATCGGACATGTTAGCGGCGCCGGCGGTCTGCGAGCAAGGTTCGTCGAAGGCCGCGTCGGCCGCCAAGTTCTTCCCCCGTCAGGAGAAATCACGCGTTTTTTGCGTGGGGCGCCCGCGATTCTGAGACGGACAGGCATGTTTCAGGCTTCAGACTTCGTTTACCCCGTTCGCCGTGCAGCGATCTGTTTCTCACTCAGGTTGAGAAGGAAGCGCTGCACGGTCGCGCCGATTCCGGCGCGATGGGGAGGGGTAGGGAACAAGCAGTGACGGCGCCTTCGCGCCGCCGGATGTCCGGCGGGCGGCGCCCTGCGGCCGTCCGGCCGCCGCCGCTCGTTCGATGCCGCAAGAAACAACAGCAAGGGGCGAATACATGGCTGCTCAATCGAAATCGGGTGGAAACACCGTCTCCGGCACGGCCGGCGCCGATCACCTGAACGGCGGCGCGGGCGCCGACGACCTCAACGGCATGGGCGGGAACGACCGCATCAACGGCGGCTCGGGCAATGACATCCTCGACGGCGGCGCCGGAAACGACATCGTCAGCGGCGATTCGGGCGACGACCTGCTGGTCTACGGCCTGGGCGAGAACGCAGGGTCGACCGACAACTACGACGGCGGCTCGGGCCGCGACACGCTCCAGCTGACGATGACCCGCGCCGAGTGGCAGAGCCCGGCGGTCCAGGCCGACATCGCCCGCTACCTCGCCTTCCTCGCCGAGGTCACCAATCCGGTGAACGGCCAGGCCAACAACCGCAACTTCACCTTCTCGTCCGGCCTGACGGTGTCGAAATTCGAGAGCCTGAGCGTCATCGTCGACGGCGTCGCCTTCGATCCGCGCGACGAGGCCGTGAGCCTGGTCGACGACGTGATGAGCGCCGGCGAGGAGACCGCCTCGATCTCCGTCGACGTGCTGGCCAACGACAGCGTGCCGGATCTGATCGCCAGCCTGACCAACACCCAGCCTGCGCACGGGTCGGTCACCCTGACCCAAACCGTCGGCGCTCCCGGCTCTGCCGACACGGCCAGCTTCGTCTACACGCCCGACGCCGCCCATTGGCAGTACCTGGCCGAGGGCGAGACGGCGACCGACACCTTCACCTACACTGTCACCGACTCGGACGGCGACGTGCGCACCGCCACCGTCACCGTGACGATCACCGGGTCGAACGACGCGCCGACCCTCGGCGCCATGGTGGCCGAAGGGGCGGTGATCGAGGACGCCGGCGTCGGCGCGACCGGCGTGATCGCCTTCGCCGACGTCGATCTGCTCGACAGCCATTCCGTCACCAGCGCTGCCGACGGCGACGGCTATCTGGGCCTGTTCTCGGCCGTCGTCGCGGACGACAGCACGGGCGACGGCGCGGGCTCGGTCGCTTGGAGCTTCTCCATCGACGACGCCGCCATCCAGTATCTGGCGGCGGGTGAGACCCTGATCCAGACCTACACCGTCAGCGTCTCCGACGGCCACGGCGGCGTGGTCAGCCAGCCGGTCACCGTCACCATCACCGGCACGAACGACGCTCCGGTCATCACCGCCGCGGACGCGTCGGGCGGCGTTTCGGAAACCAACCCGGTCACCGCGCCTTCCGCGTCCTCGACCCCTGTGGTGTTCGAGGTCGAGGGCAACGACACCTTCGCCGCCGCCCAGGTCATCGACCGCGGCCTGCTGCGCGTCGCCCCCAACGCCAATCTCGGCGATGCGACGGACGCCTCCCTGTCCATCGTCGGCGCGGTTTCGGCGCCTGGCGCACAGGACGTCTACCGCATCGACCTGTCGGCGGGCGAACTGCTGACCCTCGACATCGATTTCGCGGCCGGCTTCGGCTCGGGCAGCTTCCCGGGCTATCCGGCCGGTTTCGGCCTCGACTCGTTCGTCTTCATCTACGACTCGGCCGGCAACCTGCTGAACTTCAACGATGACGCGCCGCGCACCCTCGGAGGCGGCGGCTCCCTGGCGTCGCAGGACTCCTACCTGCAGTTCTCGCCCACGGCGGACGGCGTCTACTACGTCGTGGTCAAGAACTGGGACGGCGACGGCGCGCGCTCGGCGGGCCCGTACACGCTGCAGGTCAGCGTCGACAGCCAGAACCTGCAGCTGACCGACACCGGCGTGATCGACTTCGGGGACGTCGATCTCGCCGACGGCCACACGGTCAGCGTCGCCGCCCAGGGCGGAGACTATCTCGGCGCCCTGACGGCCACGGTTTCCGACGCCTCGACCGGCGACGGCGCCGGCTCGGTCCAGTGGAATTTCGCCGTCGCCAACGCCGCGGTGCAGTTCCTCGGCGCCGGCGAGACCCGCACCCAGACCTATACCGTCAGCGTCGCTGACGGCCAGGGCGGCGTCGCCACCCAGGACGTGACCATCACCATCACCGGCGAGAACGACGGCCCGGTCATTTCGTCGGCCTTCTCGCTCGGCGAAGTGATCGAGGGCGGCGCCGAAAGCGTCTCCGGCGTCATCACCTTCGACGATGTCGACCTGATCGACGGCCACAGCGTCAGCGCCGAGGCGGAGAGCGACAACTACGTCGGGACCTTCACGGCCGTGATCAACGACAGCGCCACCGGCGCCGGCGCGGGCGAGATCACCTGGACCTTCTCGGCCTCCGACTCCGAGCTGGCCTACCTTTCGGAAGGCCAGTCGCTGCTGCAGCGCTACCTCGTCACCATTGACGACGGGAACGGCGGTACGACCCAGCAGCTGGTCAACGTCACCATCGTCGGCACGAACGACGCCCCCACCATCACTGCGGCGGTTTCGTCGGCCTCGGTGCAGGAGGACGGCGTCGTGGGCGCCACGGGCGCGATCGACTTCGCCGACGTCGACCTTCGGGACGGCCACTCGGTGTCCAGCACGGAGCAGGGCCCCGGCTATCTCGGCGTCTTCACCGCCACGGTCGTCGACAACGGCTTCGGCGACGGCGCCGGCTCGGTGATCTGGCAGTTTGAGGTCGACAACGCCGCCATCCAGCACCTCGCCGGCGGCGAGACCCTGATCCAGAGCTACACCGTCAGCGTTTCCGACGGCCGCGGCGGGTCGGTCGAGCAGGTGGTCAATGTGACGATCACCGGCGCCAGCGACGGGCCGGTGGCGATCAACGACTTCGTCTCGGCGCTCGAGGATCAGCCGGTCACCTTCGATGTCCGCGGCAATGACACCGACGCCGTGGCCGTGACCCAGATCGACGGCCAGGCCATCTCGCCCGGCGGCGGCGTCGCCCTGGCGGGCGGCTTCCTGCAGATGAACGGCGACGGAACCCTGACCTATTTCGGGGCCGCCAACGCCAGCGGTCCGGTGAGCTTCAACTACACGGTCGTCGACGCCTTCGGCATCGAGGCCACGGCCTCGACCGTCATCGACGTGGCCGCCGTGGCGGACGCCCCGATCATCGCGGTCGGCTCCTCGACCGTGCTGAATCCGACGGTCGGTTCGGCCATCCAGACCACCATCCATCTCGAGGCGGGCGACGTGGTGTCGTTCAACTGGGACTTCGTCGCCCACGACTACATGCCCTACAACGACTTCGCCTTCGCCTCGGTGAACGGCGCGGCCTACATGCTGGGCTCGGTGCAGGTGGTTGGCGACTACGGCACGACGGGCTGGAAGACCTTCACCTTCACCGCCACCGAGGCCGGCGACTACAGCTTCGGCGTCGGCGTCTCCAATGTGAACGACAGCTCGCTGAACTCGCACCTGCTGGTCGACAACCTGCAGGTCAACGGAGTGACCGTGTCCAGCTTCGAGTCCGGCTTCTCGGGCTGGAGCACCCTGGGCAGCGTCGGCGTCCAGAGCGGCCACGACGGCGTCGCGCCGACCGACGGCGGCCAGATGGCCTGGCTGGACTCCTCGTTCCAGTCCGCATCGGCCATTGAAAGCTTCCTCGGCCTGACGCCGGGGCGGCTGGCGCGGATCGCCGAGGCGACCGGCCAGCAGGGCGACGAGGTGACGGTGCCGATCTCGATGACGCTCGGGGCCGGCGAGTCGATGGAGGACTCCTTCGTCATGATCACCGGCTTCCCGGCCGGCTCGACCTTCAACTTCGGCGAGCTGGACGCGAGCGGCGGCTGGCGGGTCCCGGCCGGCGATCTGGGCGGCAACCTGCTGATCGACACGCCCGATGACTATTCGGGTTCGTTCACCCTCACTGTCGTGGGCACGACCTACATCGACGAGACCGGGTCCTCGGCCAGCACGGCGCCGCAGACCATCACGGTCAGCATCGATCCGGCCCCCGGGGCGGTGGCCGCCGAGGCAGCGCCGCTCGCCGTGTCGTCCAAGGATGCGCCAGAGGTTTCGCCGATGTCCGACGACGACGCCTTCCTGATGCCGGCCGCCGACGACCTGGAGCCGCTGGTCCTGCCCAGCGACCTTGAGGCCGAACTCGACCTGGCCGGTCTGACCCCCGCGGGTGGTCCGCTGGCCGCCGGCGAGATGTTCCTGAGCGTCTCCGAGGACGGTCAGATCACCTTCGGCGAGGACCCGTTCGCGGGCCGCCCCGCCGACGGCGATTTCTGGAACTAGGCCCGCCTGCCACCCGGCGTCCGCTTTGCGGGCGCCGGGTTACGGCCGGTCGCTGCGTCAGACCGGCTGGACCTAGACCGAACGCCGTTCCTGGTTCAACGTGTGCGAGCACCTGAACGCTGGGGGAAGTCGAGATGGCGCGAATACAGGCCTTGGTCTGCGGCATGGCCGCCCTGGTTGTCGCCGGCTGTCAGACGACGGCCGGATCGATTCCGATCGTCGACGCGGACGGGCCCCGCACGCCCGCGGCGACCCGGGGCGTGGTCGGACGGTTCGCCAGCGCGGCCCAGGCCTCGTTCGCGGCCCCGAGCGGCGGCGCCCAGGCCCGGGCCATGCTCGATGAGGGTTTCGCCCTGATCTACGCCAATTGCAGCGACTATTTCGCCTCGGCCGGCGAGACGCAGCAATGGATCCTGGTCGGGCAGGACGTCATCGCAGCCGCGGAAACCGTCGGCACGGCCCTGCTGTTGCTGGACGGCGAGGGTGAGCAGGACATCGCCCGGTTGGCGCTGGGCGCGGGCGCTGCGAACAGCGCGCTGGATGTCTACACGCAGAATTTTCTTTTCTCGGCGGAGAACATCGACGCCGTCCGCACCCTCGTGACCAGCGCGCTGACCGTGCACCGCAACGCCGTGCTGGGGTCGGGCAGCTACACCTATTCGACGGCGATCAACCAGCTCCAGGACAATCAGGCGATCTGCGCGCCGCGGCGCATCGCGGCCCTTGCGAGGGAAGCGATCAAGAACGGCGACGTCCAGCCGGTCGTCCAGACCGGCATCGTCTCGGTCGTAGACTCGCAGGATCAGCGCGCCTTGCTCGAGCTCGGCGCCCTTCTGACCCCGCCCGGAACCCTCGGCGCGGAACAGGCCGGCGCCCTGTACTGGCTGTTCGAGAATTCGCCGTCGCCCGCGGACCTCCAGCCCGGCGGACCGATCGCCGACCGGCTCGGCTCCCTCGCCGACAGCCCGCTCGACGCCAACGGCTACAAGACCGGCTGGGCCAAGGAAGCGGCGGTGCGCGCCGCCCTGCGCAAGCTGTCGGAACCGACGCGGCAGGGATTCGCCGAAGCGATCGCCAACTACCGCAGCAATGTGGTGAAAGGCCTGACGGGAAACCTCGCCGAGGCCGCGCTCGATTTCCGGGTCTATCGCTCCGCCCCCGCCTCCGGCGCCGGCCACGTGGCGGTCGAGGTCCGGTAGCAGGCCCGGCGCCCGGCGCTGTGGCGGACAGGGTGGGATTCGAACCCACGGTAGGCTCACACCTACGGCGGTTTTCAAGACCGCTGCCTTAAACCACTCGGCCACCTGTCCGTGTCCCGCGAGCGGACCCGCCGCATACCGCCAAACAGCCTGTTAACCAAAGCGGAAATGTCTTTCGCCATCCTCTGCGCATCAGAGGCGGGGCCATGGCTGCGAGACTTCTCAAGGGTGTGATGATCGCGGGCCTGCTGTCGCTGCTGGCCGCCTGCGCGACCGGCGCGCGGCCGGACGCGCGGCCGATCCCCGTCGTCACCGATCCGGCCCCCATCGTTTCCGGCACCATGCGGCCCTACCAGATCCGCGGACGCTGGTATCAGCCGGAGGAGCAGCCCGACTACGACGAAACCGGCATGGCCTCGTGGTACGGCGACCAGTTCCACGGCCGTCCGACGGCCACCGGCGAGCGCTTCGACATGAACGCCCTGACCGCGGCCCACAAGACCCTGCCGCTGCCCGGTCTGGTGGAGGTCACCAACCTCGCCAACGGCCGCCGCATCGTCGTCCGGGTCAACGACCGCGGTCCCTTCGTGGACGGCCGGATCATCGATCTGTCCCGCGGCGCCGCCGACGCGCTCGACCTGCGTCGGGCCGGAGTGGGCGAGGTGAGGGTGCGTTACCTTGGCCGCGCGCCGCGTCTCGGCGGCGGACAGGTCCTCCAGTACGCTGAGGCGTCCCCGGCGCCCCCTGTCCCGGCCGCGACGCCGCCGCCGCAACCGGGCCCGATGACCCAACCGCAGTCCCGGCCGGCGGAATCGTCGCCGCCCGCGCCCGCGCGCGCCGGCGTCTGGGTCCAGGCGGGAACCTGGGCCGACGCGCGCCAGGCCCGGCGGGCCGCGGACCATCTGGGCGGAAGCGCGACGGTCGAGGAGGCGGCTCCGGGCCAGTTCCGGGTGCTGGTCGGGCCGTGGCCGGACGCCGGCGCGGCCGAGCGGTCCCGGCGCGCCGTCATCTCGCGGGGTTATCCCGAAGCGACGACGATTTCGGGCGTCTAGACCCTTGCGAAGCGGCCCGGCGCCGCCATTGTGCGCCGGTGACCCAAGGCAGATTCATCACGTTCGAGGGCGGCGAGGGGACCGGCAAGTCGACCCAGGTCGCCCGCCTGGTCGAACGGCTCCGAGCCCGTGATCTCGAGGTTCTCCAGACCCGCGAGCCGGGCGGCTCGGACGGCGCGGAGGACATCCGCGCCATCGCCCTGAACGGAGACCCCGGCCGCTGGTCGCCGATGACCGAGACCCTGCTGATGTTCGCCGCCCGCTCCGACCATCTGGAGCGCACCATCCGGCCCGCCCTGGAGGCCGGCCGCTGGGTCGTCTGCGACCGCTTCGCCGATTCCAGCCGCGCCTATCAGGGCGCCGGCGGCGGCACGCCCGCCGCGTTCATCGAAACCCTCGACGCCGCCGTCGTCGGGGACACCCAGCCGGACCTGACCCTGGTCTTCGATCTGCCGGTCGAGGTGGGGCTGGAGCGCGCCTTCGGACGGGGACTCTTCGAGACCCGTTTCGAATCCAAGGGGCTGGAGTTCCACGAGCGACTGCGGCGCGGTTTCCGCGACATCGCCGCCGCCCATCCGGACCGCTGCGTGATCGTCGACGCCGAGGGTGATCTCGAAACCGTCGAGGCCCGGGTCTGGGCCGCCGTCGAGGCCCGGCTGCTGTGAGCGAGCATCCGCTCGACCGCTTCGACCTCGTGCCTGACGCCGCCGCGGAGGCCGCCTTCCTCGACGCCTTCGACAAGGGCCGCCTGCACCACGCCTGGCTGCTGTGCGGGGTCGAGGGCTCGGGCAAGTCGACCTTCGCCTACCGCGCCGCCCGTCGCCTGCTGGGCGCCGCGCCGGATCCGTCGCGCGGCCTGCTCGGAACCCGTCCCGACGATCCCGTGGCCCGCCTGATCACGGCCCAGTCCCATCCCGATCTGCTGGTGCTCGAACGCGCCGTCGAGGGCGGAAAGACAAAGAAATCCATCTCCGTCGATCAGGCCCGCGACCTGCCGGAGTTCTTTTCCAAGAGTCCGTCGCAGGCCAAATACCGTGTCGCCATAATCGACGCCGCCGACGACCTGAATCTCAACGCCGCCAATGCCTTGCTCAAGGTTCTTGAGGAGCCGCCGGAGCGCGGCGTGCTGTTTCTCGTCACCCACGCGCCCGGCCGGCTGCTCGCCACCATCCGCTCGCGCTGCCGCCGTCTGGCCTTCCCGGTCTGGCCGCTGCACGCGCTGGAGGATCTGGTCCGCAACCGGACCGGCGTGCCCTCGGCCGAGGCCGTCCGCATCGCCGCCATGGCCGCCGGCTCGCCCGGTCAGGCGCTGGCGCTGGCCTCCGGCGCGACGCTTGAGGCCGACCAGCTGGCCCAGGCCTGGGTCGCCGCGTCCGATCTCGACCGCGCCGAGATCCTCTCCGTGGCCGACAAATTCCGCGGCGCCGAGGGGCAGGAGCGCTTCGAAACCCTGATGGATCGGCTGATCGCCGCGGTGAAAGTGCGCGCGCTCGAGGAGGGCAAGTCCGGCGCGCGCTGGGCTGAGCTGTGGGAGCGGCTGTCCGAACTGCCCGACCGCGCGGCCGCCATCAATCTCGACCGCGCCGACGTGCTGGCCGGGGCGCTCGCCGACCTGCAGCGGACCAAGGCCCGCGCCTGATGCTGATCGACAGCCACGTCAATCTCCACGCGCCGCAGTTCGACGAGGACCGCGACGCGGTCATCGCCCGGGCCCGCGCGGCCGGCGTCGGGCTGATGGTCGAGATTTCGGACAAGCTGTCGACCTTCGAGGCCACCCACGCCCTCGCCATGACGCATGACGACATCTGGGCCACGGTCGGCGTCCATCCGCACGAGGCGAAGGATTACGCCGACCTGACCGCCGACAAGCTGGTCGGTCTCGCGGGCCGTCCGCGCGTGATCGGCATCGGCGAATGCGGCCTCGACTTCCACTACGACCTCAGCCCCCGCGACGTGCAGGCCGCCGTCTTCCGCCGGCACATCGAGGCCGCCCGCCGCACCGGCCTGCCGCTGGTCGTCCACACCCGCGAGGCCGACGCCCTGATGGCCGACATCCTGGCCGAAGAGCAGGCGAGGGGGCCGTTTCGCTTCCTGATGCACTGCTACACCAGCGGCCCGGAACTGGCGGAAAAGGCGGCGGAACTGGGCGCCTGGTTCTCGGTTTCCGGCATCGCCACCTTCAAGGCCGCGACCGAGGTGCGCGACATCATCGCCGCCATGCCCGCCGACCGCATCATCGTCGAGACCGACTGCCCCTACCTCGCCCCCGTGCCGCATCGCGGCCGCCGCAACGAGCCGGCGTACGTCGGCCATGTCCTCGACAAGCTGGCCGAAATCCGCGGCTGGTCCCGCGACGAGGCCGAGACCCGAACCACGGACGCCTTCTTCGCCCTGTTCGACCGCATTCCCCGGCCGGAGGGCGCATGACGGGCAGGGCGGACGAGCTGGAGATCGTCATTCTCGGCTGCGGCTCGTCCGGCGGCGTCCCGCGCGGCGACGGCGACTGGGGGGACTGCGATCCGGCCGAGCCGAGGAACCGCCGTCTGCGCTGCTCCCTGCTGGTCCGCCGCCACGGCCCGGACGGCGTCACCAGCGTCCTGATCGACACCTCGCCCGACCTGCGCCAGCAGACGCTCGCCGCCGGGGTCAAGCACATCGACGCCGTCCTCTACACCCACGACCACGCCGACCAGACCCACGGCGTCGACGACCTGCGCGTCTTCGCCATGCGCGCCCGCCGCCGCATCCCCGCCTTCATGGACGCCGCCACCCACGCCGCCCTGCGCGAGCGCTTCCGCTACATCTTCGACAGCGTCGAGGGCTATCCCGCCATCCTCGACGCCCATCCGCTGCCGCCGCACGGCCAGAGCTGGTCCCTCGACGGACCCGGCGGCCCGGTCCCCGTCGTCACCTTCGACCAGGCCCACGGCCCGATCCGCTCGGTCGGCTACCGCATCGGCCCCGTGGCCTACTCCAGCGACGTCTCCGACCTTGACGACGCCGCTATCGAGACCGTCCGCGGCTGCGAGCTGTGGATCGTCGACGCCCTGCGCTGGACGCCGCACCCGACCCACGCCCACGTCGAACGCACCCTCGACTGGATCGCCCGCGCCGGAGTGAAGAAGGCGGTGCTCACCAACCTGCACCTCGACCTGGATTACAACGCCCTGTCGGCGGCGGTTCCGCCGAACGTCGAGGTGGCCTACGATGGCTGGAGCGCGGGGGTTTTCCTGTGAAATGGCTATGCCTTGTCGGCGCGGCGGCGTCCTTCCTGATTAACGCTACGCCCGCGGCTGCCTGCCGCTTGTATCGCGAGCCCTTTCAGCGTGTGAGCGACGATTTCGACGCCGTCGCGCTCGGAGTCGTCACGCGCGCCGAAGCTCGTCCGGGGGGCGAGCGGCCGGGTTGGACGGCTACCGTTCGCGTGAGCCGTTCGATCGAGGGGCGAGCAGACGCTCCCAGCTACGAGATCGGGCGTACGGGAAGCAGCGCCGCCTGCGACGACGGCCAGGCGATCGCTAAACCCGGCGAGGTCTGGGTGCTGTACCTTTTCCGGGATGCCCAGTCGGACCGGATGTTGGTCGCCCACTCCTATCCACTGAGCGTCGCGCGGCGGATCGACCCGCGCTTCCGGCACTAGTCAAACCTGGCCCAGCAACCGCGCCGCCTGCGGGGCGAAATAGCTCAGCACCCCCGCCGCCCCCGCCCGCTTGAAGGCGTGCAGGCTTTCCAGGATGGCCCGCTCCTCGTCCAGCCAGCCGTTGGCCATCGCCGCCCGCATCATCGAATACTCGCCCGACACCTGGTAGGCGAAGGTCGGCACGCGGAAGGTCTCCGACACCCGACGCACGATATCCAGATACAGCATCCCCGGCTTGACCATGACCGCGTCGGCGCCCTCGGAAATGTCCATCGCCACCTCGCACAGCGCCTCGTCCGAATTGGCGTAGTCCATCTGATAGGTCTTCTTGTCGCCGGTCAGCTGCTTCGCCGAGCCCACCGCGTCCCGGTACGGCCCGTAGAAGGCGGAAGCGTATTTGGCGGCGTAGGACAGGATCATCACGTCCTGCAGCCCATTGGCCTCCAGCGCCTCGCGGATGGCCTGGACCCGCCCGTCCATCATGTCCGACGGGGCCACCACGTCGGCCCCGGCGTGGGCGTGGATGAAGGCCTGTTCCGCCAGCCGCTCCAGCGTGGCGTCGTTGACGATCCGCCCGTCCTCCAGCACCCCGTCGTGGCCGTGGTCGGTGTAGCAGTCCAGCGCCACATCGGTCATGACCCCGATCTCCGGCGCCGCGTCCTTGATCGCCTTGATGCAGTCGGGGATCAGGCCGTCCGGATCGGTCGCGCCCGTGCCCACCCCGTCCTTGATCGCGCCGTCGACATTGGGAAACAGCGCCACCGCCGGAATCCCGAGGTCCCGCGCCTCGACCGCCGCCCTGGCCGCCGCCTTCGGGCTCAACCGGAACACACCCGGCATCGAGGCCACCGCCACCCGCTCGTCCGCCCCGTCATGCACGATCAGCGGCCAGACCAGATCCGCCGGCGTCAGCGTCGTCTCGGCCACCAGCCGCCGCACCCAGGGCTGGCTGCGCAGCCGGCGGGGGCGGGCGTAGGGAAAGGCGGCGGGCGGGAACGGCTGGGTCATGCGGCCGGACTTAAACTCTCGCGACGGAAAATACAGCCCGTCGCCCTCGGGCTTGACCCGAGGGCCAGACCGTCCGGTGCTCCGTCGGCCCCGGCGCGGCAGCGCTTGCGGGGCCGTCTTTAACGCACAGCTCATTCCCACGTCTGATCCTCGGGTCGAGCCCGAGGATGACGGACGGTGTGTGGTGACGCAGGGCTCTCTCATGGATAGAAGCCCACGAAAGACTCGCAGGAACCGCCCCATGGACTTCGCCCTCACCGACGACCAGCGCGCCATCCAGGACGCCGCCCGCGCCTTCGCCGAGGCCGAGCTGGCCCCGCACAGCGCCGACTGGGACGAGACCAAACACTTCCCCGTCGACGTCATGAAGCACGCCGCCGAGATGGGCTTCTGCGGCATCTACACCGGCGAGGAGCACGGCGGCATGGCGCTGGGCCGGGTCGAGGCCGCGGTCATCTTCGAGGAGCTGTCGCGCGGCGACGTCTCCACCGCCGCCTTCATCTCGATCCACAACATGGCGACCTGGATGATCGACCGCTTCGGGTCGGACGACCTGCGCGCCCGCTACGTGCCGCGCCTCGTGTCGATGGAGCTGATCGCCAGCTACTGCCTGACCGAGCCCGGTTCCGGCTCCGACGCCGCCGCCCTGCGCACCACGGCCCGTCTCTACGGCGACCACTGGGTGCTGAACGGCTCCAAGGCCTTCATCTCCGGCGCGGGAACCTCGGACGTCTATGTCGTCATGGCCCGCACCGGCGGCGACGGCCCCAAGGGCATCTCCACCTTCGTCGTCGAGAAGGACGCGCCGGGCCTCTCCTTCGGCGCCCAGGAGAAGAAGATGGGCTGGAACTCCCAGCCCACCGCCATCGTCAGCTTCGACGACTGCCGAATTCCGTCTGCAAGCCTGCTCGGCAAGGAGGGCGACGGCTTTCGCTACGCCATGATGGGCCTCGACGGCGGCCGCCTGAACATCGCCGCCTGCTCGCTGGGCGGCGCCCGCCTCGCCCTCGAGACGGCGCAGGCGTACGTCTCCACCCGCAAGCAGTTCGGCAAGCCGATCGCCGACTTCCAGAACACCCAGTTCAAGCTCGCCGACATGGCCACCCAGCTGGAGGCCGCCCGCCTGATGGTGCTGCGCGGGGCCTGGGCCCTCGACACGAACCATCCCGAGAAGACCAAATGGTGCGCCATGGCCAAGCGCATGGCCACCGACGCCTGCTTCCAGATCGCCGACGAGGCCCTGCAGCTGCACGGCGGCTACGGCTACCTCAAGGACTACCCGCTGGAGCGCATCGTCCGCGACCTGCGCGTCCACCGGATCCTCGAGGGCACCAACGAGATCATGCGGGTGATCACCGCCCGGGAGATGATGCGGCAGTGACCCTCGTTTGCGACCGGGAGTTCGGTGTCGAGATCGACGGGGTCGAGCGCCGGGTGGTCGTCGAATGGATGAGGCCGGTCCGGGACCGCGGCGACTGGCGGTGCGACTGGATCATCCACTGGTTCGACCGGCCGGAGGCGCGGGGCTGTTCGATGGGCGTGGATTCCACCCAGGCGCTTCTTTTGGCCATGGGTATGGTGGGTGGGCGCCTCGAACACGAGGCTCCGACGGCCCGCTGGCTGGACGGTGACAGCGGTCTCGGCCTGCCGCCCATTCCGGCCGCTCCAGCCTCTGCGGAGCCCGGTGACGCCGCCGGCTGACTGTGCCAACCTCCGTCGCGGGAGGAGTGTCATCATGAAATCCCTTGCCTTCGCCGCCGCCGTCGCCCTGCTGGCTTCGCCCGCGCTTGCCCAGGACGCCTCGAACTACGTCGGGATCGACGAGATCATCGTCACCGGTTCGCGGGCCATCGAGTGGGACCCCGACGACATCCCCGTGATCCAGCTGGAGCGCCGGGCCGACAATCTGATCGTCGCCGTCCGCGTCGTGAACGACACCCGGGACGCGCCGGGCCGCCGCGACGAGATCACCCGGACCCTGCGCGCCATGGCCCGCGCCGCCGCCGGACGTCCCGACATCGACCTCAGTATCGAGGACGACGGCACGCTCGTCCCGCTGACCGAGGACATGGTCTCGACCCTGACCCTGGGCATGGATCCCGGCCGCAGCGACACCAGCGTGGCCAGCCTGGTCGTCAAGACGCCGATCCGCGAGGCCGACACCCTCGACGCCGCCTCGGAGCGGATCGAGGATTTCGTCGACGGCGTCGCGCCGGTCGGCCGCTCGCTGGCCGAGGTCATCGGCGACTGGCAGCTCTCCGTGGTCAATCCGGCCCAGTACCGGACCCCCATCCTCGCCGCCATCTCCGCCGACGCCCGCACCACGGCGGCGGCCTTCGGCGAGGGCTATGCCGTCCAGGTGGAGGGCATGTCGAACCGGGTCACCTGGCGGCAGTCGGGTCCGCTCGAACTTGCGCTCTTCATTCCGTACGACATGACCGTGGTCCCCGCCCCTGAGACCCGGTGATGACCAGCCTGCTCTTGGCCCTCCTGCTCGCCGTCCAGGCCCCGCCGCAGAGGCCTCCGGCCGAGGCTCCGCGCCACTGGACCGACGGTCAGGTGCGCTGGCGGAGCATCCCGATCCCGACTGTCCCCTCGGGCGAGGAGGGCGTCGTCCAGGCCCAGGTCAGTTGCACCGTGGCCGGCCGTGGCCGGGTGCGCGGCTGCCGGATCGATCGCCAGACGCCCGCCGACACCCGCTTCGGCCGCAGCATCCTGAACGGCATGTCGCGGGCCGAGCTTCACCCGATCGGCGGCCTGCGCCCGGGCGACACCTTCACCGTCACCCTCTGGGCCTGCTCGGACCCGACGGCGGCCTGTGAACGCCTGCCGTGGCCGGAAGGCTGACGTCCGGGCTGGACCGTTTCCCGGCGGCCGCCTAGACGGACGCCCATGAGCGAACCAGAAGTCCTCGCCCGCGTCTCCTCCGGCGTCGGCCACATCACCCTGAACCGCCCCAAGGCCCTGCACGCGCTGAACCGCGCCATGTGCGACGCCATGATCGAGGCGCTGCTGGCCTGGCGCGACGACGACGCCGTGAAGTCCATCCTGATCGACCACGCCGGCGAACGGGGCTTCTGCGCCGGCGGCGACATCCGCATGATCGCGGAGAGCGGGGCAGGGGACGCGTCGGAGGCCAAGGCCTTCTTCGACCGGGAATACAAGCTCAACCACCTGCTGTTCGACTATCCCAGGCCGGTGACCGCCCTGGTCGACGGCGTCGTCATGGGCGGCGGCGTGGGCATCTCTGAACCGGCCGACGTCCGCATCGCCACCGAGCGCACCACCTATGCGATGCCCGAGACCGGCATCGGCCTGTTCCCCGACGTCGGCGGCGGCTGGTTCCTGCCGCGCCTGCCGGGCCAGACCGGCGTCTGGCTGGCCCTGACCGGCGCCCGGCTCAAGGCGGCGGACACCGTCTTCCTGGGCGTCCACACCCACTATCTGCCGTCCGACGCGCTGGAGGCCTTCCGCGCCATCCTCGCCGCCGACCCGGCCCATCCGATCGATGTCGCCGACGGCCTCGAGACCGATGCCGGCGAACCGCCCATCGAGCCGCACCTGCCCGCCATCGACCGCCTGTTCGCCTTCGACACCGTCGAGCAGATCTTCGCGGCCCTCGAGGCCGACGGCTCTGACTGGGCCCTGGCCCAGCTGGCGATCCTGAAGACCAAGTCGCCGCAATCGCTCAAGGTGACCCTGCGCCAGCTGCGCACCGGCGCGGCGCTGGACTCCTTCGCCGACAACATGGCCATGGAATACCGCCTCGGCGGCCGCGTCGTCCGCACCCATGACTTCCAGGAAGGCGTCCGCGCCGTCATCGTCGACAAGGACAACGCCCCGGCCTGGGCGCCCGCCGACCTCTCCGGCGTGTCCGACGCCGACCTCGACCGTCTGTTCGCCCCGCTTCCCGAAGCGGAGGAGTGGGAGCCGCTCTGATCCCTTCTCCCCTCCCGGGAGAGAAGATGGGCCGCGAAGCGGCTCGGATGAGGGGATGCCGGAAGCCGGCGCTCCGGCAGCAGACCTTTTCCGCCAGCCCCCTCATCCGTCAGGCTCCGCCTGACACCGTCTCCCTCGAAGGGAGAAGGATTCGCGCTTGCATCCCTCCCCAAACCGGAGCTTGGCTGTCGCCGCTGGTTCAGGAGACGATCATGCTCAAACCGTCGATGCTCGCCGTAACCGCCATCTTCGCCCTCGCCGCCTGCGGCTCCGACCCCTACGCCGGTCGCGAAGACCGCATGGCGAACCGCACCTATGAGACCATGCGGCTGGCGGACATCCACCGCGCCGCCATCGCCGATCCGCTGCGTCCCGCGGAAGAGGTCGCCCGCGATCCATTCCGCCACCCCGACCGCATGCTCGCCTTCGCCATGCTCGAGCCGGGCGACAGGATCGCCGACATCCGCCCCGGCGCCGGCTACTTCACCCGCCTGTTCGCCCGTGTCGTCGGCGACGGCGGCAAGGTCTACGCCTTCGTGCCGAACCGGACGGCCGAGCGTGAGAACCCCCGCGCCGACGCGCTCGTGAACGCCTATCCGAACGTCCTGCGGGTCAACGGCGACCTCAATACCCTGAGCTTCCCTGAGCCGCTCGATGTCGTCTGGATGAGCCAAGAGTATCACGACTTCCACATCCCGGCCTTCAACACCGACGTGGCCACGATGAATCGCGCCATCTATGCGGCCCTCAAGCCCGGCGGCTATTTCATCGTCGTCGACCACTCGGGCCGCCCCGGCACGGGCCACGCCGAGGTCCAGTCCCTGCATCGCATCGAGGGCGCCTCGCTGCGCGCGGAGGTCGAGGCGGCCGGCTTCGTCTTCGACGGCGAGTCGACGGCCCTGGCCAACCCGGCCGACGACCGCACCGTCAACGTCTTCGACGAAGCCATCCGCGGCCGCACCGACCAGTTCGTCTACCGATTCCGCAAGCCCGGCTGAGATCGGGCCCGTTCTGACAGGAGAAGAGTGATGCGTCGTTCCGTGCTTGTCGCCGCCGCGGCGCTGGTCGCGCTGTCGACCGCCGCCTTCGCGCCGGTCTCGCTGTCGCCGCAGCAGCCGTCGTCCTGGGCCGCCGCCCTGGCCGACCCGGTCCGCACCGCCGAGGACCGCGCTCGCGACGAAGCCCGTCACACCGCGGAAACCCTCGCCTTCGCCCAGGTCGCCCCGGGCCAGAAGGTGGCCGACATGATCATGGGCGGCGGCTATTTCACCCGCGTCTTCTCCGCCGCCGTTGGGCCCACCGGTCACGTCACCGCCTGGCAGCCCGCCGAATTCATCGGCTTCCAGGCCAGCTACGCCGAGGCCGTGACCGCCGCCGACGCCCTGCCGAACGTCGACGGGATTCGCTCGCCGATCGGCGCGCCGGAATTCCCGACCGGCCTCGATCTCGTCTTCACCGCCCAGAATTACCACGATCTGCATCTGGCGCCGTTCCCGGCTGACACCGCCTCGAAGGTCAACGCCGCCGTTTTCCGGGCGCTGAAACCGGGCGGGGTCTACGTCATCATCGACCACCACGCCGTCGCCGGCTCCGACTTGTCGGCCGCCGACACCCTGCACCGCATCGACATCGAGGCGGTCAAGCGCGAGGTGACCGCCGCCGGCTTCGTCCTCGACGGGGAGAGCGCCCTTCTCGCCAGCCCCGCCGACCCGCTGACAGCCAGCGTCTTCGATCCTTCGATCCGCGGCCGCACCAGCCAGTTCATGCTGCGATTCAGAAAGCCGGCGCAGTAGCCATCACCGCCGCCCGGGCGAAGGCCGACGGGACGACCGGGGCTGACGAAGGCAATTGCTGCGCTGCAAATCCCGCCTCTGCCTCCATAACCCGGGCGGCCAACGTGTTGTAATTCCTCCCCATCGCCTCCGCGCCAGCGTCATGAACGCGCCGCATCGGAAACCCCGCGCATAATAGGGGCATCCCGTCGATGGGGAGGGCGTCGGATCCACGTTCCTCGACGACGGCGGGCTGTGGTCGAGCGATGAAGCCCGGGCGATGGAGAGTCCGGGGGTCCTCGCGGAGGTCGATGGATGGCCCCGCTTGCTCGCCGCGCGCCTTGAGGTGCGGTCAGATGGCTTCGCGATCGCGGGGGTAAGGCCGTCCCGTTCCGGTCTCGGCAACGAGGCCGGGGCGATCCGTCAGAGGCCCGGACGCAGGGCCGCCAGTCGGAGGGCGTGTGGAAAACGGCCGCGCGGGGCAGCCTGTCTCGTCGAAACGGTAAAACAACAACGCATCCGGGCGAGGCCCGGCTGTCCCGCGCCCTCCCCAACCTTCCGCCGGCCGGCCGGTGGAGGACGAGGGCCCCTGTCTGGCGTCCCGGCCGCCGAGCCGCTAATCCCGGCGCAAAGAAAAATCAGGGAGACGACGCCATGACCCACACCATCGCCTTCATCGGTCTCGGCAACATGGGCGGCGGCATGGCGGCCAATCAGGCCAAGGCCGGCCACAAGGTCCTCGCCTTCGACCTGTCGCAAGCCGCGCTGGATCGCGCCGCGGAACACGGCTGCACTCCGGCCGGCTCCGTCGCCGACGCGGTCAGGAACGCGGATGTCGTCATCACCATGCTGCCGGCCGGGCCGCACGTGCTCAAGGTCTATACCGAACAGGTCATCGGCCATGCGCCGACCTCGGCCCTGCTGCTCGACTGCTCGACCATCGACGTCGATACGGCCCGCAAGGTCGCCGCCCTGGCGAAGGACGCCGGCTATGCCTTTGCCGACGCGCCGGTCTCCGGCGGGACCATGGCCGCCGACGCCGGCACCCTGGCCTTCATGGTCGGCTGCGACGAACCGGAGTTCGCCCGCATCGAGGCGGCGCTCGAACCCATGAGCCGCGCGACCTTCCGCGCCGGCGACCACGGGGCGGGGCAGGCGGCCAAGATCTGCAACAACATGATCCTCGGCATCACCATGCTCGGAACCTGCGAGGCCATCGGCCTGGCCGAGAAGCTGGGCCTCGACCCGGTGAAGATGTTCGACATCGTCGCCAAATCCTCCGGCCAGAGCTGGAGCGTCACCACCTACTATCCGTGGCCCGGCCCGGTTCCGACCGCGCCCTCGAACCGCAATTACGACGGCGGTTTCGCGGCGGCCATGATGCTCAAGGACCTTAAACTGGCCCAGGACGCCGCCGCCAAATCGGGCGCCTCGACGCCGCTGGGCGCCCAGACCGAGGCCCTGTTCCAGATGTTCAACGGCCTCGGCTACGGCGGCCGCGACTTCTCCGCCATCCTGCAGATGCTGCGCGGCAAGCTCGACGACCTGCCGAAGGGCTGAGTCGCGCCGGCATGAATGAACCTGAGAACCGTTATCAATTAGAAGGTTGCGACGATTTAACGGCCTGCGGCGATAGACTTTCGCCCGTCCGCGGCGCAAAACCCGGCCCATCCGCAAGACGAGACGAGCCGCAGGTTTGTTCGACTACAAGGCCGCCTTCCAGACTGCCGTGGAGCAGGTCAAGAGCGAGGGGCGCTATCGCGTCTTCGCCGACCTGAAGCGCGTGCGCGGCCGGTTTCCGCTGGCCAGGCGCCGCCGCGCCGACGGTTCGGAGCAGGACGTCGTGGTCTGGTGCTCGAACGACTATCTCGGCATGGGCCAGCATCCGGCGGTGCTTGAGGCCATGCAGGCGGAGATCGACCAGGCCGGGGCCGGGGCCGGCGGCACCCGCAACATCTCGGGCACGACCCGTTCGGCGGTCGATCTGGAGGCCGAG
>NZ_DASWTO010000084.1:0-17336 GCF_036402095.1 Brevundimonas sp. | reverse complement strand
TACACGACCTTCATGGAACGCGGGCCGTTCAATGACCTGATCGACGCCGGCCGGGTGATGACGCTGGCGGCGCGCACCGGCGGCGACAACTGGTCCGTCGCGGGCGGCGTGCATGGCGATTCGGTCAACGACGGCGCGCCGGGCGACGGCGACGAACAGCGCGGCGTCTTCGTCCGGGCCCACTTCGCCCCGGTCGTCACCGACGAGACGAAAATCCACCTCGGCGTCTGGGCCCGCGACCGCGACCGGCGGGACGATACGGCCTTCCGCTACCGCGTGCGCAACAACACCAATTTCGGCGCCCGCTACACCGACGCGGGCTCCTCGCCGCTGGGGGCTGGCGACGGCGATACCGCCATCGGCCTCGAGGCCGCCGCTGTCTGGCGGTCCTTCTCGGTCCAGGGCGAATGGGCGACTGTCGACGCCGACCTGACCGGCGGCGGCTCGGCGCGGGCGAATGCATACTACGTCTTCGCCTCCTTCTTCCCGACCGGCGAACAGCGCAAATACAAGCCCGCCGACGGCAAGTTCGACCGGGTCAGCATCCGCGAACCCGTGACCCGCGGCGGCATGGGCGCGGTCGAGCTGGCGGTCCGCTACGACGCCGCCGACCTGACCGAGTTCGCGGGCGTGGCCACGGCCGGCGAATATTCGGCGGTCACCCTCGGAGCCACTTGGTACCCGTGGTCCCACATCCGCTTCATGGCCAACTACACCGACGCCAGCAACGACGCCCAGGTCGCCGCCTCCGATGTCGACGTCCAGACGCTCCAGTTCCGGGCGCAGTTCGACTTCTAGGTCAGAGCGTCACCTCCCCGTCGGCGAAGGCCGATGGGAGGACAGATCGCGCAGCGATCAGGAGGGGGCGGCGCAGGGGGCAAGTGAATGGCGACAGGCTGGCCCACGCCTGCGCCGCCCCCTCCGGGTCGCCGCTCCGCGCCGACCGTCCTCCCCAATCGCCTTCGCTCATGGGGAGGTGAACCTTACGCCGCCGCCTTCTTCCGCAGCCGCGCGATCCGGCGCAGCCGCCGCCAGAACCGGCCGCGCTCCGGCTCCGGGTAGGGCTGCAGGTTCTCGACGAACTGCTCGGCCGAGGCCCGCCAGCTGAACTTCTCGGCGTAGCTGCGAACAGCCGCCCGGTCGCAATTCAGCGCCTCGAGACAGGCGGTCCGCAGGTCCTTGTCGATGGCCCCGGCGTTCGAGCCCGGGATGATGTCGATCGGCCCGTGCGCCGGATAGGCCGCCACCGGCGTGCCCGTGGCCATGGCCTCCAGGATCACCAGGCCGAAGGTGTCGGTCCAGCTGGGGAAGACGAAGACGTCGGCGTCGCGAAAACAGCGCGCCAGCTCCTCGCCGAAGCGCGCCCCGAGGAATTTCGCCTCCGGGTATTTCGCTTCCAGCTCGGCCCGCGCCGGCCCGTCGCCGACGACGATCTTCGTGCCCGGCAGGTCGGTCTGCAGGAAGGCTTCGATATTCTTCTCGACCGCCACCCGGCCGACGTTGAGGAAGAACGGGCGCGGCCAGTCCTTGCCGCCCAGCTCGTCGTAGATGCGCGGCAGGTCCGGATTGAACTGCTCCGTATCCACGCCGCGCGACCACGGCGAGACGTTGCGGAATCCGTGCGCCACCAGCTCGTCGCGCAGCGTCGGCGTGGCCACCATCAGCCGGCCCGACGGCTTGTGGAACCACTTCATATAGGCGTAGCCGACCTGCACCGGGATCGGGAACCGGGCCGAGACGTACTCGGGGAATTTGGTGTGGTAGCTGGTCGTGAACGGCAGCTTCCATTCCACGCAGATGCGCCGCGTGGCGATGCCGATCGGGCCCTCGGTGGCGATATGCACCGCCTCCGGCTCGAAGGCGCGCAGCCGTTCGCGGATCTCCTCCTCGGCTCCCAGCGCCAGCCGGATTTCCGGATAGGTCGGGCAGGGAATGGTCTTGAACTGGCTGGGCTCGATGACCTCGACCTCGTGGCCCATGGCGCGGCATTCCGCGATGGTCCGGGTCAGGGTGCGGACGACGCCGTTGACCTGGGGCTCCCAGGCGTCGGTGGCCAGAACGATGCGCATGAGGGCCGAAAGGCTCCGCCGTTGATCGGGACGCACGAATAGCCCTTCCCCCTTCATGGGGGAAGGGTCGGGATGGGGGCGCCGGCGGCGGCCGCATCAGGCGCTGTGCGCGGCGGCCAATCGGACGCAGTTCACCTCCAACCCCGGCCCTTCCCCCATCAAGGGGGAAGGGAGTAGAGGGAGCCGCATGGACGCACACGTTTCTCCGCCCCTTTCCCTGTCGCAGGACTGGGATGCGCTGGATCAGGGCAAGTTCGCGGATGAAACCGCCACGGTGCAGGGCCTGCTGGCCCGCATTCCGCTCGACGCCGGCGAGCGCGCCGCGGTCCTGAACAGCGCCGTCGACCTCGTCGAACGCGCCCGCGCCAGCGTCAAGAAACAGGGCGTGGTCGAAAGCTTCCTGCAGGAGTTCTCGCTCGGCACCCGCGAGGGCCTGGCCCTGATGTGCCTCGCCGAGGCCCTGCTGCGAACGCCCGACGAGGACACCCGCGACCGGCTGATCGCCGAGAAGATCGGCTCGGCCGACTGGGCCAGCCACCTGGGCCAGTCCGACAGCCTGTTCGTCAATGCGTCGACCTGGGGCCTGATGCTGACCGGCAAGCTGGTCGACGTCGATGAGGAGGCCAAGACCGACCTCCCCGGCTTCCTGCGCCGTATCGTCGGCCGGCTCGGCGAGCCGGTCATCCGCGAGGCCGTCGCCGCCGCCGTCCGCATCATGGGCGAGCAGTTCGTGGTTGGCCGCACCATCGAGGCGGCGCTGAAACGCTCCAACCGCGAAGGCTGGCTCTGCTCCTTCGACATGCTGGGCGAGGGCGCCCGCACCGCCGCCGACGCCGAGCGCTACGAGAAGATCTACGCCGACGCCATCGAGGCGGTGGGCAAGACCGCCAGGGGGCAGGGGCCCGAGGCCGGCCACGGCGTCTCGGTCAAGCTCTCGGCCCTGTCGCCCCGCTACGAGGCGACGCACGAGGCCCGCGTCTGGGACGAGCTCTACCCCCGCATCGTCCGCCTCGCCCGCATCGCCGCGAAATACGACATCAACTTCACCATGGACGCGGAGGAGGCCGACCGCCTCGCCCTGTCGCTGAAGCTGCTCGACCGGCTGGCGCACGAGCCCGACCTCGGCGGCTGGACCGGCCTCGGCCTCGCCGTCCAGGCCTATCAGAAGCGCTGCCCCGAGGTGATCCGCCGCGTCGCCGAACTGGCGAAGACGTCGGGTCGCCGCCTGATGGTCCGTCTGGTCAAGGGCGCCTACTGGGACACCGAGATCAAGCGGGCCCAGCAGTTCGGCCGCACCGACTATCCGGTCTTCACCACCAAGGCCGCGACCGACCTCAACTACCTCGTCTGCGCCCGCCTCATGATCGAGGCCGCGCCCCACATCTACAGCCAGTTCGCCACCCACAACGCCCATTCGCTCGCCGCCGTCTACAGGATGGCTTCGGAGCGGAGCGTGAAGATCGAGTTCCAGCGCCTGCACGGCATGGGCGAGGCCCTCTACGACGCCGCCCGCGACGCCTTCGGACCCGTCACGGTCCGCGCCTACGCCCCCGTCGGCGGCCACGAGGACCTGCTGCCCTATCTGGTGCGCCGCCTGCTCGAGAACGGCGCCAACTCCTCCTTCGTCCACGCCCTGCTCGACGAGCGTGTGCCCGCCTCCGCCGTCGCCGCCGACCCCATCTCCGCCGTCGAGGCCCACCCCGACCGCCACGCCAAGATTCCGACTCCCAAGGACATGTACATGGACCGCCAGAACTCGCTGGGCCGCGACTACTCCCAGGCCGCCGACCGCGAGCGGCACGCCCTCGCCCTCGAGAAGGTCGACAGCGAGAAGCTGACCTCCGGCCCGATCCTCGGCGGCAAGCTAAAGGCCGGGACCAACCCCCAGCCCGTCACCAATCCCTTCGACACCACCCAGGTGCTGGGCCACGTCTCGGAAGCCACCGAGGCCGACATCGACGCCGCCGTCGATCTCGCCGCCCGCGCCCAGGTGAAGTGGGACCGCATCGGCGGCGGCGGCCGCGCCCCGATCCTGCGCGCGATGGGCGATGCGCTCGAGGCCGACATGGACCGCCTCGTCGCCCTGCTCAGCCGCGAGGCCGGCAAGACCCTCAACGACGGCGTCGCCGAGGTGCGCGAGGCCGCCGACTTCTGCCGCTACTACGCCATGCTGGCCGAGCGCGACTTCGGCGGCCCGCGGGAGCTCAAGGGCCCCGTCGGCGAGATCAACCAGCTGGTCCTGCACGGCCGCGGCGTCTTCGCCTGCATCAGTCCGTGGAATTTCCCGCTGGCCATCTTCACCGGCCAGATCGCCGCCGCCCTCGCCGCCGGCAACGCCGTCCTGGCCAAGCCCGCCGAACAGACGCCGCTGATCGCCGCCGAAGCCGTGCGCCTCTACTACAAGGCGGGCCTTAACCCCGACCTGCTGGCCCTCGTCCCCGGCCGGGGCGAGACCGTCGGCGCGAAACTGGTCAGCCACCCCGGCGTCGACGGCGTCGCCTTCACCGGCGGCACCGACACCGCCACCCTGATCAACCGCTCGCTGGCCAGCCGCCCCGGCCCGATCATCCCCTTCATCGCCGAGACCGGCGGCCTCAACGGCATGTTCGTCGACACTACGGCGCTGAAGGAGCAGGTCATCGACGACGTCATCCTGTCGGCTTTCGGCTCGTCGGGTCAGCGCTGCTCGGCCCTGCGCCTGCTCTACGTCCCGCACGACGCCGCCGACGCCCTGATCGAGGGGCTCAAGGGCGCGCTCGCGGCCCAGGTCGTCGGCGACCCCGCCGATCCCGCCACCGACATCGGCCCGGTCATCGACGCCGACGCGAAGGCGATGCTGGAGGATCACCTCAAGCGGCTCGAAGGCGACGCGAAGATCGTCGCCCGCGCCGACCTGCCCGCGGGCGCGGACAGGGGCCACCTGTTCGCCCCGACCATCGCCGAGGTCCCGACCCCCGACTATCTCGAGCGCGAGGTGTTCGGCCCCATCCTGCACGTCTGCCGCTACGAGCCGTCGAAACTGAAGCAGACGGCGGCGAAGCTGGCCCAGCGCGGCTACGGCCTGACCCTCGGCGTGCACAGCCGCATCGAGGCCTTCGCCGACGAGGTCGCCCGCCTGGTTCCCGCTGGCAACGTCTACATCAACCGCTCGATCATCGGGGCGGTGGTCGGCGTCCAGCCCTTCGGCGGCGAGGGCCTGTCCGGCACCGGCCCCAAGGCCGGCGGTCCGTACAGCCTGATCCGCTACGCCGCCGAAAAGGCCATCAGCAACAACATCTCCGCCCAGGGCGGCGACCCGGCCCTGCTGAACCTTTGAGCGAGTCCGGGCCGGGGGCCCGGAACGCCTTGCCCGGACTGAGGGCCCGGCGCCTCTCCGTCGGCCAGAACCCGGACACCCTCTGCCTGATCGGCGCCGAACCGGCCGCCTAGTGGAATATCCCCACCGCCCCCTCGATCCAGATCAGGGCCACGATGGCGACGACCAGCAGGGCGAAGCTGATGCGGATCACGGGATTGCGCACGCGCCACGCGACCAGCTCGATCAGGGCCGCGCCGCCGATCAGCAGCACGCCGGCGAAGACGAAGTCGCTCGTGGTCCAGTTGACCTCCTCGGTGAACCGCATGGCGACCGCCGGAGTCAGCATCACCAGGGCGACCGCGCCCCACCCCATCAGCCGCAGCGTTCGCCACAGCCGGTCCAGATCGTCGTTCGTCACGTTCATCGGGTCTCTCCAGTCGTCATCGACACGCAGACCATGGCGCACCCGCCCGTGAACGGCATGAGCGAAATCTGAGCAGTCGCTGAAAAACGCGCCGGCCCGGCTCACTTCATTGAACCGGCCCAGGCCGAGCGTCTGTGCCGCGCTCGCCTGATCCGCAGTTCCCGGTTGACCCGCACCTGCACCATACGGACCGCCAACAGCCAGAGCACGGCCCCCGTGACCGGCATGGCCCAGACCTTCCACCCTTCGCCGTAGCCGAATGCCGAGGCCAGCAGGAAGGCTGATCCGGTGAAGGTCAGCAGCAGGAATCCGAGAACGGTCAGCCCGTCGCGCATGATCGCCCTAATCAGCACCGGGCCCCGCCACATAGATGGTGCAGGTCGAGGCGCCGCCGGTCAGCGGATTGTCGAACGCCACCACCTCCGCCCGCGCCTCCGTGAACACCGCCGCCAGCACGGCGAGAAATTCATCGTCCGGCCCCTCGTCCGACCACATCGCGAACACGCCCCGCGCCGTCATCGCCTCGCGCAGACGCCCCAGCCCCTCCGGCGTGTAGAAGCGCGCGTGGTCCGGGTGCAGCAACTGGCGCGGCGAATGGTCGATGTCGAGCAGCACGAGGTCGTAGCGCTCGCCCGCAGGCCGGGCCTCGTCGAACCAGCCGAAGAAGTCCCCGTGCGACAGGACGCAGCGCGGCTCCGTCCCGAGGCTGTCGCCGATCGGCACGAGGCCGGCCCGGTGCCATTCGATCACCGGCTCCAGGGCGTCGACCACCTCCACCGAGGCCACCCTCGGATCGGCCAGCGCCGCGCGCGCCGTATAGCCGAGGCCCAGCCCGCCGACGAGCACGCGCAGCCTCTCCCCGGCCGCCGCCGCCAGTCCGCGCACCGCCAGCTCGGTCTCACCGACCGTGAACAGGCTCGACATCAGGTGCTCGTCGCCGAGGATCACCTCGACGACTTCCTGGTCGATGGCGGCGACCCACCGCCGCCGCAGCACCAGCGGCCCCATGGCCGTGGGGCGGTAGTCCAGTTCCTCGATCAGCCGCCCCATGCCGTTCCTTCCCGCTGCCCGGCGCGTCAGCCGCCGGCCAGCCGCGCCGCTCCGGCGTCCGCCGCACCACCCCCTGCTAGACAGACCGGGACCGGCTGGCAACGCGATCGGGGGCGGCCGCCGGTCGGACGGTCAATCCCATCCGGGGTGAGGCGCGGCGTGGGTGAACCCCCATTGCCGGGCGTCGCAGACGTATCCGGCCTTGAGGCCATCAGGGCCGGCCCGCCTCACATCATCCACCAGCTGCGGGCCATAGGTCAGCTCCGGCCGGTCCCGGACCAGTGAGGTCAGGATGGCGGACGCATAGTTGCAGTGGCCGAACAGGTTGGGGTGAACCGGCCCCGTGGTGCCCCAGATGGACGGCTCCGCCACCATCTCCGCGAAGGTGGAACCCTCCTCGATCTCCCGGCGAAGCTCCAGAACCGGCATGCTCTGCGGCGCCGGCAGGCAGCTCTGCTGTTCGGGGTAGCGGACGAAACACCCCCGCGAGGCGTCCCAGATCACCCGGGTCCCGACCGGCAGGTTGAACAGATTGTCCGGTCGCAGGATCACCAGATTGCCCAGCGGCCGGCCGGTGTCGTACCGCCGGCCCTGATCCCAGTAGGAGTCCAGCAGGGTGTTGTAATAGCGGTGGTGGCTGCAATAGCCGTTCGTCTTCGCGTTCCTGACGTGGGTGGCGACCACGGCCCAGCCGTGATCCTCCGCGGCCGCCGAGATGGCCTGGTTCAGCGGATCGAGGAACTTCTCCTGCGCCTGGCCGGACGCCGTCCGGTCCATGCCGAGGCCCGGCAGGGACGCCAGCACGCCCGGCACGAACCCCGGGCGTCCGTCCCAGGGCTCGTCATGACAGGCCACCGCCTGCTCGGGCCTCGCCTGTCCCGCGGGAACGCCGTCGGGCTCGCGCATCACGAAATTCGGGTAGTGGGTGATGAACACCCGCCGCGCCCCGACCCCTGACAGCGGCCTGATGGCTTCGGCGAGCTCGTCGTACTGGCTGCGCAGGGTGGTCCTGTTCTGGGTCGAGGACGGTCCCGAGATGCGGTCGAGGATACGGTCGCCCATGCACTCGACCCGTTCGAGTCCGAAGCACGGCACATTGCGCGCGGACTGGACCCAGCTCGTCTGGTCGAAACTGGCGTAGGGCCGCCAGTCATTGACCTGTTCCAGACCGCCCGCGCCGGGATCGACCCCCAGGTCCACCGAGGTGCTGCCTTCGTCCGCGAGCGCCGAAACGATGCTGGCGAAGCCGATATCGTTGCCGCCGATTGAGACGATGATGACGTCGGGTTGGATCAGGCGCCCGTCGACGGTCAGGTCCGACTGGGCCTGACGAAGCTGCGAAAGCGGAACGTCGTGAAGCTGGGGCCTGGCGGTCGCCACCCGCAGGTTTTCGAAGGCCGCGCCGCGAATACCGAACGCCGCATACTGCCGGCGGATGTCCGCCGTGGTCTCCAGCTGCGACCAGGGGGTGACGAGACCGTCCGCTATGGACGCTCCGGAGCAGCCGTAGTGAAGCAGGGTCACCGAGGCGTGGGGATTGCTCCGCGCCAGAAAGGCTGCGGTCAGGGCCGGCCCGGACATCAGCGAGCGGTGACAGCGCGCGTCGAGCCAGGCGGCCGGCTCGCCGCCCACGCGCCACTGCCGGTGAGGGTTTCCCTCGCCCGCGGAGAAGGAATCCCCCAGGGCGACGATGACGATATCGCGAACCAGCAGGGTCGTTTCCGCGACCGCGCCGTCCGAAAGGCGCAGGGCCCGGACCGCCGTCTCCTCGCCGACCACCACGGGCACGCTTCGCGAGCAGTCCGCCGTGTCCTCGACCCCGCCTATGGTCCAGCGGCACTGGCCCTCGCCGAAGCGCAGCCTGACCGTGCGGGACCGATCCGCGATCCAGTCGGATCCGTCGCCCCGGCATATGGGCGATGCGCGGTCGCGGCACCGGTAGCTGTTCGCGCCCGGGTCATAGTTGACGGCGTAGTTCGGCGGCGTTTGTTCGTCGCGCTGGTGCAGAAGGTCGGTCTCACGGAAGTTCGCGACCGGGCCGCTGCTCTCCTCCGCCTTGTGCCAGTGGCGATACTCCTCGATGTAGGCCGCGAGGTCCTGCTCGAAGCGGTCCTGTTCGTCCTGGCCGGCGAGCAGCCTGTGCCGGTTCTCGACCTCCCAGGTGAGGCCCGCCGTCTGCCCGCCGGCGTCCAGGGGTTCCATCTCCGGAAGAAGCGAGCGGGTATAGGAACAACCGCCGACACTCACCGCGACCGCGGCCAGAAAACCCGTAGCAAGCCGCTTCATGGAGCCCTCCCGCCCAGACGGGATCACCCTAGCATCGACCGCCGCATTCGCAACCCAGCGTTATGGGAACGATTCGCGACACGGTTTCGGGGAGGGCCCCGGCCTCACCCCTTCGGCCATCCCCCCGCCCGGCTCAGCGCGCTGGGCGCCGGCCGGCCGATCCTTTCGCCGATCCAGCGCGCCGTCGCGATCAGGGCGTCGAGGTCGTAGCCGGTCTCGAAGCCCGCCCGCTCCAGCATGTAGACGAGGTCCTCGGTGGCGATGTTGCCGGTGGCGCCCGGCGCGAACGGACAGCCGCCGATGCCGCCGACCGAGGCGTCCAGCACGTCCACGCCCGCCTCGACGCCCGCATATGCATTCGCCAGCCCCGTGTTGCGCGTGTCGTGGAAATGCAGCCGCAGCAGCGCCTCCGGCGCCGCCTTGCGCGCCGCCTCGACCACCCGGGTCACGGCCCACGGATCGCCCACGCCGATGGTGTCCGCCAGGGCGATCTCCCTGACGCCCAGCGCGCCGATGCGGCCGACCAGATCGGCCACCTGGTCCGTCGACACCTCGCCGTCGAACGGACAGCCCCAGACGCAGCTGAGGGTGGCCGAAAGCGACGGCCCCGCCCCGGCCCCGCCTTCCGAATTGGCCCGGCCGGTCAGGATGTCGGACAGCATCGACACCTGCTGGTCGACGCCCATGCCCTGGTTCTTCAGCCCGAAGCCGTCGGTGGCCGACATGGCGACATTGACCTCGTCGACCGCCGTGCCCAGCGCCCGGTCGTAGCCCTTGCCGTTCAGCACCAGGCCGATGCGGCTGCGTCCCGCCTCATGAGGCAGGGCCGCCATGACCTCCTCGGCCCCGGCCATCTGCGGCACGTATTTCGGGTGCACGAAGCTGACCGCCTCGATGCGCCGCGCCCCCGCCGCCTCCAGCCGCCGCACCAGATCGACGCGGACGGCGGGTTCCAGCACGGCCTTTTCGTTCTGCAGCCCGTCGCGCGGGCCGACCTCGACGATGGTGATGCGCCGGCTCACCGTCGGGTCGCTCCCGCCGGGGCGTAGACCGTCAGGCTGACGTCGTCGCCCCGCGAATAGTTGTGGCCGTTGACCACCCCGACCGCCCGGCCGGTCACGCCGAGTTCGGCGGAGGCGGCGCGGAAGGCGTCGGCGTCGCGCGCCTCGACGATCACCGGCCGCCCCTCGGCCAGGGCCTTCGCCGCGCCGGCCGCGTCGGCCAGCTCGGTCTCGCGACCGGTCAGGAAGACGAAGCTGGGCTCGTGGAAGCCGGTGATGGCCACCGGCCCCGGGCGGCCCTGACGCGGATGCAGATCGGCCCGCTCCAGCACCTGCTGCAGCTGCGGCGCCACGGCCAGCGGACGCAGCTGCCGGATGGTCCCCGCCAGGCCCGCATGGGCCACCAGTCCCAGCGCGATGGCCGCGACCACCGCCGTCACGGCCGCCCGGTGCAGCAGCAGGAAGGCCCCGATCAGCGCCGCCAGCGCCGCGAAGACGATGGTGATGGTCGCCCAGGTCTGGGCCGTCGAGCGCCCGTATTCGGTCAGGCCGTAGACGGTGATCGCCACGATGACGAAGCCGCTGACAAGCGACAGCACCGCCCCGGAATAGCGCGACAGCGAGCCGATGGGCCGGGTCAGGGCCGCCGCCGCCAGCAGCGCCAGTGCGCCATAGGTGGGCAGGGAATAGTGGACCAGCTTGGTCGGCGTCAGCTCGAAGATCAGCCACGCCGGAACCAGCCAGCAGACCAGGAACCGCACCGCCGGCTCGGCCCGCCTGTGCCAGGCCGTCGACAGCGCCGCCGGCAGCAGCAGGACGGCCGGGAAGAACATGACGATCAGCCCGAGCAGGAAATAGCCGGGAGGCGCGCCATGGCTCTCGTGCCCGCCGGAGATCTTCGGCGCCAGGTCGCCCATGATGGCTTCCCGCCAGAAGCCGCCGTCGGTGGCGATGGTGATGGCGATGGCCCACGGCCCGACGATCAACGCCGTCAGCGGCAGGCCCCAGCCCCAGCCCAGCCGCCCGAGCCATTTGACGTCCCGGTCCCACAGCGACAGCAGCAGGATGGCCGGGACCACGACGATCAGACCTATGGGGCCCTTGATCAGGATCGACAGCCCCAGCCCCAGCCAGAACAGCAGCTTGTGCGGCCGCCGCGGCGCCTCCCCCGCCCGGGTCGCCAGATAGATCCGCGCCAGCCCGGCCATGGCCATGGTCACGGCGGCGCACAGCATGGCGTCGGTCTTGGCGATCCCCGCCTCGGTCGACAGCAGGAAGGTGGCCCCCAGAATGGCTCCGGCGAGGAATCCGGCGCGCTGACCGAACATCGCCGCCCCCGCCCAGGCGCAGGCGGCCGCCGCCAGCATGGCGCCGAGGAAGGAGGGGATGCGGTAAGGCTGGATATCGCGCGCCTCGACGCTGGACGTCGCCGCCACCGCCGCGGCCTGCATCCAGTAGATTCCGACCGGCTTCTTCCAGCGCGGGTCGTCCTGGAAGCGGATGTCGACGTAGTCGCCGCTCTCCAGCATCTGCGACGTGGCCTGGGCATAGCGGCTCTCGTCGCGGTCCAGCGGCGGCAGCAGCATCAGCACCGGCAGGCCGGCGAACAGGGCGACGAGGGCCGCCATCACGGGGCCCCGCCAGCCGGCGATGAATCGGTCGAGATCGGGGCGCATCATGTTCATCTTCCTAACACGCCCCTTCGCGCCGCGTCAGCATCCCTCCCGCCCGGCCGAGAAACCCGCTAGACAGCGCCCATGATCGAGCAGACTCCCGACATCTCCGTCGTCGTTCCCGTTCATGACGAGGAAGGCGCCGCCGGCCCGCTGGCGCGCGAGATCGCCGCCGCCTTCGCCGGCCGGTCGTACGAGATGGTGTTCGTCGACGACGCCTCGCGCGACGGCACCCTCGCCGAGCTGCGCGGCCTGATGGCCGAGCTTCCGGCCCTGCGCGTGCTCAGCCACGGCTCAAACGCCGGCCAGAGCCGCGCCGTCCGCACCGGCGTGCTGGCCGCGCGCGGGCCCATCGTCGTCACCCTCGACGGCGACGGCCAGAACCCGCCCGCCGACGCGCCGCGCCTCGCCGACCTGCTGGCCGCCTCGCCTCCGACCGTGGCCCTCGTCGGCGGCGTCCGCGCCCGCCGGCAGGACTCCGAAGCCAAGCGCTGGGCTTCCCGCTGGGCCAATCGCATCCGCAAGCGCCTGCTCTCGGACGACGCCGACGACACCGGCTGCGGGCTCAAGGCCTTCCGCCGCGACGTCTTCCTGCGCCTCCCCTATTTCGATCACATCCACCGCTACCTGCCGGCGCTGATGATCCGCGAGGGCTACGAGAACCGCTATCTCGAGGTCGGACACCGGCACCGCGAGACCGGGCGGTCGAAATACACCAACTGGGGCCGGCTGCTTGCCTCCTTCTCCGATCTGCTCGGCGTCATGTGGCTGAAGTCGCGCTCCCGGCGCCCCGGGGCCGTCGCCGAATTCTGAGCCTTCCCCCGTCAGGCGAGCAACCGTAGCGGTACGGAGCGAACGGGGGTATTCATCGTTAACAAGCGCGACCGTACCGGCGCGCCCGCGTCCGTCGTTCTGGAGCCACAGCCATGCTCGTCGCCCTGCCGCTGCTCGTGATTCCCGTGGTGCTGTACAACATCGTGGTCCTGACCGGCCTGCTCGGCGGGGCCGGGGTCGTCGGCACGGACGGCAATCTGCGCGACATCCTGTTCACCATCCCGATGGCCTCGGGAGCGGGCTGGAGCGTCGGCGTCGGCGACATGATCCTGTTCCTGTCGCTGATCCTGCTGTTCTTCGAACTGCTCAAGTCGACCTCCAGCCAGAAGGTCGCCATCGTCAACCACGCCCTGTCGATGATCCTGTTCGTGGTCTGCCTGGTGGAGTTCCTGCTGATCAAGGGGTTCGCCACCTCGACCTTCTTCCTGATCGTGACCATGGTCATGCTGGACGTGCTCGCCGGCTTCATCGTCACCATCATCTCGGCCCGCAAGGACCTGGAGTTCGGCGCGGGCTAGGAGTCAGGCAACAGGCAGCAGGCAGCAGGGTTTGAGCGGACCGACCCAGGCCCGAGCGCCCTCATCCTTTCCCGGGCGACGTCGCCGCCTGCTGCCTGTTGCCTGTTGCCTGTTGCCTAAGCCCTACCCCTCATCCACCGGCAGCACATGCGGCGCCTGCGGGTGGCCCTGCTGGCGCCGCTGCACCGCATAGGCGGCCAGCCACAGCGCCATGGCCCAGGCCGCCCCGACGCTCCATCCGGCCAGCACGTCGGTGGCCCAGTGCGCGGCCAGATAGACCCGCGTCAGCCCGACGATCAGCGTCAGCAGCACCGCCACCCCGATGATGTAGGCCTTGAACCGCTTCTGGGGGAAGGCGCGGGTCAGCATCACCCCGATGCTCAGATAGAACACCGCCGACAGCAGGCTGTGGCCCGAGGGGAAGCTGGCGCTCATCGTCTCCACGGCCCGCAGCGCCTCCGGCGGCCGCTCCCGTCCGAACAGGGCCTTCAGCCCCTCGCTCAGACCGACGCCGCCCATCAGACCCAGCGCCAGCAGCAGGGCCGACAGCCGCTTGCGCTGCAGGATCAGGAAACCCGTGACGATCACCGCCAGCAGACTCAGCACCGCCGTGCCGCCCAGGGCGGTCAGGTCCATGGCCGCCGTCTCCAGCCAGCCCGGCCCCCACGGGTCGGCCATCGATCCCGGCCGCATCGCCTCCAGAACGCCCTGGTCGAAGGCGCGGCCGTCCGTCTCGGTCATGTCGTCGGCCAGTTCGACAAAGGTCATCACGCCCAGGGCGACGATGAACAGGGCGCTCACCGCGGCGATTTCCGTGCGCGCGATGCGAAGGGCGCGACGGGTGAAGGCGGCGATCCGGTCAGGCGTCATCGGGCCGAAACGGTCCCGCTTGCGGGACGTTCCCCTCACGCGTTCGTGATGGCGTTTTCGACTCCGCCGCGGCGCCTCTGTCATGCTGTCGTCGCGGCCTGTCCACAGTCTCATCCCCCGCCTTGAAGCCGATTCGCCCAGAAAGTGATCGTCAACCCCGTTGACGGGTCGTTAGCCATCTGCGCCCCATATGTGGGCTTGGGGAGCGCTTCGGCCACTAGATGATGTGGTCAGCGGCGCGAGCGACTTAACAGACCAGTTCAGGGCAGTGACCATTATGGCCGGCGGCGAAGCGTTGAAGACAGTGGATTTCCAGTCGGTTGCGGCCGCGGACGCCGCTGATCGACCCCACCTGAAGGTGGTGCCCTCGATCCAGCTCGACCGGTCGCGCGACGACCTCCTGACCGACTTCGGCAAGAAGACGCTCGAGGATCGCTACCTGCTTCCCGGCGAGAGCTATCAGGACATGTTCGCCCGGGTCGCCACGGCCTACGCCGACGACCCGGCCCTGAATCCGGGCCACGCCCAGCGCGTCTACGACTATATGTCCAAGCTGTGGTTCATGCCGGCCACCCCGGTGCTGTCCAACGGCGGCGCCGACCGCGGCCTGCCCATCTCCTGCTTCCTCAACGCCGTCGGCGACAGCCTCGACGGCATCCAGAGCGTCTGGAACGAGAACGTCGCCCTGGCCTCGAACGGCGGCGGCATCGGCACCTACTGGGGCGGCGTCCGCTCCATCGGCGAGAAGGTCAAGGGCGCCGGCCAGACCTCGGGCATCATCCCCTTCATCCGCGTCATGGATTCGCTGACCCTGGCGATCTCGCAAGGGTCCCTGCGCCGCGGCTCGGCCGCCGTCTACCTCGACATCCACCACCCCGAGATCGAGGAGTTCCTCGAGATCCGCAAGCCGTCGGGCGACTTCAACCGCAAGTCCCTGAACCTGCACCACGGCATCAACATCACCGACGAATTCATGTTCGCGGTCCGCGACGGCAAGACCTTCGACCTGAAGTCGCCCAAGAACGGCGAGGTGCTCAAGACCGTCGACGCCCGCACCCTGTGGCAGAAGATTCTCGAGATCCGCCTGCAGACCGGCGAGCCCTATCTGATCTTCTCCGACACGGTGAACCGCCAGATGGCGCCGCACCAGCGCGAGCTGGGCCTGTCGGTCAAACAGTCGAACCTGTGCGCCGAGATCATGCTGCACACCGGCCGCGACCACCTCGGCGTCGACCGCACCGCGGTCTGCTGCCTGTCCTCGGTCAACGCCGAGACCTTCCTCGAATGGCGCGAGGAGCCGAAATTCGTCGAGGACGTGATGCGCTTCCTCGACAATGTGCTCGAGGACTTCATCCGCCGCGCCCCGCCGGCCATGGCCGCGGCCGTCTATTCGGCGAAGCGCGAGCGTTCCGTCGGCCTCGGCCTGATGGGCTTCCATTCCTTCCTGCAGCAGCAGGGCGTGGCCTTCGAGTCGGCCATGGCCAAGTCGTGGAACATGCGGCTGTTCAAGCACCTGCGCCGCGAGGCCGACAAGGCCAGCCGCCTGCTCGCCGAGGAGAAGGGGCCCTGTGAGGACGCGGCCGAGCGCGGCGTCATGGAGCGCTTCAGCCACAAGCTGGCCATCGCCCCGACCGCCTCGATCTCGATCATCTGCGGCGGCACGTCGGCGGGCATCGAGCCGATCCCGGCCAACATCTACACCCACAAGACCCTGTCCGGCTCCTTCGCGGTCAAGAACCCCTATCTGGAGAAGGTGCTGGGCGAGAAGGGCATCGACACCTCGGAGGTGTGGAACTCGATCCTTGAGCACGAAGGTTCGGTCCAGCACCTCGACCAGCTCAGCGAGGATGAGAAGGCCGTCTTCAAGACCGCCTTCGAGTTGGACCAGCGCTGGGTCGTCGAACTGTCGGCCGACCGCGCCCCGGAGATCTGCCAGGCCCAGTCGATCAACCTGTTCATCCCGGGCGACGTCGACAAATGGGACCTGCACATGCTGCACTGGCGCGCCTGGGAGACCGGCGTGAAGTCGCTCTACTACCTGCGCTCCAAGTCGGTGCAGCGCGCCGCCTTCGCCGGCGCCGAGACCAAGGCCGAGGAAGAGCCTGACCCCAACCAGCCCGACCTCTTCAGCGCCGCCCGCACCGACTACGACGAGTGCCTCGCCTGCCAGTGAGGCGTCAGCGCCGCATCGCCCCGATCCGCGCCTGAAGCGGCGTCTGCGGCAGGCTGGCCATCGTCAGCCGCCCGTCCCGATCCTGGTCCAGGGCGAGGAACCAGCGCCCGGTCGCCGCCGCCCATTCCTCCGCCGTGACCCGCTGGTCGACATTGACGTCGGCGGCCTTCACCGGCTGGGGCAGGTTGAAGAATCCGGCCTCGGCCACCGGTCCGTAGCCGCCGGCCCGCGGACCCGCCCCGCGACGCCGGCGCGGCCCTCCGCCCGGAGGACCATCCTGCGCCGCCGGCCCCGCCAGCGTCATGGGCGCGGACTGTTCGCCGCCGTCTTCCGCACCGACCCGCCCGGGCCGACGGCCCTGATCGGGGCCCCGCGCGAGGAGCCGCAGGCGGGCCTCGTAGGCGGCGAGTTCCGCCTGATCCAGACGTCCGGTGCGGTCCTGGTCCAGCTGGCCGAACCAGCGGCGGCCGTCAGCCGCGAACTCCTCGAAGGTCACGGCCTGATCGAGGTCGATGTCCGCGCCGATGAACCAGTCCGACACCGGCCAGGGCTCGCCCGGCTCGGCCATGAAGGGTTCGCCGAAGGGGCTGATGAACATGGCGGTGCGGGGCGGCGCGTCCCCGGGGCCGCCCGGCCTCCCCGGCGGACCGCCCGCGCAGGCCACGGTCATCATGGCCGTGGCGAGCACGGAGGTCCGGACGAGAGTGCGGGCCGGGTGTGCGGTGATCGGGATCATGGGCGTCTCGCGGAGGGATGATCGCCAAGATCTGATCGGGCAATTGGACCCGCCGAGGGCGGGGTTGTTTCAGGATCGAAACGAAGGAGCGGTCTTGCCAGTCCCTTCTCCCCCTGCGGAGGGCCGGTCGCTGTGCTGACAATCCGGGAATCCATAGTCGGATTGCGCGGATAATCCCCCGCCTTTCCAGACACATCGCCTTTTCTCGAACCTGTTTCCCGAGCACGCCCGATCCCGGGCGCATAATAGGGGCATCCCGTTGATGGGGAGGGCGTCGGATCCACGCTCTCGACGACGGCGGGCTGTGGTCGAGCGATGAAGCCCGGGCGATGGAGAGTCCGGGGGTCCTCGCGGACAGGGATGGATCCTGCCCGCTTGCTCGCCGCGCGCCTTGAGGTGCGGTC
>NZ_DASWTO010000083.1:0-13206 GCF_036402095.1 Brevundimonas sp. | reverse complement strand
GCGCCCTAGCCGGCGCCGTAGCCGCCGATGATCGGCAGGATCTCGCCGGTGATGTAGCTGGAGCACTGCGGCGAGGCGAGAAACACGAAGGCGGGCGCGATCTCCTCCGGCTGGGCCGGGCGCTTCATCACCGTCTTCGAGCCGAATTGGGCGACCTTCTCCGCCGGCTGGTCGGCCGGGTTGAGGGGCGTCCACACCGGACCGGGCGCCACCACATTGACGCGGATGCCCCTGGGCGCGAGGTGCGTGCCCAGCGAGCGCGCGAAGGCGTGGATGCCGCCCTTGGTCATCGAATAGTCGAGCAGCCGCTCGCTGCCCTCGATGCCGGTGACCGAGCCCGTCATGACGATCGAGCCGCCGGGCTTCAGGTGCGGGACCGCCGCCTTCACCAGGTTGAAATAGCCGTAGAGATTGGTCTTCAAGGTGCGGTCGAAATGCTCGAGGGTCAGGTCCTCCAGCGCCTCGACATGCTCCTGAAAGGCGGCGTTGGGGACCACGACGTCCAGTCGCCCGAAGGCGTCCAGCGCAGCCTTCACGGCGGCGTCGGAGAAGGCCGGGTCGGCGGCGTCGCCCTTGAGCACGATGGCGCGGCGGCCCTCGGCCTCGACGGCGGCTTTCGTATCATTCGCGTCCTTCTCCTCGTCGAGGTGGCAGAGGGCGACGTCGCAGCCCTCGCGGGCGAAGAGCACGGCCACCGCCCGGCCGATGCCGGAGTCCCCGCCGGTGATGATCGCCGCCATGCCCTCCAGCTTGCCCGAACCCTTCCAGAAGGGCGCGTCGTACATCGGGGCGGGGTCCAGCGCCGCCTCGTCGCCCGGCTTGCGCTGATGCTGTTTCGGGAAGGGCGGTTCGGGATATGTGCGCGCCCCGGCCTGGACCGCGCCTTCCTCTTTCGAGCCGCCGCCCTCCGAGGCCCTGGCGTCGATGCCGGCCTGAATCTTCCGCTCCTGATCGGCGATCCGGTCGGCGCGGTGTTCGAAGCGGTCGTCCATGGTGGGCTCCTGTTTCGCGTTCACCGGAAAGTCGATGGAGCGCCCGGGTGTTCCCGCGCATTGTAGCGGGACGGTTGGAGGAGAGCGGCGATGCCGGAGGTCGATCTCGAGGCGCTGGGTGCGGCGGCGGGGCCGATGCAGGCGTGGGTTCTGCCCGCCCTGCTGGGATTGGGGCTGGCCTCGGCCACCGGCCTGCGGACCTTCCTGCCCCTGCTGATGCTGGCCGTGGCGGCGCGGTTCGAAATGTTCGGCGTGCGGCTGATCGAGCAGATGGACTGGCTGGTGTCGTGGCCGGCCATAGCGGCCCTGGGCGTGGCCACCGCGGCGGAGTTCCTCGGCGACAAGATTCCCGCTGTCGATCACGGGCTGAACGCGGTCGGCTACGTCACCCGGCCCGTGGCGGGGGCCGTCGCGGCAGGCAGCGTGTTCTGGGCCGTCGATCCGGCCATGGCGGCGGTCGCCGGACTGATCGTCGGCGCGCCCGCAGCCCTCGCGTTCAACGCAGCCCAGACCGGCGTCCGGGTCGGCTCGACCGCGACCACGGGCGGGCTGGGCAATCCGGTGGTGTCGCTGATGGAGGACGTGCTGGCCTTCTTCACCGTCGTCGTCGCGTTTCTGGCGCCGATCGTGATTCCGCTGGTCCTGATCGTGCTGGCGGTGGTGGTGTTCCGGCTTGCGCGCCGCATCCGGGAAGGCCGGACGCCCAGGCCGGCCTAGAGAACGCGGCTGACGATGGCCTTGAGCGTCTCGGCCTTGGCCGGCAGATCGGCGGCCAGCCGCCCGGCCAGTTCGCGCGCGCCCACCGGATAGGCCTCGCCGCCGTCGGCGATCTCCTTCGCCATCCGCGAAGCGTCCAGAAGGACCCGTTCCAGCGCCTCGACCTGCTCGACGGCCAGGGCCCGGGCCTCGAGCTGCAGCCGTTTGACCCGCTCCGTCGTGGTCTCGGGCGTGCGCATCAGGTCATAGATTTCAGCGTCGCCGGGGACGAGGCGCAGGTCGGGCTTGGGCGGACTCTTGGGCATGGCGTACTCCTGCCAAGCCGAATGCGAAGCGGCGCCGCTCCGTTCCCCGTCCACAGGGTAAACGCGCGACAACCGGCGCCGGTGTGCTCCCGTTGCATCACGAAGTCGGCGCCGGTCCCTCAGGCGGCTTCGGTGCGCAGCGCTGTCCGGGCCTCGGCCTCGCGCACGGCGTCGACGGCCCGGTCGACGACCTCGAGCCCGGCGCTGGGCTTCACCGCCTCGACCGTCAGGATGCGGCGGAAGGCGCGCGCGCCGGGACGGCCGTGCATCAGCCCCAGCATGTGCCGGGTCATGGCCGGAAGATGCACGCCCTCCGCGAGCCGCGCCGCCATATAGGGGCGGTAGCGCCCGATGGCCTCGAAGGCGCCGACGTCGCCCGTCCCGACGCCGAACAGCCGGCGGTCCGCCTGGCCGAGAATGGCCGGCTCATGATAGGCGGCGCGGCCCAGCATGACCCCATCCAGCTGCACGCCGTCAGAAGCGTCGAGATGGGTCTCGGCCTCGTCGAGCGAGGCGATGCCGCCGTTGATGGTCACCGACAGCTGCGGCCGCTCGCGCTTCAGCCGGCGCACCAGGGCGTAGTCCAGCGGCGGCACGTCGCGGTTCTCCTTGGGCGACAAACCCTGCAGCCAGGCCTTGCGGGCGTGGATCACGAACACCCCGATTCCCGCGGCGGCGCAGGCGTCGACGGTCTCGAACAGCGAAACCTCCGGGTCCTGATCGTCGACGCCGATGCGGCATTTGACCGTCGCGGGCACGGCCACGGCCGCCTTGATCGCCGCCATGCAGTCGGCGACCAGCAAGGGCTCGCGCATCAGGCAGGCGCCGAAGCGGCCCGACTGCACCCGGTCCGAGGGACAGCCGACGTTGAGGTTGATCTCGTCGTAGCCGAAGGCCTCGCCGATCCGGGCCGCCTCGGCCAGCTGCTCCGGATCGGAGCCGCCAAGCTGCAGCGCCACCGGATGCTCGACCGGGTCGAAGCCCAGCAGTCGCTCGCGGTCGCCGTGGATCACCGCCGCGGCGGTGACCATCTCGGTATAGAGCAGGGTCCGGGATGTCAGGGCGCGATGGAACGCCCGGCAGTGCCGGTCGGTCCAGTCCATCATCGGGGCGATCGAGAGGCGGCGGTCCATCGGGCGGCGCTTCTACACCGATCCCGGGCCGGACGCGACCGTTGGAACCTTTGGCATTGGCCCCGGTTCACCGGGCCTCAAGGAGGATTTTCCATGATCAGACCACTTCTCGCCGGCGTCGCCTGTGTCGCCCTGCTCGCCGCGTGCACCCAGGAACAGAGCCCGGAAGCCGTCGACAAGGTTCAGGACGCGGCCGCCGGCCCGGTCGGCCAGACCTCGGCCGTGACCATGGGCTCGAACATGGTGTCGGCCTACATCCCCAACGCCGCCATGGGCGACATGTATGAGATCCAGGCCGCCGACATCGCCCTGCAGCGCTCGCAGAACGCCCAGCTCAAGGAGCTGGCGACGATGATCAAGACCGATCACACCGCCGCCTCCAACGCCATGAAGGGCATGCTGCCGCAGGCCGCGCCCGGAACGACGGCGCCGACCGCGCTTGACCAGCGCCGCCAGGGGTTGATCGACAACCTGCGCTCGGCCTCGGCGGAGAACTTCGACCGCACCTGGATCGACCAGCAGATCGCGGCCCACAACGAGGCGCTGACCCTGCACCGCGGCTTCGCCGATCAGGACTCCCCGCTGGCCGCCCACGCCCGTTCGGTGGTCCCGAAGATCGAGGCTCACCTGCGTCAGGCGGAGGCGATCAAGGCGGCGATGTAAGGCGCCGTCTCCGCCGCGCAGATGCTGAGGCCGGCGCCGGTCAGGCGCCGGCCTTTTCGCGCTGTTCGTCCTCCTCCAGGGCCTCGGCCGCCTCCTCGTTGAGCGCGGTGCCCTCGCGGCGGGGTTTGACGTAGGGCTCGGGCCGGGTGGTGGCGATATTGCCGCGCATCAGAGACCGGCCGGCCTGGATGCCTTCCACCAGCTGAAGCGAGAACCGCTCCTCGTCGCGGCGGCGGACGTCGGCCATGGTCTCCCGGACCTGATCGCCGCTGAAGCCCAGATCGATCAGCACCTGCTCGCCGAAGGCGAGGGCGCTCTCGAAGGTCTCGCGCAGCTGGTACTCGACCCCGGCCTGGACGAGGCGGATGGCGTGGCCGCGGTCGTAGGCGCGGACGAACAATTTGGTCAGCGGGAACTCGGCCTTGACCAGTTCGACGATGCGGTCGGCGGTTTCGGACTTGTCGACGCAGACAAGGATGGTCTCGGCCGTCTCGGCGCCCGAGGCGCGCAGAACGTCGAGGCGCGAGCCATCGCCGTAGAAGACCTTGAAGCCGAAATTGCCGGCGGCCTGGATCATCTCGACATCGGTGTCGATGATCGAGACGTCGACGTCGCGCGCCAGCAGCGGCTGCGAAACGACCTGGGCGAAGCGGCCGAAGCCGATGATCAGCACCCGCTCGCGCAGGTTCTTCGCCCGGTCCACGCCGTCGGCGTCGTCGGGCGACAGGCCTTCGTCCGGGCGCAGCCGGTCGGCGAGCATGACCCGCAGGGGGGTCAGGGCCATCGACAGGATGACCACCGCTGACAGGATGGCCGCCGTCCGGGCGTCGAACAGGCCCGCGGCGAAGGCGGTGGAATAGAGGACGAAGGCGAACTCCCCGCCCTCGCCCATCAGGGCGGCGCGCAGCAGACCCTCGCCATGCTTCTGCTTCAGCCGGGCCACCGCGTAGACGGCGATCATCTTGGCCGACATGAAGGCGGCCAGGCCGCCCAGCACCCAGGCCCAGTCGGCGATCACCACCCGTACGTCCAGCGACATGCCGACGCTGAGGAAGAACAGGCCGAGCAGCAGGCCCCGAAACGGCTCGATGTCGGCCTCCAGCTGATGCCGGAAGGTCGATTCCGACAGCAACACGCCGGCGAGGAAGGCCCCCATGGCCATCGACAGGCCGCCGAGGTTCATGGCGTAGGCCGCGCCCAGGACCACGAACAGGGCGCCCATGGTCATGATCTCGCGGCCGCCATAGCGGGCGAGCAGGCGGAAGAAGGGGTTCACCACCCAGCGGCCGGCGACGTAGACGAGGGCCACCGCCCCCGTCGCCAGCCCGACGGTCATCCACATCGGATTGCCGCTGTCGACCGCGGATCCCCAGGTCCCCGCCAGCACCGCCACCAGCGCCAGCAGCGGCACGATGGCGAGATCCTCGAACAGCAGGATGGAGATGACCCGCTGCCCGGGCGGATCCGCGTTCTCGTTGCGCTCCTGCAGCAGCTGCATGACGATGGCCGTGGACGACAGGGCGAAGCCGAAGCCGGCGATCAGGGCCGCGTACCAGGCGAGGCCGGCGGCAAGCGCCAGGCCGGTCAGCAGCAGGGCGCAGACCAGCACCTGCACGGCGCCGAGGCCGAATATCTCGCGTCTCAGGCTCCACAGCCGGGCCGGCCGCATCTCCAGACCGATGATGAACAGGAACATGACCACGCCGAGCTCGGCGACGTGCAACACCGATTCAGGATCGCGCACCACGCCCAGCGCCGAGGGGCCGATCAGCAGGCCGGCCGCCAGATAACCGAGCACCGAGCCGAGGCCGAAGCGGCGGAACAGGGTCGCGGCCACGACCATGGCGGCCAGCAGGGCCACCGCGTGTCCCAGACCCATGCTGGTGGTCTCGTGCATTCCGGTCCCCTGTGTCCGCCAGCCGCCATAGTGGGGACGCGGGAGGCTCGACGCCAGCCCGTCGCGTCAGGCTTCGTCAGGCGACCGGTCCGGTCGTGTGGCGCAGGGTAGGGTGTGCCGATGCACGGACAGGGAGAGACGCCGATGACGACCCACCCGCTGAGACGCAGTCTGGCCGCCGCCCTCGCGGTCTCGCTGGCGGCCCCGATGGCTCCGGCCCCGGTGCTGGCGGGGCAGAGCCGGCCGGACGAGGCCCGCGACGGCGTGGTCTCGCCGGACAACTGCCGCGCCGTGGGGATCAACCTGGGGCCCGGGCCGCGCAGCGGCGGCCACTACGGGTCTCCCCGCGGACGCATCGCCGCGCCCGGCTACGCCCCGCCGCCGCCTCCTCCGCCCCCGCCCCCAATGGCCCCGCCGCCGCCGGTGCGGGACGCGACCCAGCTGGACGAGGTCGCGGTCACCGGGTCGCGCATCGAGCGCAACAGTCTCCCTGCGTCCGCCCCGGTGGTCGCCGGCAGCGCGGACTGGATGGCGCCCTCGCACGTTCCGGCCGATACCGAACGCTATCCCGACGCGACGCCGAACCCGGTGCGGCGCGTGGCCGACGAGCCGGTCTCGACCTTCTCCATCGATGTCGACACGGCCAGCTATGCCAACGTGCGCCGCTTCCTCGGGGAGGGCCGGCTGCCGCCGCCCGATGCGGTGCGGGTCGAGGAGATGATCAACTATTTCGACTACGGCTACGAGCGGCCGCGCTCGGCGTCGGAGCCGTTCGCCATCACCACCGCCGTGGCGGCGTCGCCCTGGTCAGAGGGCCGCCAGATCGTCCACGTGGCGCTTCAGGGCTATGAGCTGCCCGAAGGTCAGAGGCGGCCGCTGAACTTGACCTTCATGGTCGACGTCTCCGGCTCGATGATGTCCCCGGACAAGCTGGACCTCGCCAAGAAGTCGATGAATCTGATCATCGACCGGCTGCGGCCGCAGGACCGGGTGGCGGTCACCTATTACGCCTCGGACGTCGGCACCGCCGTGGGCCCGACCCCGGGCGACCAGAAGCTGAAGCTGCGCTGCGCGGTGGAGGCGCTGAACGCGGGCGGCTCAACCGCCGGGGCGCAGGGGATGGTCAACGCCTACAGCCAGGCCGAGGCCGCCTTCGGACGCGAGAAGGTCAACCGGATCCTGATGTTCACCGACGGCGACTTCAACGTCGGCGTGACGGAAAACCAGCGCCTGGAGGACTATGTCGCCGCCAAGCGGGAGACCGGCATCTACCTGTCCGTCTACGGCTTCGGGCGCGGCAACTACCAGGACGCCCGGATGCAGACGATCGCCCAGGCCGGCAACGGCACGGCGGCCTATGTCGACGACCTGGACGAGGCCCGGCGGCTGTTCGGACCGGCGTTCGACCGCGGGGCCTTCCCCATCGCCGACGACGTCAAGATCCAGGTGGAGTTCAACCCGGCCCGCGTCAGCGAGTACAGGCTGATCGGCTACGAGACCCGGATGCTGAACGAGCAGGATTTCAGCAACGACCGCGTCGACGCGGGCGAGGTCGGATCCGGCGCCTCGGTGACGGCGCTGTACGAGATCACCCCGGTGGGCGGGCCGAGCCAGATTCTGGACCGCCGCTACGACCAGAACCGCCTCGGGGTCGGCGGCGGAGACCCGACCGGCGAGGTCGGCTTCGTCCAGGTCCGCTACAAGCTGCCGGGCGAGCGGGACTCGCGGCTGATGCAGCGGGTGGTGTCGAACAGCGGCGCCGGAAGGGTCTCGGCCCAGCCGCCCGAGAGCACACGCTGGGCGCTGGCGGTCGCCGCCTTCGGCCAGAAGCTGCGCAACGATCCGTGGATGGGCGCCGGCTACGGCTGGGACGACATTCTCGAACAGGCCCAGGGCGCGCGGGGCGAGGACCCCTACGGCGAACGCGCGGACTTTGTGCAGATGATCCGCGCGGCGCGGGACATGGAGGCGCAGGCGCGGCCGTAGTAAGGCTCGGGGGTGACCGAGACCCTCTCCCCCAAGACGGCCCGCCGCATCGCGCTGGCCTCACAAGGCTTCGGCCGGACGCCCCCCGCGGCGCCCGGCCGAAAGCATGTCAGGGACCTGGTGCGCCGGCTCGGCGTGGTGCAGATCGACAGCGTCAATGTGGTGACGCGGACCCACTACCTGCCCGCCTTCTCCCGCCTTGGCGACTATCCGCGCGAGGTGCTTGAGACCGAGGCCTGGGGCGCCCGGCGCAGCCTGTTCGAATACTGGGGGCATGAAGCGTCGCTGCTGCCGCTGGAGCTGCAGCCGCTGCTGCGCTGGCGCATGGCGCGGGCGGAGGCCGGCGAGATGTGGACCGGCCTGTCGCGGTTCGGGCGCGAGCGGCGCGACTACATCGACGGCGTGCTGAAGGAGATCGAGCGGCGCGGGCCCGTGACCGGCGCGGACTTCAACGACGCCCCGCGCGGGGCCCCCGGCTGGTGGTCGTGGTCGGATGGCAAGCGGGCGCTGGAGTGGCTGTTCTGGGCCGGGCTGATCACCACGAAGACGCGGCGCGGCTTCGAGCGCGTCTACGACCTGACCGAACGGGCCCTGCCCCGGCGCATCCTCGACCTGCAGACGCCGGACGAGGCGGACGCCCAGCGCGAACTGGTGCGGATCGCGGCGCAGGCGCTCGGCGTGGCCACGGCGGCGGACCTGCGGGACTATTTCCGGCTGCCGCTGGCCGAGGCGAGGGCGCGGGTGGCGGAACTGGTCGAGACCGGCGAGCTCACGCCTGTGGCGGTCAAGGGCTGGCGGCAGCCGGCGTACCTCGCGGCGGGCGCCCGCAAGCCGCGCAAGGTGGCGGGCGCGGCCCTGCTGTCGCCGTTCGACAACCTGATCTGGACCCGCGACCGCACCGAGAGGCTGTTCGGCACGCGGGTGCGGCTGGAGATCTACACCCCGGCCCACAAGCGGACCCATGGCTACTACGTCCTGCCCTTCCTCGAGGACGAGGCGATCACGGCGCGGGTCGACCTCAAGTCCGACCGGCAGGCCGGCGTGCTGCGGGTGCAGGCGGCATGGCGCGAGCCGGACGCGACGGCGGAGACGGCGGGGCGGCTGGCGGCGGAGCTGAAGCGGATCGCCGGATGGCTGGGACTTGGCGAGGTCGAAATGGCGGGCAAGGGGGATCTTGCGGCCGCGCTCGAGGACGCGCTCAGACGTCGAACCTGACCCCCTGCGCCAGCGGCAGGTCGCGGCTGAAATTCACCGTCTGGGTCTGGCGGCGCATATAGGCCTTCCACGCGTCCGAGCCGGACTCGCGGCCGCCGCCGGTGTCCTTCTCGCCGCCGAAGGCCCCGCCGATCTCGGCGCCGGAGGGGCCGATGTTGACGTTGGCGATGCCGCAGTCGGAGCCCCAGGCGGAGAGGAATTGTTCGGCCTCGCGGACGCTGTCGGTGAAGACGCAGGAGGACAGGCCCTGAGGCACGGCGTTCTGCATCGCGACGGCCTCGTCGAAGGCCGACCAGGTCAGAACATAGAGGATGGGGGCGAAGGTCTCGTGCTCGACGACCGCGGTCTGGGCCGGCATGCGGACGATGGCCGGACGGACGTAGGCGCCGTCGCCTTCGAGCGGCTGGCCTCCGGCGACGATCTCGCCGCCTTGGGCCACAGCCTCTTGCAGCGCCGTCTCGAAGGCGCGTCGCGCGTCGACGTCGATCAGCGGGCCGACGAGGGTTCCGCTGTCGCGCGGGTCGCCGATGGGAAGCGTCTCATAGGCCGTCTTCAGACGCGCGATCAGGGCGTCGGCAATGCTCTCGTGGACCAGCAGCCGGCGTAGACTGGTGCAACGCTGGCCGCAGGTGCCGACGGCCGAAAAGGCGATGGCGCGCACCGCCATGTCGAGGTCGGCCGAGGGAGTGACGATCATGGCGTTGTTGCCGCCGAGCTCCAGCAGCGAGCGGCCGAGGCGGGCGGCGACGGTCTGGGCCACCGCCTTGCCCATGCGGGTCGAGCCGGTGGCGGAAACCAGCGGAATGCGCGGGTCGGCGGCGAGCCGCTCTCCCGCCTCGCGGCCGCCGATCACGACCTGCGACAGGCCCTCGGGCGCATCCCCGAACCGGACGAGGGCGCGATCCAGGATCGCCTGGGTGGCGAGCGCCGTCAGCGGCGTCTTCTCCGACGGTTTCCAGATCACCGGGTCGCCGCAGACGAGGGCGAGGCAGGCGTTCCAGGCCGACACCGCGACCGGGAAGTTGAAGGCCGAGATGACCAGCACCGGTCCCAGCGGCTGGTACGTCTCGCGCATGTGGTGGCCGGGCCTCTCGCTCGGCAGGGTCAGGCCGTACAGCTGCCGCGACAGGCCGACCGCGAAGTCGCAGATGTCGATCATCTCCTGCACCTCGCCGAGGCCCTCCGAGACGATCTTGCCGGCTTCGAGCGTGACGAGGCGAGCGAGGTCGTCCTTCGAGGCCCGCAGTTCCTCGCCCAGCAGGCGGACCAGTTCGCCGCGGCGGGGCGCGGGGACACGCTTCCACTGATGGAAGGCCGCGACCGAGCGGGCCATGACCCCGTCGAGATCGGTCGTCTCCGAAACCGAACCGGCGCTCGAGCCGTCGACCGGCGAGCGCGTCGGCAAGGTTCCGCCCCAGGCCGCGCCGCCCGCGCCCAACCGTTCAAGAATGGCCTTCGCTTCGTTCGCCGCCGTCATGGTCTCGCTCCTGCCGATCGAGCAGCGATTAGACGCCCCGGCGGGCGAACGAAAGGGCCGCCCCGTCGCCGGAGCGGCCCTTCATCCGGCTGGAGAGCCCGCAATCAGTAGCGGTCGTAGGGATCGTAGCGGCCGTAGTCGCCCCGATCATGGTCGCGGTCCCGGCGATCATGACCGCGGCCGCCGTAGCGGAGCACGCGCTCGATCCGCTCAAGCCGGCGGTTGATGTCGTTGACCTCGGCGCGCGTGTAGCCGCCCCGGCGGTAGACAGCCTTGACCCGCTCCAGCTGGTTGAACTGGTTCGAGAGGCGGCGCGCCTCGCCCTGTCCGACCTGGCCGGATGAGGCGGCGCGGCGCACCGCCTGCTCGAGGGCGTTCTGGCGCGGCTCGATGTCCCGGCCCCAGACGTCGTAGGGGTGGTTCTCGCCGTAGCCGTACCATTCGGCCTCGTAGTTCTGCGCCAGGGCCGGCGTCGCAACCAGGATGGCCGACGCGGCCGCGAGGGAAAGCAGGGCCCTGCTCCGGATCGCGATCTTCATTGGGTTCGTCCTCATTTTCGTTCGCCGGTGTCTTCCCGGCATGAAGGGATAGGGCCACGCGGCGCCTGACAGCGGCGTGAGAGCGTCGTTGTCCGTTCGTCAGCTTGATGAACGGACCGAGGGGCGACCTGGCGGACACACGAAAGGGCCGCCCCGTCGCCGGGGCGGCCCTTCGTCGTCGCCGCAGCCTACCAGCGGTAGGCGGTGCGCTGCAGCCGGTACTGGATCCGGTCCAGGCGGCGGTCGAGGTCGCGGTACTCGCCGGCGCTCAGGCCGTTACGGGCGTAGCGGTATTCGAGACGCCGGACCTGATCCAGCTGGCGAGCGAGATCGCGGGCCTCGAGGCGGTGGATGCCGCCGCTCCAGGCGAGCCGGTCGATATGCTGTTCGAGGACCCGGATGCGGTAGTGGAGGTCACGTGCGCCGTAGCCGCGGCCGTAACCGTAGCCATAGGGCTGGCTGTAGCCCGGCGAGCCGAAGCTGAGCGTGACTCCGAAATTCTGGGCCAGCGCCGGGGTCGAAACCATGACCGCCGACGCCGCCAGCACGGGAAGCAGGGCTTTCCTGATCATGGCGGTCTTCATCGAGTGCGTCCTTTCGTATCCGGGACATCCCGGCTGATGGACGCAGGAAACCACGCCGCGGCTGACCCGACCCTGAGCCCTTCGTTGTCTGGCAGTCAGGAACCGGCGCCTGCCCGGCGGGTTCTTTCGCAAGCCGATAACAGGAGACTGCCCGATGAAAGTTCGCGACGTGATGAGCAAGGATGTGCAGGTCGCCCGCCCGGGAGACAGCCTGCAGGAGGTGGCGACGCGGATGGCCAGCGGCGACTTCGGCTTCATGCCCGTGGCCGACGGCGATCGCCTGATCGGAACGATCACCGACCGGGACATCACCATACGCGCCGTGGCCGGCGGCGCCGCCTGCAGCGCGCCGGTGGTGGAGTACATCACCCGGGAGCCGCACACCGTGCGGGCGGACGAGGATCTGAAGACGGTTCTGGACGCCATGGGCGACAGGCAGATCCGCCGCCTGCCGGTGCTGGACAAGGACGACCGGCTGGTCGGGGTGGTTTCGCTCGGCGACCTCTCGACCCGGGTGAAGGAAAAGTACGCGGGCGAAACGCTGGAAGACATCTCCCGCCCCTGACGGGCGCGGGGCGTTAACCCTTTCGTCAAACCACGTGTTCACCCGCGTCGGGGCATGCTCCCCGCTCACGACGGGAGACGCCGATGGCGCGCGCGCAGTTCCAGAAGGGTCAGAAGGTCTGGGTCGAGTGTGTCGGCGCCTGGGCGCAGATCGAGAAGGTCCAGCCGGTCTGGGCCAAGGGTTTCGAGGAGCCGGTCCGGGTCACCTACGATGTCGGCCTGGGCCGGGAATTCCTCGGCCATGAGCTGCTGCTGCCGAGCGAGGACCCGTCCGCCAAGACCGGCGATAGCTGGCGGCTGATGCGGGCCCGCAACAAGTGGCAGACGGCCGAGGACACGCCGCATCACCCCTTCCCCGGCACCTATCCGGTGGTGGTCACCGACAAGGCCGACTGGGGCGGCTGGCGCGTGCCCGGCGCGGAATACGACCGCGACCCGGATCAGATCGAATTCCAGGCCCGGTTGATCGCCGCCGCGCCGAAGCTGATGGCGCTGGCCGAGCGGATGGTCGCGGCGGTCGATGAAGCCCCCGAGGATGCGCCGCCGGAGATGCAGGCCATGGCCCGCGACGCCCGCGCCGTGCTGAAGAGCGTGAAGGACGTGCTGGCCGCCCCCGAAATGGCCGCCGCGCCGCCGGCCCCGTCCCGCGCCGCCTGACGCGGGACCCCGGCGAAAGCCGTCCCGTGAATTGAACCGCCGGTCGGGCAAGAAGCCTCGACAGGAATCCGCGACGCAGCCTAGATTCGGCCATCGTCGCCGAATCGTCCGGGAGAGCGCCTTGCGGGGCAGTGAGCGCCGCATAACCCTGCAAGGACGGCGCGCCGGGGACCGGCGCAAGGGCCCTCCCGCATGGGTGCGGATCGCCATTCTCGCCGTCACCCTGGCGGTCGCCGCATACGTCCTTCTGTTCGCCCGGGAAATGGCGCGGCCGGGCCAGGAGGCCGATGCCCTGCGCATGGCGGCGGTGGATCGCGAGGCGCGGATGCTGGCGCTGGAACTCCAGACCCGCATCGCGCCTGTCGAGACCGCCGTGCGGGCGGCCGTGCGGTCCGGCGGAGCGGCCCAGGCGATCCAGCAAGCCCGCACCGCGGCCCCCGACCGCGCCTTCGCCGTGATGTCGCCCGATGGCGGCGT
>NZ_DASWTO010000082.1:0-8342 GCF_036402095.1 Brevundimonas sp. | reverse complement strand
GAGCGGTTAGAATGAGAGAACCCCAGGTCCGCTTTCGTGGAAACCAGGGTGAGTAGGAGAGACCCCGATGCGCCACGGCGCCGCCTATCGCAAGCTCGGCCGCACGGCCAGCCACCGGACCGCGATGTTCGCCAACATGGCGGCCTCGTTGATCAAGCACGAGCAGATCACGACCACGCTCCCCAAGGCGAAGGAACTGCGTCCCTTCGTCGAGAAGCTGGTCACGCTCGCCAAGAAGGGCGACCTGCACGCGCGCCGTCAGGCCATCAGCCACGTCCGCGACGTGCCGCAGGTGGGCAAGCTGTTCGAGACGATCGGTCCGCGCTACGCCGACCGTAACGGCGGCTACATCCGCATCATGAAGGCCGGCTATCGCCACGGCGACAACGCCGCCATGGCCGTCATCGAGTTCGTCGACCGCGACGTCGACGCCAAGGGCCAGGACTCGGGCTCGGTCTACGCCATCGAGGGCGACGACGAGGCGTAAGCTTCTTTCGTCGGGGCTTAAAAAGGGGCGGCTGGAGCGATCCAGCCGCCCTTTTTCGTTGTGACGCCGCGCGGTAAGGCTGTTTCGGCCCCGTGGAGGGGCTACTGACAGGTCCGGGCCCGGCGCAGACGCCCTTTGAATGGCGTTAGCCATGTCGTTCGAGCCTTCTTTAAGCGGGGTCAGGCACCGTAGCGGTCGGAGGACGAGACGGTCGATGTCGGTATTTCGGGTCGCAGCTGCTGTTCTGGCGCTGTCATGCGCGGCGTGCGGAGGCGAACGGACCGTCGTCATGGTTGCGACGCCGTTGGCCGAAGGCGGCGACCTCCTGGACGGTCGCGTTCCGCGCCAGCTGCAACTCGAGAATGGCGCTCGCCTGGAACTCGAGGGGGCCCGGCTGCTAGGGGAATGGGTTTGCGGCCGCCTGCCGCAGCATGGCTCCGCATGCCTTGAGGGCCGCCGCGTCAGCGCCATCGAGCATTGGGAGACCCGGCGGAAGGGCCCGGACGATCAGGCCTCGAAAGGCTTCGCCATGGTCTTCTTCAGCCCTATCATCGGCCTCTATGCCCTGGATGACATGCAGGAGCGGCGCGAGGACGAGGCTGAGCTGCAGGAGCGGTTGACCGAAGCCGAACGGATCGCCCGTCGCCGGGCTGAGGCCAGAGGCGTACCCGCCCCGCCCGCGCCGACGCAGGAAACCCTGCCGCTGTACGAAAGCTTCGAGGAACTGGCGACCTGCCTCGACATTCGTCAGACGAAAGACCGCGACGCCACCGACGGCGCGACTTTGGCGGGGCAGGTGTGGAGGTCACGTGATCAGTGCCTGGTCTCGGCGGCGAAGTGGTATCTCGCTGCCGGCGATGTGGCACGGGCGCGCCGTCTGACATTCGTTGCCCACGCCCGGAAGCGTTTCGAGGCCGTGGCCTGCGGCGACTCCGATCCGGGTCTCGATCTTCCCAGCAAGGACCTCGTCGCGACGTTGCCGACAGGCTGGGTGGGCGAATACCGGGCTGTGGTCGCCGACAGGGCCACCTATGCCTACGAGCCGCGAAAGCACGCCTGCCGGAGCGGAGAGCCTGACCGCGCCAAGGGGATCGCTGCCGCTGTCGCTCGTTTTCCGTTGACGGATATGACCGGCGTCTGATCGCGCCGCCTATTCCTTCGACAGATCCTGCCGCCTGAACCAGGCCAGCGCCCCCGCCAGCGGCAGCAGGGTCCACAGGCCCAGGCTGGTCCACGCCTTGGGCAGGATGCCGGCGGGCAGGGCGGCGGCGCGCTCGCCGCCGGCGATGGCGGCGCTGATGGCGTCTACCGCCGCGCCCGGATTGACCAGCACCGCCAGCCAGGCGTCGGGCATGATCCCCATCGGCGTCAGCATCTGCGGCGAGAAGAACTGCGCCACGCCGATCACCAGCGGCACGAAGAGCGCGGCCAGCAAGGACCGCGTCACCGAGGCGGCCAGCATCCCCATCATCGTGAACTGCAGGATGCGCAGCCATGACAGGCCGAACTGGCCGGCGAACTGTCCGAAGGCCTCGCCGGTGGCGCCGAAAACGACGGTCCGGTCGAAGATCGCGGCGCGGATGAAGTTCTCGGCCACGGCGGCCAGGAGCATGAACAGCATCGCCAGGAGCGCCAGTCCGGCGACGACGGCCAGCTTGCCCAGCAGCAGGTTCGGCCGGCTGTTGCGCGCGCTGATCAGCCGCCAGGTCTCCCAGCGGTAATCCCCGGCGTACAGCGTGGCCGCGCCGATCAGCACGAACAGCAGCACCATCGGATTGGCGAGATTGCCGGCGGCGCCGACCAGCGCCTCGGCCATGTCGAGCTCGCCGCCCTTGAGCATCATGTCGCGCAGCCCCGGGGGCGCGTCGGAATCGGCCAGCAGCTTGGCTTCGTTGGCCTTGAGCACGAATTGGGTGATGGTCCCGATCACCACGGTGATGACCGGCACGAAGACCACGCTCCAGAACAGGGCGGTGCGGTTCTTCGACAGGCGGAAGCCTTCCGCGCGGATGGCGTCAACCAGCATGGATCGTCTCCGGCGCCTGCACGGCGCCCGTCTCGGTGAAGAAGATGCTCTCCAGATCGGTGCCGACCCAGCGGGCTTCATGGATGTCCACCCCGGCCTCGACGAGGGCGCGGATCAGGCCGGGGCCCTCGTCGCGCTTCACGTCGGCCAGCACGGCCTCGCCCTCGGTCGCGCCGCGGGCGCCCAGCACCTCGAGCGCCTTCGCCGCCGTGGTGACGGTCAGACGCAGCCGCTCGCCGACCGAGGTCAGTTCCGTGACCGCGCCCTCGCGCACCAGCTTGCCCTTGTTGAGGATGGCGACGCGGTCGCAGACGCGCTGGACCTCAAGCAGCTGGTGGCTGGCCAGCACGACGGTGACGCCGTCGTCGTCGGCGAGGCTGCGGATCAGGGCCCGCATCTCCTGGATTCCCGGCGGATCCATGCCGCTGGTCGGCTCGTCGAGAATGACCAGCTCGGGCCGGCTCATCAGCGAGGCGGCGACGCCGAGGCGCTGCATCATGCCGACCGAGAAGCCGCGCACCTTGCGGTCCGCCGCCTCGGTCAGGCCGACCCGCTGCAGCCAGTAGGGGATGTCGGTCTCGCCGCCCACGCCGTGTTCCAGCGCCAGCCAGCGCAGCACCTGCCGCGCGGTCATGTAGGGCGGGAAGCGCGGCGTCTCGATCATCGAGCCCATGCGGCGCATGTGGCTGACCTCGGTGACGGCCCCGCCCATGACGCTGGCGCGCCCGTCGCTGGCCCGGATCAGGCCCAGCAGGATGCGGAACAGGGTCGACTTGCCGGCCCCGTTGGGCCCCAGCACGCCGTAGACCCCGCCTCGCGGGATCGACAGGTCCAGTCCGTCGAGGGCGCGAACGGCGCCGTAGGTCTTGGTCAGCCCCACGACTTCGATAACGGGCGTTTCGATAACAGCGGTCATGCGGACAGGTTGACCTCGCCTCGTCGATCCGCGCAACCCGGCGGGGCATTAAGCTTCGGCAATGTGGGGTTGCGGGCGGGACGCGGAGCCCGCCCGCGGCTGACTTTCCGCCTGATCGCGGGTAGAAGGCCCGTCCCCGCGAGCCCTTTCATGTCCGCCCTGTCCCGCCTCCGCACCCATCGCGCCGCCCTGCCGTTCATCCTGGTGACGGCGGTGCTCGACATCGTGGCCATGGGCATCATCATCCCCGTGCTGCCGGGCCTGATCGAGGATTTCGTCGGCTCCAACGCCCGCGCGGGCGTGATCAATGGCCTGTTCGTAGCGCTCTGGGCGGGCATGCAGTTCGTCTGCTCGCCGATCATCGGCTCGCTGTCGGACCAGTACGGTCGCCGTCCGGTGATCCTGATCAGCTGCGCCGGCCTGGCCATGGACTATGTGCTGATGGCCGTGGCGCCCGACCTGTGGTGGCTGGCGCTGGGCCGGATCATCGCCGGGATCACCTCCTCCAGCTTCACCACCATCTACGCCTACATGGCCGACATCACCGAACCCGCGAAGCGGGCGCGGGCCTACGGCCTGATCGGCGCGGCCTTCTCGGGCGGCTTCGTGCTGGGTCCGGTGCTGGGCGGCTTCCTGGGAGAGTTCGGCCCGCGCGTCCCGTTCTGGTTCGCCGCCGGCCTGTCGGGTCTGGCCTTCCTCTACGGCCTGCTGGTCCTGCCCGAGAGCCTGCCGCCCGACCGGCGGATGCGGTTCAACTGGGCGCGGGCCAACCCCGTGGGCGCCCTGATCCTGCTGCGCCGTCACACCGAGCTGAGCGGCCTCGCCGTGGTGAATTTCCTGCTCTACTTCGCCCATCACGTCTTTTCGGCCGTGTTCGTGCTCTACGCGGCCCTGCGCTACGGTTGGGGGCCGGGCGAGGTGGGCCTCCTGCTGGCCCTCGTGGGCGTGCTGGACATGGTGGTTCAGGGGGTTCTGGTGGGCCCGGTCGTCAAGCGCTTCGGCGACCGCGCGACCATGGTGTTCGGCCTGTTCGGCGGCACGGCGGGCATCGCGGCCATGGGCTGGGCGCCGGACGGGCTCTGGTTCATCCTCGCCATGCTGCCCAACGCCCTGTGGGGTCTGGCCATGCCGACGCTGCAGGCGCTGATGACCCGCCGCGTCGGCGAGGACGAGCAGGGCCAGCTGCAGGGCGCCAACATGAGCGTCGCCTCGATCGCCGGCGTGCTGTCGCCGCTGTTCTTCGGCTGGGTCTATTCGATCTCGGCCGGGGAGGGGGCGCCCGTGCCGCATCCCGGCCTCGCCTTCTTTCTCGCCGCCGCCGTCCTGCTGCTGGCGGCGCTGATCGGATGGCGGGTCGGACGGCGGGCGGAACGTGAGGAAAACGTAACCGTTTGAGCCCGCGTGCGCCTTGATCGCGTCGAAAAGTCCGGGCGAAATCGGCGCATAGCGACGTCATGACCATCCGGATGATGATGAAGACCAGCACCCTCGCCATCGCGCTCGCCCTGACCCTCGCCGCCTGCGGCCGGCCCGACGACACCCGGGCCCAGGACGGCGTCTTCGCCGACAACCGCGTCCTGCCCGCCGACGCCCTGTCGATGAAGGCCAGCTTCGCCCCCGTGGTCCGCGAGGCGGCGCCCGCCGTGGTCAACATCGCCGCCATCGGGGTGCAGCAGTACCGCGACCCCTTCTGGGGCATCCCGGGCCAGCGCCAGACCGGCTCGGTCGGCTCCGGCGTCATCGTCCGCGCGGACGGGGTGGTGGTGACCAACAACCACGTCATCGAGGGCATGCAGCAGATCCGCGTCACCCTGAACGACCGGCGCGAGTTCTCCGCCCGCGTGGTGCTGGCCGATCCGCGCTCCGACATCGCCGTACTGCAGCTCGAGGGCGTCGACGAGCGGTTGCCGGTCCTCAACATCGACGACCGCGAGGAACAGCAGGTCGGCGACCTGGTGCTGGCCATCGGCAATCCGTTCGGCGTCGGCCAGACGGTGACCAACGGCATCATCTCGGCCCTGAACCGCACCGACACGGGCATCTCCGACAGCGGCTCCTTCATCCAGACCGACGCGGCCATCAATCCGGGCAATTCCGGCGGGGCGCTGGTGGACATGGATGGCGACCTGATCGGCATCAACACCGCCATCTTCTCCCGCTCCGGCTCGTCATCGGGCGTGGGCTTCGCGGTGCCGGCCACGACGGTCCGGCAGGTGGTCGACTCGGCCGTCGGCGGCGCCACGGCCGTGGTCCGCCCGTGGCTGGGCGTGAAGGGCGAGACCGTCAGCGCCGACATCGCCCGCAGCCTCGGGCTCGAGCGTCCGCAGGGCCTGGTCGTCACCGACGTCTATCCCGGCGGTCCGGCCGCCCGCGCCGGCCTGCGCGAGGGCGACGTCATCACCGCCATCGACGGCGCCGAGGTCAACGACCAGAGCGGCCTCAACTTCCGGGTAGGCACGCGCGAGCCCAACGCCAGCGTCGAGGTGGCCCTGCTGCGCGATGGTCGGCCCACGACGCTGAACGCCCGGGTGCAGCGGCTGCCGGGCGACGCCGACATCGACCGGGCGACGGTGATCCGTTCGGGCGTGCTCAGCGGGGCGCAGGTGCTGGCGCTAAACCCCGCGCTCGCCGACAGCCTCGGCGGCGACCCGTTCGCGACCGGGGTCATCGTGGGCGCTGTCCAGCGCGGCAGCTACGCCCATCGCAGCGGGCTGCAGGGCGGCGACATCGTCATGGTCGTGAACGGGCGCGCCGTGACGTCGGTGCAGCAGTTGACCGATCTGGGCCGCGGCTCCGAAGTGATCATCGAGCGGCGCGGCCGGCGTATTACGGGCGTGCTGCGCTAGCCGTCGTCCCGCTTCGGCCCCGTCAGCGACCAGACGTGGCCGAAGGGGTCACGCAGCTTGGCGTGGCGGCCGTAGAATTCGTCGACCGGCAGACGGATCGTGCAGGCGCCCTCCGCCTCAGCCCGCGCCAGCCAGGCGTCGACGTCGTCGACGGCCAGCGCCACCGTCACCGTCGTTCCGCCCAGACTGTCCGGCGCCAGCGTGCCGACGGTCTCGATCATCTCGGGGAACTCGTCGGCCAGATAGATGGAGCCGCCGTTGGCCAGCTCGATCATGGCGTGCCCCAGCCGCCCGCCCTCCATGTCGAAGCGGTTGACCTCGCGGCCGCCGAACGCCCGCACGTACCAGGCCAGGGCGCGATGGCCGTTGCCGACCATCAGATAGGGCATCACCGGCGGGTCGGGCGGCACGTAGGCCATGCTATTTCACCCTGATCGGGCTCCCTATCGACCAGCAGTGGCCGAACGGGTCCTTCAACTGGCCGTAGCGGTCGCCCCAGAACTGGTCGGCCAGCGGATAGACCGGCACGCCGCCGGCGAGAATGGCGCGGTTCCACCATTCGTCGGCGTCGTCGACCTGCAGGTGCAGGGTCACCCCCTTGGGTGCGATGTCCTGTTCGCCGTTCATCTCCGGGAACTCGTCGTGCATCATGACGCTGGCCCCGTTGACGCGCAGGTGGGCGTGCATGATCCGCTCGCCGTCCTCGGCGAGCTTCAGGTCAAGAATTTCGGCCCCGAAAGCGCGCTGGTAGAATTCCGCCGCCGCCTGGCCGCCGCGCGAGGGGATGGTCAGGTGCGGCGTGATCCCGGCTGTCGGCCCCTGTTTGTCGTGATCTGCGGCCATGTCGCCCTCTCCGTTGGGTGACCCATACTAACGCGTGAAATGGCCGCCGCGAACGCCTATCTCTGGCGGCGCATGACCGACCTGTTCGAAGCCTCCGGCATTCACCCCCCCGACGCGCCGCTGGCCGACCGCCTGCGGCCACGCACGCTCGACGAGGTGGTCGGGCAGGATCACCTGCTGGGCGAGGGCGGGCCGATCCGGCGCATGGTCGAGGCCGGGCGGCTCGGCTCGATGATCCTGTGGGGGCCGCCCGGCACCGGCAAGACCACCATCGCCCGCCTGCTGGCCCAGGCCGCCGGCTACCAGTTCCAGCAGATCAGCGCCGTCTTCTCAGGCGTCGCCGACCTGAAGAAGGCGTTCGAGGCGGCCCGGATGCGCCGCGCCGCGGGGCAGTCGACCCTGCTGTTCGTCGACGAAATCCACCGGTTCAACCGGGCCCAGCAGGACGGCTTCCTGCCGTTCGTGGAGGAGGGGATCGTCACCCTGGTCGGGGCCACGACCGAGAATCCCTCGTTCGAACTGAACGGCGCCCTGCTGTCCCGCAGTCAGGTCTTCGTGCTCAAACGTCTCGACGACGAGGCCTTGAATCAACTATTGATCCGGGCCGAGGCGCAGGAGGGCAAGGCCCTGCCGCTGACGCCCGAGGCCCGCCAGGCCCTGCTCGCCCTGGCCGACGGCGACGGCCGCTACCTGCTGACCCTGTCCGAGGTGTTGTTCGGCATGGAGCCGGCCCAGCCGCTCGACGTCCAGGCCCTCGCCGGCATCCTGCAGAAGCGCGCGCCCGCTTACGACAAGAGTCGAGAAGAGCACTACAACCTCATATCAGCGCTGCATAAATCGGTTCGCGGATCGGACCCGGACGCGGCCCTCTACTGGCTGGCGCGGATGCTCAACGGCGGCGAGGATCCGCTGTATCTGGCCCGCCGCATCGTCCGCATGGCGGTCGAGGACATCGGCGAGGCCGACCCCCTGTCCCTTCTCGTCGCCAATGCGGCCAAGGACACCTACGACTTCCTCGGTTCGCCCGAGGGCGAACTGGCCCTGGCCCAGGCGGTGGTGCATCTCGCCACCGCGCCCAAGTCGGTCGGGGTCTACGAGGCCTTCAAGGCGGCGAAGCGCGCGGCGGCGGAAACCGGCTCGCTGATGCCCCCCGCCCACATCCGCAACGCCCCGACGAAGCTCATGAAGTCGCTCGGCTACGGCAAGGGCTACCAGTACGACCCG
>NZ_DASWTO010000081.1:0-8229 GCF_036402095.1 Brevundimonas sp. | reverse complement strand
GGCTGGGGCGTCGGCGGCATCGAGGCCGAGGCGGCCATGCTGGGCCAGCCGATCCCGATGCTGATTCCGGAAGTCATCGGCTTCCGCCTGACCGGCGCCCTGCCGGAAGGGGCCACCGCCACCGACCTGGTGCTGACGGTCACCCAGATGCTGCGCAAGAAGGGCGTGGTCGGCAAATTCGTCGAGTTCTTCGGCCCCGGCGTGACCAGCCTGACCATCGAGGACCAGGCCACCATCGCCAACATGGCCCCGGAATACGGCGCCACCTGCGGCTTCTTCCCGGTCTCCGCGGCGACGATCTCGTATCTGACCGCCACGGGCCGCGACAAGGCGCGGGTCGCCCTGGTCGAGGCCTACGCCAAGGCGCAGGGACTGTGGATCGACGAGACCTCGGAAGACCCGGTGTTCACGGACGTGCTGGACCTCGACATGGGTACGGTGGTGCCGTCGCTGGCCGGTCCGAAGCGGCCGCAGGACAAGGTCGAGCTGACGGTCGCCGCGCCGTCGTTCGAAACGGCGCTGGCCGAGGTGTTCAACCGTCCGGTCGATGCGCCGCGGGTCAAGGTCGAGGGCGAGAAATTCGACCTCGGCGACGGCGACGTGGTCATCGCGGCGATCACCAGCTGCACCAACACCTCGAACCCCTCGGTGCTGATCGCCGCCGGCCTGGTGGCGCGCAAGGCCCGCAAGCTCGGCCTGACCGTCAAGCCGTGGGTCAAGACCTCCCTCGCCCCCGGCTCGCAGGTCGTCACCGACTATCTGACCGCCGCCGGCCTGCAGGACGACCTCGACGCCCTGGGCTTCAACCTGGTCGGCTACGGCTGCACCACCTGCATCGGCAACTCGGGCCCGCTGGCGGAGACCATCTCGAAGGCGATCAACGACAACGGCCTGGTCGCCACCAGCGTGCTGTCGGGCAACCGCAATTTCGAGGGCCGGGTGAACCCCGACGTCCAGGCCAACTATCTCGCCTCCCCGCCGCTGGTGGTCGCCTACGCCCTGGCCGGTTCGATGCGGATCGATATCTCGAAGGATCCGGTCGGCAAGGACAAGAAGGGCAAGGACGTCTTCCTGAAGGACATCTGGCCGACCTCGGCCGAGATCGCCGCCATCCAGAAGAAGTCGGTCACCCCGGCCATGTTCGCGAAGCGCTACGCCGACGTGTTCAAGGGCGACAAGCACTGGCAGGGCATCAAGGTCGAGGGCGGTCAGACCTACGCCTGGGACGACGCCTCGACCTATGTGCAGAACCCGCCCTATTTCGAGGGCATGTCGATGGAGCCGGCGCCGGTCGCCGACATTGTCGAGGCCCGGGTGCTGGCCATCTTCGGCGACTCGATCACCACCGACCACATCAGCCCGGCCGGTTCGATCAAGAAGACCTCGCCCGCCGGCGCCTATCTGACCGGTCACGGCGTCGACGCGCTGGACTTCAACTCCTACGGCGCGCGCCGCGGGAACCATGAAGTGATGATGCGCGGCACCTTCGCCAACATCCGCATCCGCAACCGGATCACGCCGGATATCGAGGGCGGGGTGACCAAGCATTTCCCGTCGCAGGACGTCATGTCGATCTACGACGCGGCCATGCGCTACCAGTCCGAGGGCCGGCCGCTGGTGGTGTTCGCGGGCAAGGAATACGGCACGGGCTCGTCGCGCGACTGGGCCGCCAAGGGCACCCGCCTGCTGGGCGTCCGCGCCGTCATCGCCGAGAGCTACGAGCGGATCCACCGCTCCAACCTGGTCGGAATGGGCGTCGTGCCGCTGCAGTTCAAGGCCGAGGGCTGGACCCGGCTGGGTCTGACCGGCGAGGAGATCGTCACCATTCGCGGCCTGTCGGACGCCAACGTCGGCCGGCTGCGCCCGCGCCAGGACCTGTGGGTCGAGCTGTTCCGCCCGTCGGACGGCAAGATGGCCCGCTTCCCGGTGCGCTGCCGCATCGATAACCAGACCGAGCTGGACTACTTCAAGGCCGGCGGGGTGATGCCCTATGTGCTGCGCAACCTGGCCCGCGGGCCGGAGGCCATCGCGGCGGAATAGACGGCGACGGGTCAGGCGACCCGCGCAGGGCCGACACGACAAAGGGCCGGCGGAGCGATCCGCCGGCCCTTTTTCCCGCCCTTGCCCCGGTTAGCCCGAGGTCGCGTTGTGCGGGCCGCGGTCGCGCGGGTTGCGGCCGAACGCCTGTTCGCAGATCGAGCGGCCGAACTCTTCCGAGACCATCATCTGGCGGTCGCCGACCAGACCGGCCAGCCGCCCGCCGGCGGTGGTCGCGACCGAGATCGGGAAGCGGCCGACGATCCGGTCGCCATGCGACGGATCGACGAACTCGACCGTGCCCTCGAGCGTGTACATGCCCTCGCCGTTCAGCAGCATCTCCACCCGGCCGGCGCGCTGCATCCGCTCGACATGGATGCGGACGTTGATCGGCGCCGTGCCGTACATGCAGCGGCCGAGCTCCTCGCGGACCTCCTCCGAGAAGGTTTCGGAAAAATCCTCTTCCGCATCCAGCCAGGCGCTGGACATGGTGATCGAACCGACCTGCGCGGTTTCCTGCAGGCCCGGCGGCAGGGCGATGGGCGGGCCGCCGTGGACGACCGGCGCGCAGGCCGAGGTGGCGATCAAGGCGGCGACGGCCGCGGCGGCGAAAATGGACTTCACGGTGAACCTCCTGCTCCCGTGACGCTTAGGCCAGCGTCGCCGTGAACGGTGGATGAACCGCGTTCCGCAGAGGATTAAATCTGCGTAATCAGCGCCCGAAGACCTCGACGCCGATCTCGCCCCCGGGGGTCAGCCAGGCTCGCTTCATGCCCTGGCTGTTGAACGGCTGGGCGATGTTTCCGTCGCGGTCCAGCGCAATCAGGCCGCCGTCGCCGCCCATGCCGCCGACGTCGTCGATGACCGCCCGCGCAGCTTCGGCCAGAGACTGGCCCGCTTCCACGCGCCAGGCCACCTGGGCGCAGGCGACGGCGCGGATGAAATACTCGCCCTGGCCCGTGCCGGACACGGCGACCCGGCCATCGGCCCAGCTGCCGGCGCCAGGCAGGGGCGTGTCGCCGACGCGGCCGGGCATCTTGCCGAACACGCCCGCGGTGGAGGTGGCGGCGGCCAGCCGGCCGTGGCTGTCGAGGACGCAGCAGCCGACGGTGCCGTGCGAGAGGCGGACGCCGGGCGGGTGGTTGTCGTCGTTCTGACCGGCATGGGTGAACCATGCCGGTTCGTCGCCGATCGGCTCCATGCCCTGATCCGCGGCGAACAGGGCTGCGCCTTCGCCCGCCAGCATCACGTGGGGCGTGTGCTGCATAACCGCCCGGGCGACCCGGACCGGATTGCGGAAGCCCTGCAGCGCGGCGACCGCACCGGCCTCGCGCGTCGTCCCGTCCATAAGGCTGGCGTCCAGCTCGTAGGCTCCGGCGAGATTGGGACTGGCCCCGCGACCGGCGACGTAGAGGCCGGAGTCCTCGAGCATCACCGTGGCCTCGACCACGACGTCCAGGGCGGACGCGCCGGCGTCGAGCCGCGCCTTCATCGCCTCAACGACCTCGCGCATGTGGACGGCCTCGCGGCTGTAGTCCGTGCCGCGCCGCGCGCCGGCGCCGCCGTGAAGGATGAGGGCCGTTCGCGCCGTCATGGAGCCTCTTTTATCTCTCGTTGCGGCCCGCTACCGTTCGCCGGCGCGGGCCTCGTGTCCCCGTCCATGCGCGCTGAGGGGCGATTCATGCAAGTTCGGCAAGACGCCGCGCCGCCCAAACCGGCGGAGATCGCAATTGATCCCGGCCTCAAGCCCGCGAGCATGACGACCGCCTTCAATCGCCTGGGGCGGATTCACATTCCCGGTTTCCTGGTCCCGGAGTCCGCCGCCGCCCTGCATGGCGCCCTGGCGGGAGAGACGCAGTGGCGATGCTCGACCATGGGCGACGGCAAGACCATCGATTTTCCGGTCGAGACCCTCGACACCTTCACCCCGGAACAGGCGGCCCGCTTCATCACCCTGGCCCATGCCGAGGCGCGCGACGGCTTCCACTACATGTTCGACACCCTGCGCGTCAGCGATCTGGTCGAGGCCCGGCAACCGGTCTCGCCGATGCTGGCGGCGGCCCACGCCTTTCTGAACAGCGCCGCCTTCCTGGGTTTCATCCGCACCCTGACCGGCGATCCGCGCCCGAACTACGTCGACGCCCAGGCGACCCGATACGAGGCGGGCCATTATCTGACCGAGCACGACGACCTGAAGCCGGAGTCCGGCCGGCTCTACGCCTATGTGCTGAACCTGACGCCGAAATGGCGGACGGACTGGGGCGGCCTGCTGACCTTCATCGACGAGGACGGCCACGTGGCCGAGGCCTACAGTCCCGCCTGGAACGCGCTCAACCTGTTTCGCGTGCCCCAGTCCCACGCCGTGTCGTGCGTGGCCCCGTTCGCCGGCGCCCCGCGCCTGTCCATCACCGGCTGGGTGCGGCATATCGATCCGGCCTCTCCCAACCGCCGGGCGCCGGCCCGGCCGCCGGCCTGACAGAAAGAACCCTGATGCGCGCAGTCCTGTCCAAGGCCCCCGGCGGCCCTGAAACCCTGGTGGTCGAGGAGGTGCTCGATCCGCGCCCGATGAAGGGCGAGGTGGTGATCGAGGTGAAGGCGGTGGGGGTCAACTTCCCCGACACCCTGATCATCGAGGACAAATACCAGTTCAAGCCGCAGCGGCCGTTCTCGCCCGGCGGCGAGGTCGCGGGGGTGGTGGAGGCCCTCGGCGAGGGCGTGACCCACGTCCGCAAGGGCGACCGTGTCATCGCCGTGCCCGGCTGGGGCGGCATGGTCGAGCGGCTGGCGGTCCCGGCGGCCACGGTGATGAAGATTCCCGACGGCATGGATTTCGAGACCGCCGCGGCCCTGACCATGACCTACGGCACCTCCTACTACGCCCTGAAGGACCGGGCCCAGCTGAAGGCGGGCGAGAGCCTGCTGGTGCTCGGCGCCGCCGGCGGGGTCGGGGTGGCGGCGGTCGAGCTGGGCAAGGCCATGGGGGCGCACGTCATCGCCGCCGCCTCGACCAACGACAAGGTCCAGTTCGCGCTCGAGGCCGGGGCCGACAACGGGCTGATCTATCCCTCCGGCAAGATGGACCGGGCGGCGCAGAAGGAGCTGTCGGGCGAACTCAAGCTCGCCTCGGGCCGCGACGGCGCCGACGTGGTCTACGATGCGGTCGGCGGCGACTACTGCGAGCCGGCGCTCAGGGCCATGGACTGGAACGGGCGCTATCTGGTGGTCGGCTTCCCGGCCGGCATTCCTGCCCTGCCGCTGAACCTGACGCTGCTGAAATCGGTGTCGGTGATCGGGGTGTTCTGGGGCGCGGCGGTGATGCGCGACCCCGCCGCCCACGCCGCGAACATGGCGGACCTGTTCCGCTTCTGGAGCGAGGGCAAGATCCGGCCGCGCGTCAGCCGGACCTTCCCGCTGGAGCGCGCCCACGAGGCCATCAAGGCGCTCGGCGACCGGTCAGTGATGGGCAAGGTGGTCGTGACGGTCGAGAGCTAGTCCTGCCGCAGCCGTTCCAGCGCCTGCGCCGCCTGTTCCCTGTGCCGCTTGCGGATATTGGCGCCCAGGGTGGCGATCAGGGCCCCGATGACAGCGGCGTCGTCGGTAAAGCCGATGCCGGCGAAAATGTCGGGAATGGCGTCGACGGGCAGGACGAAATAGGCCAGCGCGCCCAGCATGATCCCCTTGGCGGCGGCGGGCGTCTCGGGGTCGCGGGCCGCGAACCAGACGGACAGGGCCTGACCGGCGAACGGAATCTTCGAGGCGGTGCGACGAATCTTGGGCCAGAAGCCCCTCTGCACCCGCACCTCGTTGACCCGCTGCACCGAGGGCACGAGCGCCCGGGCCGGGTCCAGCGCCTCTTCGGGCGTGGCGGGTTTGGCTTTGACGGACATGGCGGCTAAACCCCCGGCCGAAACTCAGGTTCAGACAAGATAGGGGCTCGCGCCATGAAACTCGACAGCAGCATCGCCGCAGTGGTCACCGGCGGGGCCTCCGGCCTGGGCGAGGGTACGGCGCGCGCGATCGCGGCGACCGGCGCCAGGGTGGCCCTGTTCGATCTCAACGAGGAGGCCGGCGAGCGCATCGCGGCCGAGATCGGGGGCGTGTTCTGCAAGGTCGACGTCACCGACGACGCCTCTGTCGCGGCCGGTTTCGAGAAGGCCCGCGCCGCCCACGGCCAGGAGCGGCTGACCGTCAACTGCGCCGGCATCGCCACCGGCATGAAGACCGTCTCGCGCAAGAAGGACACCGGCGAGATCAAGGCCCACGACATGGCCCAGTTCGAGCGCACCGTGCGGGTCAACCTGTTCGGCACCTTCCGCGTGCTGTCGCAGTCGGCGGCCGGGATGGTGACGCTGGAGCCGATGGCCGACGGCGAGCGCGGCCTGATCGTCAACACCGCCTCGGTGGCGGCCCAGGACGGCCAGATCGGCCAGGCGGCCTATTCGGCGTCCAAGGGCGGCGTCTACGCCATGACGCTGCCGGTCGCGCGCGATCTCGCGCAGGAGGGGGTGCGCTGCAACACCATCCTGCCCGGCATCATGTGGACGCCGATGATGGCCGGCATGGAACAGAAGATCCAGGACGCCCTCGCCGCCGCGATTCCCTTTCCGAGCCGGCTAGGCACGCCCGCGGACTACGCCTCGCTGGTGCTGGAACTGGCCCGCAACGTCTACATCAACGGTGAATGCATCCGGCTGGACGGCGCGATCCGGCTTGCCCCGCGCTGACGCGGGGAACGGGGGCGGGGTCGCTCGCCGGGCGGCGGCTGGCCGCGCGCGCGCGATCTTGCGTAATTTCTGCGCAGGGGACTTGCGGGGTTCGGGGCCGCTCCGCTATACGCCCGCCTCCGGCTGAAGTGCGGGCGTAGCTCAGTGGTAGAGCACAACCTTGCCAAGGTTGGGGTCGAGAGTTCGAATCTCTTCGCCCGCTCCAGTCGATCCAGGAAGCCCGGTCCCCGCGACCGGGCTTTCTTGCTTTCCGCGCCCTTCCCCGCCCTCTCGCATGCCTGTCGCGCTGGACCGATCGACCGGCGCGGTCTAGTCGCCTTTGCGGGGAAAGCGGGCCGTTCCGGTTCGCCGTTTGCAGGGTGTCGCCTGAACGGCGCCGCGGGGCGCCAGAACGGGACAGTCAGGGCGCATGTTTCTGGAAGGCCAGGTCAACTGGGTTTGGGTTCTGGGCGGTCTGGCGGCCGCCGGCTGGGTCATCGGCCTGATCGGCCTGTGGCTGGCGGCGACCAACCGCTCGCGGCACGTCAACGCGTCGGACCAGCTCGATCTGGTGCAGCGCGTGGCCGAGGAGTCCCAGAAGCGCCTGTTCGAGACGCTCAACGCCATTCCCGTGGCCCTCGTCGAGACCGACCGCCAGGGCAAGTTCGTGTTCGCCAACCGCGCCGCGCACCAGCTGCTGGGCCGCCGCGACGCCGAGCTGATCGGTCTGCGTTTCCACTCCGCCACCTGGGGCATCACCTTCCCCGACGGCCGACCCAGTCCGCCCGATCTGCTGCCGAGCGCCCGCGCCCTGCGGGGCCAGACGGTGAGGGGATTCCAGCATCTGCTGGCCAATCCGGCGGCGCGCCGCAAGATGCTGGTTTCGGTCACGGCCATGCCGATCGAGAACGAACTGGGCCAGATCACCGGCTCCACCGCCGCCATCGTCGAGACGGAGGGGCTGATGACGCCCGAGCCCGTGGCTCCCGAAGCGACGCCGGCGGGCGACGACCTGACCCGCCGCGTGTTCGACGCCGCCTCCAGCGCCCTGGTCGTGGTCGGCGCCGACGGGCGGGTGCGCGAGGCCAACCGCACCGCCCTGCTGGTGCTGGGCCGCGACGCGGCGGAGGGCGATTTCGCTGACCTGTTCCTCGACGAGGACGAGCGGGTCGAAGGCCGCCAGGCCCTGCGCGCCGGTCTCGCCGCGCCGGCGGGAGAGGCTGAGCCGATCGTGTCGCGGCGCGGCGCGGCCGAGGGCATCCGTTGGTCGATGCTGCCCCTGACAGACGCCGACGGACGGGTGGATGCGCTGCTTCTGGCCGGCGAGCGCGCCGATCCGGCCGCCGCCGGGGTGGAGGTTTCCGGGGTCGCGACGGCCCCGGTCACGGGCGAGCCGCACGCCTCGCCCGACGAAAGCCTGCGGCAGGAGGCCGAAGCGGCCCGCGCCGCCGCCGCCGAGACCCTGGCCGCCGCCGCCGCCGCGCGCGCC
>NZ_DASWTO010000080.1:0-7281 GCF_036402095.1 Brevundimonas sp. | reverse complement strand
GCCCATGACGGTCATCGGAACCGGTGGCGTGGCCTCGCTGTTCGAAGGCGCAACAGACTCAATCGACCGGTTCGATCCGGACCTGACCATCCGCGGCCTCCTCGAAATCTGGCGGCGGAACACCCACATCAAGGGCGCATGAAAAAACAAACCAGTGACGAACTCGTCTTCCTGCCGCTGGGCGGGTCTGGCGAGATCGGGATGAATCTCAACCTCTACGGCTACGGGCCGGAGAGCGACCGGCAATGGATCGTCGTCGACGTCGGCGTGACCTTCGGCGACCTGTCGACGCCCGGCGTCGACGTCATCGTGCCCGATCCCGCCTTCCTCGAGGGCGAGACCATCCGCGGCATCGTCCTGACCCACGCCCACGAGGACCATATCGGCGCGCTCGGCTGGCTCTGGACGCGGATGAAGGCGCCGCTGTACGCCACGCCGTTCACCGCCTTCCTGATCCGCGAGAAGCTGCGCGAGGCGGGCATTCTCGACCAGGTCGAGATCCACGAGATTCCGCTGGGCGGCACGGTCGACCTGGGCCCGTTCACGGTCGACTTCATCACCATGACCCACTCGATCGCCGAGCCGAACGGACTGGCGATCCGCACCCCGCTGGGCACGGTGCTGCACACCGGCGACTGGAAGATCGACGACGATCCCATCGTCGGCGGCGTCACCGATTCCGGGGCCATCGCCCGCCTCGGCGACGAGGGCGTGCTGGCCATGGTGTGCGATTCCACCAATGTCTTCGTCGAGGGCGTGGCCGGGTCGGAGGGCGAGGTCCGCGACGCCCTGACCAGCCTGATCGGCGGTCTGAAGGGCAAGATCGCCGTCGGCTGCTTCGCCTCGAACGTGGCCCGCATGGACAGCATCATCCGCGCGGCCGAGGCCGCCGGACGGCGTGTCTCGCTGGCCGGCCGGTCGATGCACCGCATCACCGCGGCGGCCAAGCACGTCGGCATGCTGCAAGGCATCCAGCCGTTCCTGTCCGAGCAGGAGGCGCGGGTCTGGCCGGCCGACGAAATCCTGTTTCTGTGCACCGGCAGCCAGGGCGAGCCGCGCGCGGCCCTGTCCCGCGTCGCCGAGGGCACCCACCCGTACATTTCGCTCAGCCGTGGCGACCACTGCATCTTCTCGTCGCGGGTGATCCCGGGCAACGAGCTGTCGGTCGGCCGCCTGCAGGACAAGCTGTCCGATCGGGGGGTGCGCATCTACACCGAGCGGGACCACCCCGGCATCCACGTCTCGGGCCACCCGTGCCGCGAGGAACTGCGCCAGATGTACGCCTGGGCCCGGCCGAGGATCGCCGTGCCGACCCACGGCATGCGCCGCCATCTGGCCGAACACGCCAACCTGGCCAAGGACATTGGCGTTCCCGAGACGGTGACGCCCCGCAATGGCGACATGGTGCGGCTGGCGCCCGGGCCGGCGGCCATCATCGACGAGGTCCCGAGCGGCCGGCTGTATGTCGACGGCGGCCGTCTGGTCACTGAACAGGGCGAGGCCCTGCATGAGCGTCGTCACGCCTCGACCAACGGCGTGCTGATCGTCAGCTTCGCCATGGACCGGCGCGGCAAGATCGTCAGCGACATCGACGTGCGCGCCATCGGCCTGCCGGGCGACGCGGAAGCGCCGCTGGGCGACGCCCTGGACGACCTGGCCGAGCGGGCGGAGGCCGCGGTGATGAAGCTGAAAGGGGAGGCGCTCGAGGACGAGCTGGTCATCGAACAGGCCGTATCGCGGGCGCTCAAGAAGGCGAGCCAGCAGATCTGGGACCGCCGTCCGATCGTCGAGACGATCGTGCTGAGGCTTTGAACCCGTCGCCGGGCTTCCTATAAGGAGCCGATTCCTCCGCCCCAAGGACCCCCCATGCCCGACGCCCCGCCCGAGTTCCGCTACAAGCGCGTCCTGCTGAAGGTGTCGGGCGAGGTGCTGATGGGCGATCAGGCCTATGGCATCGACATGAAGACGGTCGCCACCGTGGCCGAGGCGGTGGCCCAGGTGGCGCGCGAGGGGGTCGAGATCTGCCTCGTCATCGGCGGCGGCAACATCTTCCGCGGGCTGAGCAAGGCCGCCGGCGACATGGACCGCGCCACGGCCGACTACATGGGGATGCTGGCCACGGTGATGAACGCCCTGGCCATGCAGGCGGCGCTGGAGAAGATCGGCGTCCAGACGCGGGTGCAGAGCGCCCTGACCATGAATGCGGTGGCCGAGCCCTATGTACGCCGCCGGGCCCTTCGGCACCTCGAAAAGGGCCGGGTGGTGATCTTCGCCGCCGGCGTCGGCGCGCCCTTCTTCACGACCGACTCGGGGGCCGCCCTGCGGGCCGCGGAGATGGGCTGCGACGCCCTGCTGAAGGGCACCAGCGTCGACGGCGTCTACACCGCCGACCCCAAGAAGGACGCCACGGCGACGCGCTACGACACCCTGACCTATCACGACGTGCTGGCGAAGGACCTGAAGGTCATGGACGCCTCGGCCATCGCCCTGATGCGAGACTCCGGCATTCCGATCGTGGTCTTCTCGATCCGCGAGGACGGCTCCCTGCGCAAGACGCTGACCGGCGAGGGGACCTTCACGGTCATCACCTCAAAAGCTAAATCAGCCTGACAAGCCATTCGAGAACGAGAGAAAAGCCATGGCCAAGCCTGATCTGAAGACCTACCGCGACCGGATGGACAAGGCGGTCAGCGCGCTGAAGGAAGAGTTCTCCGGCCTGCGCACCGGCCGCGCCAACGCCGGCCTGCTGGAGCCCGTCCAGGTCGAGGCCTACGGCTCGATGTCGCCGCTGCACGCCGTGGCCGCGATCAGCGTGCCCGAGCCGCGCATGATCTCGGTCAGCGTCTGGGACAAGAGCATGGTGACGCCGGTCGAGAAGGCCATCCGCGCCGCCGGCCTGGGCCTCAACCCCATCGTCGACGGCCAGACCCTGCGCATCCCGGTGCCACCGCTGACCGAGGAGCGCCGCAAGGATCTGGCCAAGCTGGCCGGCAAGTACGCCGAGCAGCAGAAGATCGCTGTGCGCAACGTCCGCCGCGACGCCAACGACGATCTGAAGAAGGCCGAGAAGGCCTCGGAGATCAGCCAGGACGAGCAGAAGAAGATGGAGGCCGAGGTCCAGAAGGACACCGACGCGGCCATCAAGCGCATCGACGAGGCCTTGAAGGCCAAGGAAGTTGAGATCATGCAGGTTTGACGGCGCGTTTTGCCGTAGGATACGCGCCGGTCATGCCCGTCGAACCCCCTGAGCCCCCGCCCGCGTCCGACGGGCCCCGCCATGTCGCCCTGATCATGGACGGCAACGGGCGTTGGGCGCAGGCGCGCGGCCTGCCCCGGGCCATGGGTCATCGCGAAGGGGTCCAGGCGCTGAAGCGCACCGTTCAGGCCGCGCCGGCCCTGGGCATCCGCTGCCTGACCGTCTTCGGCTTCTCGACCGAAAACTGGCGCCGCCCCGCCGAGGAGGTCTCCGACCTGATGGGGCTGGTCCGTTCGTACGTCGCCAGCGATCTGAAGCGGCTCGAGCGCGAGGGCGTGCGGATGCGGATTCTGGGCCGTCGCACGGGCCTTCCCGTCGACATCGCGCAGATCATCGAGCGCACCGAGGCCAGCACGGCCCACAACGACAAATTCCTGCTGCAGGTGGCCTTCAACTACGGCGGCCGGGCCGACATCGTCGACGCCGCCCGGCTCTACGCCGAGCGCGTGCGATCCGGAGAGGCGACGGGACCGCTCGACGAGGAGACGCTGGGGCTGGGTCTGTCGACCGCCGGCGGGCCGCCCGTCGACGTCATCGTCCGCACCTCGGGCGAGCAGCGGCTGTCGAACTTCCTGCTGTGGGAGGCGGCCTACGCCGAGCTGGTGTTCCAGAACGTGCTGTGGCCGGACTACGGGGCGGAGGCGCTGGCGGACGTGGTCCGGCAATACCGTGATCGCGACCGCCGCTTCGGCGGCCTGTCCTCCACGCCCGCCCTCGCGGCAAGCTGATGGCGATGCGCGCCGGCGACATAGGCCTCCGGGCCGCCTCGGCCGTGGTGCTGGCGCCGGCGGCGGTGCTCGGCATCTGGGCCGGCGGTCTGTGGTTCCTCGCCCTGATGCTCGTAGCCTGCGCGCTGCTGGCCGTGGAATGGGCCATGATGAGCGCGGCGACCGCCTGGCGGCTGATGGCCGGGGCGGTCGGGTTCGGCCTGTTCGCGGCGGTCATCTCGGCCCATGTCGAGCAGTTGTCGCTGGCGCTGGTGATGCTGGTGTTCTGCGCGGCGGCCGCGGGTCTGTTCGCGCGCAGCCGGGGCCAGGAGGCGCTCGACGCGGCCTACGGCGTCCTCTACCTCGGCTGGCCGGCGGTGCTGCTGATCTGGCTCCGCAACGGCACGGAGCCCAGCGGACTGGCCTGGACGGTGTCCGCCTTCATCATCGCCTGGGCCTCGGACATCATGGCCTATATGGTCGGCAGCCTGATCGGCGGCCGCAAGCTTTGGCCGCGCTTCTCGCCGAACAAGACCTGGTCGGGCTTCATCGGCGGCCTGGTCGCCGGGACGGTCGCCGGGGTGCTGCTGGCGACCTTCCTCGACATGGGGGTCGGCCCGGTCTGGGGCGGCGTGCTCGGACTGGCCGCGGCGCTGGCCACGATGGCGGGCGACCTGTGGGAATCGGCGCTCAAGCGGCGCTACGGGGTCAAGGACGCGGGCAAGCTGATCCCGGGGCATGGCGGCCTGCTGGACCGGGTCGACGGCCTGATGTTCGCGGTCGTGGTCGTCGCCTGCGGGCGGCTGCTGGTGGTGACTTTCGGGGCGGGATCATGATCCGGCGCCGGGTCACCGTTCTGGGCTCGACGGGATCGGTCGGAACCTCGACGCTGGAGCTGATGGAGCAGGCCGAGGCCAGCGGAACCGGCGCCTTCGAGGTCGAGGCCCTGACAGGCGGGGCCAATATCGCCCGGCTGGCCGAACAGGCGCGACGCTGGAAGCCCAGGCTGGCGGTCACCGCCGACCCCGCCCGTCTGGGCGAACTGAAGGACGCGCTGTCCGGAACCGGGGTCGAGGCCGCGGCCGGGGAGGGGGCGGTGATCGAGGCCGCCGCCCGGCCCGCCGACTGGGTCATGGCGGCCATCGTCGGCGCGGCCGGCCTGCGCTCGGCCTGGGCGGCGGCGGCGACGGGAACCACGCTGGCGCTGGCCAACAAGGAAAGCCTGGTCTGTTGCGGCCCGGCCCTGATCGAGCGGGTGCGACGCTCCGGAGGCCGGCTGATCCCGGTGGATTCCGAGCATTCGGCCATCTTCCAGGTGTTTCCCCACGAGGCGCCGCATCAGGTCCGCAAGCTGGTCCTGACCGCCTCGGGCGGGCCGTTCCGGTCCACGCCGCGCGAGGCCCTGGCCGACATCACGCCGGAACAGGCCGTGGCCCACCCAAACTGGAGCATGGGGGCCAAGATTTCGGTCGACAGCGCCACCATGGCCAACAAGGGACTGGAGGCGATCGAGGCGGCGTATCTGTTCGACATGCCCGCCGACCGGATCGACATCGTGGTGCATCCGGAATCGATCATCCACAGCATGGTCGAGTACGTCGACGGCTCGACCCTGGCCCAGCTGGGGCCGCCCGACATGAAGACGCCGATCGCCTGCGCCCTGGCCTGGCCCGAGCGGATCGCCTGGCCGGCGCCGAGGCTGGACCTCGCCGCCCTTGGCCGCCTGACCTTCGAGGCGCCGGACGAGACCCGGTTTCCGGCCCTCAGGCTGGCCCGCGACGCCCTGCGGGCCGGCGGGTCTGCGCCCATCGTCTTCAACGCGGCCAATGAGGTGGCGGCGCTGGCGTTTCTTGACCGGCGTCTGGGCTTTCTCAATATTGCCGCAGTCGTCGCCGACACCTTGTCGCGCGTGACGGCCTCGGGGGTGGATTCCGGTTCCCGCAACGCCTGCGATGCGGCTCTGGCCGTGGATGCGCTGGCGCGGCGGGAGGCGGAGTCGATCGTCCGGGGTCTGGCCGCGGCGGCCTGAACGGCGGAGGGTGACATAACGGCATGACGGGCTTCCTGGGCCAGGCGCTGCTCTACATCGTGCCGTTCCTGCTGGTGCTGACGTTCATCGTCACCATCCACGAACTGGGCCATTTCCTCGTGGCGCGCGCCTTCGGCGTGAAGGTCGACCGGTTCTCGGTCGGCTTCGGCAAGACCATCGTCGGCCGTACCGACCGCCACGGCACGGAATGGCGCATCGCCTGGCTGCCGCTGGGTGGCTACGTCAAATTCTCCGGCGACCTCGACGCCTCCAGCGTGCCGGATCAGGCCGGGCTGGCCGAGCTGCGCCAGCGGGTCATCGCCGAGCACGGCCCAGGGGCCGAGCGCGACTATTTCCACTTCAAGCCGATCTGGCAGCGCGCCCTGATCATCGCGGCCGGCCCGGCGGCGAACTTCCTGCTCGCGATGGTGCTGCTGACAGGCCTGTTCATGGCCCTGGGCGAAGTGACCGCGGCGCCGCGCGTCGGCCAGGTCGCCCCGGGCTCGCCCGCCGCGGCCGCCGGCTTCCTGCCGGGCGACCTGATCCGGTCGGTCAATGGCCGTGCGGTCGACGAGGGGGCCGACGTCACCGAGATCGTCATGCTGAGCGCCGGGGATCCTCTTCGCTTCGTGGTCGATCGTGCGGGGAGGGAGGTCCAGCTGATCGCCACCCCGGTCCGTCAGGTCGAGAACAACGCCATCGCGGGCCGGGTCCGGGTGGCGCGCATCGGCCTCGGGATCCAGCCGCTGCGCTCGGACATCCAGTATCGTCGCCTGAACCCGATCGAGGCGGGCGCCCGCAGCGTCGAGCGGATCGGCTCCACCATCGGCGGCACGCTGACCTATGTCGGCCGCATCTTCGCCGGCAAGGAGTCGGGCGACCTGCTCAACGGGCCTATCGGCATCGCCAAGGCGGCGGGCGGCATCACCCAGCAGTCCGCCGCGGCCAGCGACGATCCGACCCTCAGCGCGCTCAACGTGCTGATCAACCTGATTCAGCTCGCCGCCCTGGTTTCGATCGGAATCGGCATTGTTAATCTGCTGCCGATCCCGGTCCTCGACGGGGGCCACCTTCTGTTCTACGGCTATGAAGCTGTGGCGCGCAGGCCAGTCCCCGCACGTGTTCAGGAAGTCGGCTATCGCGTCGGTCTTGCTTTGCTGGCGGGATTGATGTTGTTCGCCACCTGGAACGACCTGCAGAAGCTGAGCCTGTTCAAATTCCTCGGCGGGCTCGCCTGATGAGCCGACGCCAGCCCCCGATGGTTTCCCGCATGATCCGACAAGACGCGT
>NZ_DASWTO010000079.1:0-12644 GCF_036402095.1 Brevundimonas sp. | reverse complement strand
CGCCCCCGCCCGACCGATCCGGGCCCCCACGGAGACGCCGGCTGACCGTCGGCGGAAGGAGAGATGCAGAGCAATGCCAGGATAGACCCGATCGGCGTTCTCGCCGTTCAGCCCGCCGCCGCGGCTACCGCCGGCGGCGATTTCCACGATTCCAGGTTCGCGCAGGAAGCCGAGCAGGCCGCCCGCTACCGCCTGGTGATCGAGGAGGGGCCGCAGTCGGGGTCCTTCATCTACAAGACGCTGGACCGGATCACCGGCGAAGTCGTCAAGCAGCTGCCCCGTGAACAGGTCGTCGACCTGATGCGGACGGCCCAGTACAGCGCCGGCTCGGTGATCGACACCAAGGCCTGACGCCACAGCGTATTCGGCACGACCCGCCGCGCAGGAGCGATCCGCGCGGTAAAAACGCGTGGTTAGCGGCCGTTAACCATGTGTGCACGGTTCGTCTCCTAGCCTTGGCCAAACCTGAAAGGCCGAGTCGGATGACGAACAGCGTCCATACCAACACTTCCGCCGCGATCGCGCTGCAGAACCTGACGCGCACGAACGACCGTCTGGGCGATGTGCAGAGCCGCATCTCGACCGGACTGAAGGTTCAGGGCGCCAAGGACAACGCCGCCATCTGGGCTATCGCCCAGCAGCAGCGGGCCGATGTCGGCGCGCTCAGCGCGGTCAAGCAGAGCCTCGACCGGGCAACCTCGATCGCCGACGTCGCCCTCTCGGCCGGCGAATCGGTCTCCGACCTGCTCAACCAGCTCAAGGAAAAGGTCGTCGCGGCGAAGGACACGTCGCTGAAGACCCAGTCGCGCGAACTGCTGAACGCCGACTTCCAGGCCCTGCTGAAGGCCATCGCCTCGGCCGTGGACAACGCCACCTTCGACGGCGGCAACATCCTCAACGGCTCGCTGACGACGGGCATCCGCTTCCTCGCCAACGCCGATGCGACCTCCTTCGTCACCCTTTCGGCCAAGGACCTCAGCCTCGGCGGTGCCATCATCGAGCTGTCGACGTCGGACAGCCTGCTGACCCTGACCGGCGCGACCCAGGCCCTGACCCGACTGGACGATTCGATCACCCAGCTGAACGCGTCGCTCGGCGAGATCGGCGCCCAGGCCAAGCAGATCGAGGCGCACCAGAGCTTCGTCACCAAACTGGTGGACACGCTGGAGTCGGGTATCGGCAACCTGGTCGACGCCGATCTGGCCAAGGAAAGCGCGCGCCTTCAGGCCTTGCAGGTTCAGCAGCAGCTGGGCGCGCAGTCGCTGTCGATCGCCAACCAGGCGCCGCAGATCATCCTGTCCCTGTTCCGGGGCGGCTAGGCCTCAGATGCGTCCGGCTCCCGAGCGCCCGATATAGACGGGGGCGGGCCGCCGCCGCTGGGCGCGATGGCCGAAGCCGTACAGGGCGAGCAGCGATCTCAGGGTTTCGACGAAGGCAGACATGCGGCACGTCTCCTGCTTCAACGGCGAGGGCTCAACCACCGCCGTCGGCCATTGTTCCCTGAGTCGCGTTCGGAGTCGCTCCGGCGGCGGATGTTAAGGCCTCGTTACGCTCGCGCCGTCAGACTGGCGGGCGGGAGCGCCCTGTGATCAGCAACAGCTATCTTCTCGGATTGTTCGGCGGTACGGCGCCTCTCGCCCTGGACACGACGACGGCCGCCGCCCTGAGCCAGGCCGCCCGCAAACAGCCCACGCCGCCGTGGTCCACCAGCGTCGAGCCGCCGAAGCAGGACGCGCTCGTGCGCGCGGCCCTGGGCGGACGGAAACTCATTAACGAGGACGCCGCCCAGCTGGACGTCAAGTCGGCCTCGGCCGACTATCGCAAGCTGTTCGCCCTGTACCAGGGCCTGGACACCCTGAACGCCCTGGTCAACCGGTCGGCCACAAAGGGCGTCAGAAGCCTCGAATTGACCCAGCTGACCAAACGCTTCTCTTCCGGCCTGACCGAGATCGGCTCGTGGCTGTCCAGCGCAGAGTTCGACGACATCCGCATGGTGCAGGGCGCGTCGAAGATGACCAGCAAGACCACCGCCGCCGTGCCGCGGGACAGCGCCCGGTCGATCACCGGCCCGATCCACGAGGGTTCCGTCGACATGCCCGTCGCCGCCTTCCAAGGCGACACCCGCTTCAGCATCACGATCAAGGTGCCCGTCGGCCTGACCTCTTCGCAGACCACGGCGGTGCCGATCGACCTCGCGGACATGGGCGCTACGCCGCGGACCCTCGACAACGTCCTGATCCACATCAACGGCAAGCTCGAGGCCGCCGGCTTCCAGACCCGTCTCGGCCGCGAGCAGATCAAGGCGGATGCGAAGACGATCCAGGTCAACGGCAAGCCTGTGACCCTTCCGGCGGGGCCGGACAAATGGGCCCTGGCCATCCGGGCCACATCGACGGAGACCGTCGGCTTCTCAGCCCCCGAAACCTCCGACGCCGTCTATGTCGTGCAGTCGTCCGGGACGGCGGGCGCGGCCCAGCTGCTGAAATTCCAGAGCGACACCGGCGCGGCGGCCCAGCCCGCGGCCGGCGGTATCGGCGAAACCCACTGGGTCGCGGGCCGCCTGTCGCAGGATGCGCTGCCTGAGGGCGTGGACGCCGTTCGCGCAAGCGCCGTCGGCCCCGATGGCTCGCTGTGGATTGTGGCGGACGTCGCCGCCGGCCCCGAAACCCAGCCGATCAAGGGAGTCCGGGATGTAGCCCTGATGAAATACGACTCCGCCGGCCGTCTGGTGGCTACGCGGACGCTCGGCGCCGCCTCGACCGCCAGCGGCTACGCCATCGCCATCGACGCCGACGGTGACGTCGCCGTGGCGGGTTCGGTCACCGGGGCGCTGAACACCTCGGCTGCGGACGCCGGCAAGACGGGCGCCGTCGCCGACGTCGCCGACAGCTTCGTCACCGTATTCGACAAGGAAGGTCAGGAACTCTGGAGCCAGCGTCGCGGCGCCCGCGCCGCCGACGAGGCCACCTCGGTCGGCTTCGGCCCGGACGGGACGGTCTACATCGCCGGTCGCGCCAAATCGGCCGTGACAGGGGGTGCGGCGGTCGGCGGCTGGGACGGCTACGTTCAGGCGTTCAAGGCGGGAGAGCCCTATCCGACCGCCGGTATTGTCGCCAAGGCCACGGCCACGAGCCAGTTCGGAAGCGTCAGCGACGACAGCGTCGACGCGATGACCGTAGACGGCCCGAACCTCTATACTGCGGGCGTCGAGAACGGCCGGGCCGTCGTGCGTCATTTCACCCTCGACGCCGAGGGCGTGCCGACGCTGGCCTCGACCCGGGATCTCGGCGAGATCAGCGGCGAGATCAGCGGCATGGCCGTGTCCGGCGGCCAAGTCGTTATCACCGGCGCCAGCCGGGACAGCGGCCTGTCGGCCGGAACCGTGACCACGGCCCACTCCGGTGGCAAGGACGTCTTCGTCGCCACCCTGTCGGGCGACCTGACGGCCGGGGTCGGCGACCGCATGACCTGGTATGGGGGGGCGGGCGACGACAGCGCCGCCGACGTCAAGATCCACAACGGCAAGGTCTGGATCACGGGTGTCGCCGACCGGGACCCGGCCGCCGATGAAACGGATCCGACGAGAGGCTATCTGGTGCGGCTCGACCCGCTCACCGGGGCGGTCGAGTATGAAAGGACCTGGTCCGGCGACGGCGATCAGGCCAGCCCGCTGACCCTGGCGGTCGCGTCGGGCGGGGCGAGCGTGCTGGACCGGCTCGGCCTGCCCGCCGGCGAGATTGACCAGAGCGATTCGAAACGCCTGGTCGACGCCACCTCGCTGCGGGTCGGCGACCGCTTCTACATCAGCCCGGCCGACGGCGGCCGCTCGGTGTCGGTGACAATCGCCGCCAAGGACACCCTGGCGACCTTGGCCCGCAAGATCGAGATCGCCTCGAACGGCAAGCTGAAGGTGACGGTGGCGTCCAAGGGCGGCTCCGTCACCGGCAAGGACGGCGAGATCACCACGACCACCGGCGGCTTCCAGCGCCTGTCGATCATGGCGCGCGACGGCAAGTCCGGCGCGGTGCTGACGCCGGGCGAGACGGGACGGGACGCCTTGGCCGGACTGGGCCTTTCGTCTGGCTACATCGGCGCCACGGCTGGCGACGACGTGCGCAAGACGTTCGGGCTCGGCCTTCCGGGCGACCTCCGTCTCGGCGACGCGGCGCTGGCCAGGACCGCCGGCGAGCGTATTCAGGCGGCGATGAAGGCGGTCCGCGATGCCTACCGCTCGCTGGATCCCGCCGCCAGCGCGTCGGCCGCCGCCAACGGCCCGGTCCCCGCCTATCTGAGCAACCAGCTGGCGAACTATCAGGCCGCCCTGGCGCGGCTGGGCGGCTAGGACCCGACTGCGGACGAAGGCCGTTGACGCGGCATGGCCCGGCGGGGTTATTGGACTCTCCAGCCGCGCGAGCCTTTCATGCCCAGGGACAACCGCATCCTTATTGCTATCGGCGCCGCTGTGGCGGTCGTCGCCGCGGTGGTGATCGCCTTGATCTTCTCCAGCGGCCGCGACCGCGATCCCGCCCCGCCGCCGGCCGCCCAAGGCGGCCTGACGGTCGATGTGGCCGATGCGCCCGAGCTCAACACGACCCGCGAGCTTCGCTGCTATGTCGACGGCCAGTTCGCGGGCATGGCGACGCTGGCGGACTGCGCCCGCCGCAACGGTCTGGCGACGGACGCTCTCGATGTAGGCGTCGACGAGACCGGCGCCCTGGTCGCCCTGCCGGCCGCTCCCGTGATCGAACCGCCTGTCGAGGTGGTCGACGCCGGGCCGCAACCCGCGCCCGAGACGCTCGATCCGGGCCAGCCGGAGCAGCCCCAGGCGCAGGCCGCCGGCGGCGCCCAGTGCTTGCGCCACACCGGCTCCGACTGGCGCTCCCTGTCCTCGAACATGAGCCTCAACGCCTGCGTCCAGGCGCTCTATTCGGGCACCTGCGTCCGCCCAGGCGACGCGCTGTACGGCCGGTGGGGCAACACCACCCTGCGACTGGTGCCCCGTCGGGTCGAGCAGTCGCCGGACAACAATCGCTTCCGCACCCTGGTCGAACAGGACCGCAGCTGCCAGTTCCCGGACCTCCGTTGATGACCCGCGTTGCTCCTCTCCTCGCCGCCGGCGTCGGCGCCCTGGCCATGGCGGCCTGCAACGATGCGGTCGAGGCTCCGTATGAGCGCGGCGTCTGCTTCGCCGTCGAAGCCGGTGAAGCCGGGGAGGCGCCCGTGTTCAACAAGCTCGCCGACGGTCAGCCGCAGCTCGAGCACTGCGCGGCCCGCCTGGAGGAGATGCGCGTGCGCTTCCTCCGCCAGGGCGGCAGCCGGCAGGAGATCACCGGCGCCTACCAGGGCCAGTACATCTTCATTGACCAGGAAGGGATCTGGGTCGGCAAGTCTCTGGACGGCGCCCGTTTCATCTTCCTGGCCCGGACAGGAGACGGCCGCCTGGCGGTTCCCGGCGCGATCACGCGGGACGAAAGCGGCCGGCCGGTCGGCGTGGCCGCGCCGCCCCCGGCTCCGGGACAGTAGCGAACAAAACTGGAACATCAGTCCGTGATCGGTTAGGTTGCGGACCGCGAGATCAAGATATCGGCCCCGTCGGCGCTCCGTCGTGGGTCCTGTGAACAACCGGCCTCAATCCGTGCCCAGCACGAGAGGCCCACAAAAAAGGATTCGATGATGGCGGGCAGCGTCAACAAGGTCATTCTGGTCGGCAACCTGGGCAAGGACCCGGAAATCCGCACGCTCAACTCCGGCGAACGGGTCGCCAACCTGTCGCTCGCGACCTCGGAACAGTGGCGCGACAAGGCTACCGGCGAGCGCAAGGAGAAGACCGAATGGCACCGCGTGGTCATCTTCAACGAGAACATCGTCAAGGTGGCCGAGAACTATCTGAAGAAGGGCTCGACCGTTTACGTGGAGGGCTCGCTGCAGACCCGCAAATACGAGCAGAACGGGGTCGAGAAATACACGACCGAGATCGTGCTGCAGAAATTCCGCGGCGAACTGACCATGCTGGGCGGCCGTGACGGCGGCGGCGCCCCGCGTGGCGGCGACGACGATTACTCCTCCGGCTTCTCGACCGGCGGGGCCAACAAGCCCAGCGGCCCCAAGGAGAGCTACGATCTGAACGACGACATTCCGTTCTGATCAGGACACGCGGATGACCGGCGCGCCTCGCGTCCTCGTCCTCGGCGCCAACGGCTTTATCGGCGCGCATGTGGCGGCCGCCCTGTCGAGGGCCGGCTGGGCGGTGCGCGCCGGTGCGAGGGACGTCGCCGCCGCCGCGCGCCGGGCGCCGGATCATGACTGGGTTCGCGCGGACTTCTTCGACCTGACAAGAGCCACGGACTGGGCCCCGTTGCTGCGCGGTGTCGACGCGGTGGTCAACTGCGTAGGCGTGCTTCAGGACAGCGGCCGGGACAGCACGTGGATCGCACACGTGACCGGGCCGCGCGCCTTGATCGAGGCGTGTGACCGCGAGGGTGTCCGCCGGGTGATCCATCTTTCGGCCGTCGGCGCCGAGGCGGCCGCGGGCACGGCCTATGGGCAGACCAAGCAGGAGACAGAGCGTCTGTTCGAGGCCAGCACGCTCGACTGGCTCATCCTGCGGCCGTCGCTGGTGGTGGCGCGCGGGGTGTTCGGCGGTACGGGCCTGATCCGCGCCCTGGCGGCGTTTCCGCTCTTCATCCCTGCGCCCGGCGGCGGACAGCGCTTCCGCCCGGTCGCCATGGAAGACGTCTGCGCCGCCGTCGTCGCTGGCCTCACGCCTGGGGCGCCGGCGAGGCGCAGTCTCGACGTCGCCGGACCGCAAAGCCTGACGCTGGCCGAGATCCTCGTGCTCTATCGCGGATGGCTGGGCCTCCGCCCGGCGCCGGTCTTCGCCGCGCCGGCCGTGCTGACCGCCCCGGTGATCGCGCTGGGCGATCTGGCGGGTCGACTGGGATGGTCGTCGCCGCTCAGGTCGACCTCGCTGCGGCAGATGAACCACAATGTGGAGGGCCAGCCCGACGACTGGGTCGCGGCTCTCGGCGTTCGGCCCCGGACCTTGGCCGGGAGCCTGTCGGAGGCGCCTGCCTGTGTTCAGGACGTCTGGCACGCGCGGCTCTGGTTCCTGCGTCCGGTAGCGATCGTCGCGTTGAGCCTGTTCTGGACCGCGACCGGCCTGATCAGCTTTGGTCCCGGGTGGGGGCGGGCGGTCGAGATTCTTCGGGAGGGCGGCTATGGCGACAGCACCGCCGCCATCGCCTGGCTGGGGAGCCTGCTCGACGTCGTGCTCGGGCTGGCGCTGCTGGTCCGCCCCTGGACCGCGCGGGTTGCGATGGTGATGGCCCTCGCCACCGTCGGCTATCTGATCGCCGGCACGGTCAGCCTGCCGCACTACTGGATCGACCCGCTCGGCCCCTGGCTCAAAGTGCTGCCGATGATGGCTCTCTGCCTGTTTGTGGCCGCGACGGATGCAAGGCGATGATCGACTTCGCGGCCGTGCTGAAGCTGATCCACGTCCTCTCCGGCGCGGTGTTGTTCGGGACCGGGCTGGGCATCGCCTTCTTCATGGTTTGGGCGACGCGAACACGCAGCGCCCCGACTGTCGCCGCGGTGGCCCGGATCGTCGTGGTCGCGGACTTCGTCTTCACCGCCACGGCGGTGGTGATCCAGCCGCTGACCGGCCTGTGGCTGATCCGCCTGCAGGGATACGGTCTGACCGAGCCGTGGCTGCTGGCGACCTACGGGCTCTACGGCCTCACCGGCCTGTGCTGGCTGCCGGTGGTGTGGATCCAGCAGCGTATGGCCCGCGTCGCGGCGGCCGCGGCGTCCAGCGGAGCGAACCTGCCACCGGCCTACGATCGGCTCTACTGGCTGTGGTTCGTCCTCGGCTGGCCGGCCTTCGCCGCGGTGATCGCCATCTACGCCCTGATGCTGTTCAAGCCGGAGTTCTGAGCCACATTCGGAAATGCAAAGTGTCAGGCGGCGTTCTCGCTTCCGTAGGCCCGCCGAGCTAATCGGGCCGGGTGACCACTCCCGACAAGCCGCACAGTCCGCTTTCCCTGGTCGAGATCGCCGCCATCGTCGCGGTGGTGGTGATCTGGGGTGTCAACAACGCCGCCGCCAAGCTGGCCACCGAGACCATGCCCCCGCTGCTGGTCGGAGCCCTGCGCTTCGCCATCGCCGCGGCCTGCCTGATCCCTTTCGTGCGCCCGCCATTCCCCAACTGGAAGAGCCTGCTGATCATCGTCGGGCTGGGCGGGCCGATCCACTACGGGCTGATCTACCTGGCCTTCTGGCTGGCCCAGGACGTCAGCCCCGTGTCGGTGGCGGCCCAGCTGTGGGTGCCGTTCACGGCCCTGTTCGCTTTCCTGTTGCTGCGCGAGCGCCTGTCGCGGTTCGCGTTGATCGGCATGGGCGTCGCCTTCGCCGGCGTCGCGTGGATGACGCTGGACCCCCACGCCATCACCGACTGGAAAGCGATCCTGGTGGGCATCGCCGCCAGCGCGGCCTGGGCGATGACGACGGTGATCGCACGCCGGACCACGTCCATTCCGCCGCTCAAGATGCAGGGGCTCTTGGCGCTGGTGGCCCTGCCGACCCTCGCCTTCGGCTCCGCCATGTTCGAACGCGGGCAGATGCAAGCCCTGCGGGACGCCGACGCGCTGGTCTGGGCCTGTGTGGTATGGGCGGGACTGGTGTCGTCGGTGCTGGCCACCACCCTTGTGTTCTGGCTGGTGCAGAAGCGCGAGGCCGGGCGGGTCACGCCCTATCTGCTGGCTACGCCCGTGGTCTCCATCCTGATCGGATGGCTGTTCATGGGCGATGTCCTGACGGCGCAGATTCTCACCGGCGCGGCCCTGACCATCGGCGGCGTGGCCGTCGTGGCTCTGGCGGAACGCGGGCTCAGGGCCGGGGCGGCCAGGGCCTGACGGCCCGGCCAACCGCCTAGAGGCCGGGGAGCTTGAACCCCGTGTCGCGGCGCGGAGCGATGACGATGCCGGCGCGGCCCCCGGTCAGGGCCTGCATCCGGGCGTACTCGCTGGCCGCATCGATGGTGACGGCGCCGCTGGCGGTCTGCGTCGTGGTCGGGGCCTGGCTGGCGGCGTCGTCGCGGCGCCAGAACAGGATGCGGTTGGCCCAGCCTTCTTCCTTGTGGGCGAGGTCGCCGAACTCGTCGTCGATGACGTAGCGGGCGAGCGGGTCGGCCCGGTCACCGCCGGCCTGGGCGACCAGCACCTGCTCGCCGGGCGACCGGGTCACGGCCTGCCGCTGACCCAGCAGAATCTGGCGGGCGGCGGATTCGGGCGCCAGCTCCTGGGGACGCGGCTGACCCGGCGCGGGCGGGCGCAGACCATACTCCGGCGGCACGGTCAGCGGGGCCGTCGAGACGGTCAGGAACTCGTCCGGGGTGACCTTGGTCAGGCCGATGCCCTGCCGCATGCTCCCGCAGGCGCCGAGCACCAGGGTCGATGCGGCGAGGGTCAGGATGGCGGTGCGGTTGAGGCGCATGGTCAATCTCGGCTGGGCGCGCCCGTAAGCGCGCGCGTAAACCCTAGAGGAAGCGGCTGATTACGACTTTTCGGCGGCGACGCCAACCTTGGCCGCCCTTTCGGACAGCACGCTGTCGAGGACGAGCAGGATCACACCGACAGTGATGGCGCTGTCGGCGACGTTGAACACCCACGGGAAGAAGCCGGTGCCGGAAAAATCGAGGAAGTCGACGACGTAGCCGAAGCGGATGCGGTCGATCACATTGCCGATCGCCCCGCCCATGATCAGACCGATCGAGGTGACCAGCAGCCGCCGGTCAGCCTTGAGCGCCCACCAGCCCAGCACTCCCGCCACGACCAGCGAGAAGACGCTGAGCATCCAACGGGCCGAACCGTCCCCGAACAGGCCGAAACTGACGCCCCCGTTGTGCACCAGGGTGATGTTGAAGACCGGAGGCAGAACCGGATGCGACTGCCCTTCGAAGCGAAGACCGAGGTCTCCGAGGACCCAGGCCTTGACGAGCTGGTCGACGACGATGACGAGGATGGCGAAGCCGTAGGCGGCCAGGGTGATGCGGGGGATTTTCATTCGGGTCGCTGAAAAGTTGGGCCGTCCCGGTTAGCAGCCCCGGCCCCGGGCGCGAAGGGGCAATCGCGTCGCGCGGCCTGTACCGCAGCGCTTAAGCCCTGATCCGGCGCAGGCCCGGAACGCTCTTGCGTGGACCTGCGCCAGAAAAGGTCGAGGCCTCAGAGCACGCCGATCATGCTCGCCACCAGCGGGTGGCGGACGATGTCGCGTTCGGCCAGCTTGACCACGGCGATATCGGGGACGTGAGTGAGGCGTTCGGCGATGTCGGACAGCCCGGAAATGCCGGGCAGCAGGTCTGACTGTTGGGGGTCGCCCGTCACGACCATGGTCGAATGCCAGCCGAGGCGCGTCAGCAGCATCTTCAGCTGCACATAGGTGCAGTTCTGGGCCTCATCGACGACGATGAAGGCGTTGTTCAGGGTGCGGCCGCGCATATAGCCGATCGGAGCGATCTCGATCAGACCTTCGGCCATCAGGGCCTTGACCCGCTTCATCGACAGCCGGTCCGACAGGGCGTCGTAAAGCGGCCGCAGATAGGGGGCGAGCTTGTCCTCCATGTCCCCCGGAAGGAAGCCGATCGATTCGCCGGCCTCAACTGCGGGGCGGCTCAGGACGATGCGGCCCACCTTGCCGGCCTCCAGCGCCTCGACCGCCTTGGCGACGGCCAGATAGGTCTTGCCGGTGCCGGCCGGTCCGAGGGCCAGCACCATGTTGTGATGGTCGATGGCGGCCATCAGCTCGGCCTGGCCGTCCGACTTCGGCTTCAGCGTCTTCAGATAAGCCTGGTCGCGATCGTCGTTGGAAGGGTAGGGCGACCAGCCGGCGTGGGTCGGAAGGCGCCGCACCTTGGCGTCCTCCATGAACTGCCGTGAATCCAGAATCCCGTGTTCACGGGACATTTCACGGGTCTGACGCTTGATTGCCGCACGCTTGGTCATGAACGCCTCCAGGGCATGAAAAAAGGCGATGCCGCAAAAGCATCGCCTCGAACGACGGTAGTCGGGGAAAGGAACGCAGCGCATCCGCCCGGGTCGGAGGAAGGCCCCCTTTGCAGGGGCTTGGCTTCCAGCGGGAACACCCGCCGACCGGAACGCGTCACGCGCGTCCTCCTTGGTCTGACCGGACCGGGCTTGATCCGGCTTCGGATCCGGGGCCGAAATGGCGACCTCGAATCGCATCTGCACTATGATGCTAGCGTGGTTTACGAGAGCTTAAAGCCTCGTTCTGTTCAGAAATGACGGTGTCGTGATGAATGTTTACAGTCTCGGTGACAAGAAACCACAGCTTCCGCCTGAGGGCGAATACTGGGTAGCGCCGACTGCAACCGTCATAGGAGACGTGATTCTCAAACCGGGCGCCAGCGTCTGGTTCGGCGCCGTCGTCCGGGGCGACAACGATCCGATCACCATCGGGCGGGACACCAATATCCAGGACGGCAGCGTGCTGCATTCGGACCCCGGCGAGCCCCTGAACATCGGTGACGGAGTCACGGTCGGCCACATGGTTATGCTGCACAGCTGTGAGATCGGCGACAACAGCCTGATCGGCATCGGCGCCGTCGTGCTGGGGCGCGCCCGGATCGGAAAGAACTGCCTGATCGGTGCCAACACCCTGATCACCGAGGGCAGGGAGATCCCGGACGGCTCGCTGGTCATGGGCCAGCCCGGCAAGGTGGTGCGCCAGCTGGAGCCCGGCCAGATCGAGGCGCTGAAGGCGTCGGCGGCGCACTATGTGCAGAACTGGAGGCGCTACATCGCGGATCTGGCGCCGGCGTAGGCGCGGATCAGGCGATCCGGCGGCCGCCGATGGCGGCGAGGCTGAGCGGTGCACGGGCCGCGTCGCCCACCCCGATTGACACCCGCGCGGTCAGCAGGCGCGGCTCTTCCGCGGCCAGGGTGAGCGTGGCGGCGGGCGCATACAGGCCGAGCAGGCGATCCGGGCGGCCCGAAGGCCCCCGCAACGGGAGCAGGGTGATCTCGATCTGGGCGCCGATGCTGCCGGCGAGCGCGACGACTACGACCGGCCGGCCCTCGCGAACGGTCTGCGACAGTGCGGTCGCCACCAGCGGGCGCGATGCGGCGCGCCAGAGGGACAGCAGCGACTGGTCCTTGAGGGCTTCGCCGTGGAAGCCCTCGATCCAGCTTCCGGCGAGGCGGATTACGGCATCATCGCCAGTCCGTCTGGCCATGAAGGCCCGCGGCAGCCGCAGGCCGAGCGCATCCGGTTCGATGGCGGCGCGATCCGGAATTCCGCCGCGCGAGTCCGGGCGGCCCGCCAGAGCCGTCCAGTGGTCGATCAGGAACTGCGTATCAGGGTGAAACATCGCCTTGGCCTCTGGCGCGGACGTCGCAAGGTCCGGGCCGGGGCGAAACGCAACGGAAACGAAAGGCTTTTGCGGTTCAGATGCAGGCTGGAGCGGCCCGCGTCTTGCACGGCCCGCGGAAGATTTCATCTGGAGGTCGGCCCATGCGGGTGCGGATCATGAACTGGACGCCGGCCGTGGCGACCTTCGTCGTCGTGACGGCGGTAGGCGGGACCGCCGCGGCGCAATGCGGGCCGATCTGCCCGCCGCCGCCGCCGCC
>NZ_DASWTO010000078.1:0-1980 GCF_036402095.1 Brevundimonas sp. | reverse complement strand
CGCAGGCGATGCCCCTCCAGCCGCGCAGTCTCGCCGGTGATCCATTTCGACTCGCCGGACGCCGTGGCGATCCGCCCGTCGAGGGAGGTCGCCAGCTTCAGGGTCACCGACGGGCGCATCAGCGCGGGCCGGACTCGTCGTCCAGACCCTCGTCGCCGAGGAAGCGGGCGAAGTCGCCGGTGTGGCGGAAGTCCTTGTAGACCGAGGCGTAGCGGACGTAGGCCACCTCATCGACCGACTTCAGCGCCTTCATGATGAAGTCGCCGACGGTCGACGACGGGATCTCGGTCTCGCCGAGGCTCTCCAGCTGGCGGACGAGGCGGCTGACCAGCTGCTCGATCTGCTCGGGCTGCACCGGCCGCTTGCGCAGGGCGATGCCCAGCGAGCGCTCCAGCTTGTCGCGGTCGAAGGGCGTGCGGCGGCCGTTGCGCTTGAGGATCATCAGCTCGCGCAGCTGCACCCGTTCGAAGGTGGTGAAGCGCCCGCTGCACTGCGGACAGGACCGCCGGCGGCGGATGGCGGCGCCGTCGTCGGACGGGCGGCTGTCCTTCACCTGGGTGTCCGGGTTTCCGCAGAAGGGGCACTTCATCGGCGGCTCATCCGTAGATCGGGAAGCGTGCGGTCAGCGCCCGCACCTCGTCCGCCACCCGTTGCGACACGGCGGCGTCGGCCTCGTCGCCGCCCTTCATCGAGTCGATGACGTCGGCGATCCAGTGGCCGACCTGCTGGAACTCGGCCACGCCGAAGCCGCGGGTGGTGCCCGCCGGGGTGCCGAGGCGGACGCCCGAGGTGACGGTGAACGGGGCGGTGTCGAACGGCACGCCGTTCTTGTTGCAGGTCATCAGGGCGTGCTCGAGCGCCGCCTCGGTGGCCTTGCCGGTGACGCCCTTGGGCCGCAGGTCGACCAGCATCAGGTGGCTGTCGGTGCCGCCCGAGACGATGGCCGCACCGCGCTCGACCAGCACGGCGGCCAGCGCCTGGGCGTTGTCGACAACCTGCCGGGCGTAGGCCCTGAACTCGGGCTTCAGCGCCTCGCCGAAGGCCACGGCCTTGGCCGCGATGACGTGCTCCAGCGGCCCGCCCTGGAGGCCCGGGAAGACCGCCGAGTTGATCTTCTTGCCCAGCTCGACGTCGTTCGACAGCACCATGCCGCCGCGCGGCCCGCGCAGGGTCTTGTGGGTGGTGGTGGTGACCACATGGGCGTGCGGCAGCGGGTCGGGATAGACGCCGCCGGCGATCAGGCCGGCGTAGTGGGCCATGTCGACCATCAGGTACGCGCCGACGCTGTCGGCGATCTCGCGGAAGCGGGCGAAGTCGATGTGGCGGCTGTAGGCCGAGGCCCCGGCGAGGATCAGCTTCGGCTTCTCCTGCTCGGCCATCTGCGCCACGTGGTCGTAGTCGATCAGATGGTCGTCCTCGCGGACCTTGTAGGTCACCGGGCGGAACCACTTGCCGGACTGGTTGGCGGGCGAGCCGTGGGTCAGGTGGCCGCCGCAGGCCAGGTCCATGCCGAGGAACGCATCCCCGGGCTGCAGCAGGGCCATGAATACCGCCTGGTTGGCCTGGGCCCCGGAGTGCGGCTGGACGTTGGCGAAGGCGCAGTTGAACAGCTGCTTCGCCCGCGACCGGGCGAGATCCTCGGTGACGTCGACGTATTCGCAGCCGCCGTAGTAGCGACGGCCCGGATAGCCCTCGGCGTACTTGTTGGTGAGCACCGAGCCCTGGGCCTCCAGCACCGCCTTCGAGACGATGTTTTCCGACGCGATCAGCTCGATCTGCTCCTGTTGCCGGCGCAGTTCGCCCTGGATGCCGCCGAAGATCTCCGGATCGGCGTCGGCGAGCGATTTCGAGAAGAAGGCGTCGTGGGTGAAGGCGGTCACTGGAATCCCCGGCGTTGCGGCCCGTTCATTTACGCCGCGCCACCTTCGGCCACAACATCTTGTGGGTCACCGCGACAGAAGCGCCCGTTTCAGCTTGGCC
>NZ_DASWTO010000077.1:0-25680 GCF_036402095.1 Brevundimonas sp. | reverse complement strand
TTGTCGGCGTGCTCGTGCGCGATCCGGGCAAGCCGCGCGACGTCGCCCCGCCCCGCGGCCTGCTGCTGACCGACCCGGGCGCCCTGCTGGCGCGCGAGCCGGACGTGGTCGTCGAGGCCATTTCCGGCAGCTCGACCGGGCTGGCCCTGATCCGGGCCAGCCTGTCGCGCGGGATCGACGTGGTCAGCGCCAACAAGCAGGCGGTCGGCGGCGACCTGCCTGCCCTGACCGCGCTGGCGGCGGCCTCGGGCGCGCGCCTGCTCTACTCCGCCGCCGTCGGTGGCGGGACGCCCGCGATCGAAACCGTGCGCCGCGCCCGCGCCCACGGCCCGGTGGTGTCGATCGAGGCGGTTCTGAACGGCACCTGCAACTTCATCCTCAACCGGTTGGCGGAGGGGATGGCGTTCGACACGGCGCTGGCCGCCGCCCGTGCGGCGGGCTTCGCGGAGGAGGATTCGACGGCCGATCTGACCGGTCTGGACGCCGCCGCGAAACTGGCGATCCTGGCCTGGGAGGCGGCCGGCTGGGGCTTGCCGGTCGAGGGTGTGTCCCGCGAAACCCTGTGTGCGGCCCGCGCCCTGCCGTCCGGACGGGTCCGCCAGATCGCCCGGCTGGACATCGCCTGCCGACAGGCGGGCGTGGCCATCGAGGCGGCGGAGGGGCGCCCGCTGTTCGCTGATCTGCCGGACGAAAGCAACGCGCTGAGAGTCATCTCCGCCGACGGGCGGGTGTTCACGGCGCGGGGACGGGGCGCGGGGCGGGCGCCGACCGCCGAAAGCGTTTGGGCCGACCTGACGGACCTGCTGGTCCCGCGCGACTGATCGCGGAAAAAGAAAGCGCCGCCGGATTGGGGTCCGGCGGCGCGAAGGCGGCTTCCATCAGGAGAGATCAGAAGCGATAGCGGGCGCCGACGAAGTACTGCCGGCCGGTGTGGTGGTAGACGGAGGTGCTCTCGCGATCCGCCCCGTCGCCGACGATCTGATGGTTGAACTCGTCGGTCAGGTTGAGGGCCTCGAAGGTCAGTTCGACGCTGTCGGAGAGTTGGTAGGACGCCGAGGCGTCCAGGTTGAAGGTCTCCTTCTTGCCTTCGATCTGGTTGCCGTTCCGGCCCGGGACGTTCTGGGTGTAGGCGTCGCGGGCCGCCGCCGAGATGCGCGCCGACAGCCGGTCGTCCTCGTAATACAGGGTGGCGTTCCACGACTGCGGCGACAGGTTGATCAGGTCGGCGGTCTGGAACGCCGTGCACAGGGCGTTGGCGCAGTAGTCGATCTCGGACTCCACGTGGGTGTAGTTCAGCTGCACGCCGGTGTTGCCGAGCGGGCCCGGAAGGAAGCGGAACGGCTGCTGGTAGCTGATCTCGAAGCCCTTGAGCGGGCCGCCTTCGGTGTTCACCGCCGCGGTCAGCTGGAAGATCTGCGTCGGCGAACAGGCGCCGGTGCAGAACTGCGGCGCGAAGGCCGACGGGTTCAGCGCGGTCAGGGCCGTGTACGGCAGGTCCTGGCGCAGAATCTGGATGTAGGTGTCGATGTCCTTGTAGAAATACGCGAAGGACAGCAGGCTTTCCTCGCCGAAATACCATTCGACGCTGAGGTCGTAGGTGTCGGCCCGGAACGGCTCCAGCTTCACGTTGCCGATGGTCGCGGTGAAGTTGGGCCCGGTCGCCGCCAGCGAAGTGGTGGGCACCAGATAGTTGGTGCCGGCCAGGGTGTTGCCGATCTGGGGACGGGCCATGACCTTGGCCGCGCCGAAGCGGATGAGGACATCCTCGACCGGTTCGAAGGTCAGGTTCAGCGACGGCAGGGTGTCGGTGTATTCGTTCTCGCCCTGCACCAGGGTGCCGCCGCCGGTCGAGCTGTAGCCCTCGGCCTCGAGCCAGGTGGTGACGTGGCGGACGCCGAGGTTGCCCCGCACCGGCATGCTGAACAGCGTCGTATCGAAATCGGCCTGCAGATAGAAGGCCAGATCCTCTTCATGGATGGACCGGTTGCCGCCGCGGGCGTTGCCGTTGGTGATGCTGGTCAGGCGGAAGTCACCGCCGGGCACGCCGGTGTCGCAGTTGCAGTAGATGTCGAACAGATCGGCGATGGCGTTCAGGTCGGGCCGGAGCCAGGAACCGTCCGTGCCGCCCGGGATCAGGTTGGCGCCGAAGCCCGTCAGCAGGTTGGAGATGTCCGCCACGGTCACGCCCGGCGGAAGCGCCGGCACGACGGTTTCGTCCGTTCGACGCGATTCAAACGAGGTGGAGGTGTAGGTCTTCCAGTTGAGCCCGCCCTTGACCGTCAGCCAATCCGAGGCGTCGTACTCAAGGTCGGCCTGGGCTGAATCGAAGACGGTGTCGACGCCGTTCGGCCGCAGGCGGATTTCGGAGCGGGGCACGGCGGCGCCGATGGCGCGCCATTCCCAGTTGGCCGGATCGGTGACGTCGAAGCCGTAGTCGATCACCGGCGCGTTCATATTGCCCCGGAAGTCCCAGGAATAGCCGTCGGTGTTGGAGCGATCGAGGGTGACGGTGGTCTGGATGGGGTTGTCGAAATTCGACTCCGCCCGGCCGAAATAATACCGGCCGCGCAGGCGGTCGGAGAAGTCGTGCTCGGCCGTCAGGCTGATCTGCAGGAACTCGGTCGACAGCACGTCGTACCGGCTCTCGGAACGGACATCGACGTTGTCGAACAGGCCGTAGACCAGCATGTTGTTCTCGACGTCGGCGTCGAGGACGTGAATCTGGGTCTGGCCGCCGGCCGCCGCGTTGCGGCTGAACGACAGCGCTTCGAGGAAGTCTTCCTGGCGGGTGGCGTCGAGCTTGGAATACAGCACGTCGAGCGAGAACAGCGTGCTGTCGGCGGGGCGCCACTGGAAGGCGCCGGTGACGCCGAGGCGTTCCTGGGTGTGGCTGAGCCGGCCGTAGCGCGGCAGGCGCGGAATGAAGACGTTCGGATCATTCGCCAGGGTGTAGGCGGCGACGTTGCCCGGCGTGTTGGCCGGCCGCGGGTTGCCCGTCGAGCAGTTGGCGGCGTTCGAGCCGTTGGCGCCGCTGTTGCCGGGGTTCTGGGGTGCGAAGCCGAGCGGCGAGCAGAATCCGCCGCTGTTGCCGCTGCCCGGAGCCGCGGCCGGGGCCCAGCGGACCGAACTGAAGCCCTCTTCCAGCGAGTCGCGCTCGCTGTAGGCGACCGAGATCAGGGCGCCGAACTCGTCATTGGCGCCGAAGGTGTCGCTGAGCAGGAAGGCCGTGCGCGGGCTCCAGGTTTCCGACAGGTCGTTGTAGCCGCCCTGGACCGAGGCGGCGGCGGTGAAGCCGCGGTAGTCGAACGGGCGCGAGGCCTGCAGGTCGACGGTGGCGCCCAGCGACCCTTCCTCGGTCTCGGCGGCGGCGGTCTTGCGCACCGTGATGCTCTGGAAGAGTTCCGAGGCGAAGACGTTGAAGTCGAAACCGCGCCCGCGGTTGGCGCCGCCCGAAGAGTCGGTGCCGCCGGCGGTGGCCTGGGCCTCCATGCCGTTGATGCGCGTGCGGGTGAAGTCGGCGCCGAGGCCGCGGACGGTGATCGAGCGGCCCTCGCCCGCGTCGCGGTCGATGGCCACGCCCGGCACCCGCTGGATCGACTCGGCGAGGTTCAGATCGGGGAAGTCGGCGATGTCCTCGGCGACGATGACGTCGACGACGTTGGCGTCGCGCCGCTTGGCGTCGAGGCTGGCGCTCAGGCTGGCGCGGAAGCCGGTGACGACGACCTCGTCGACCTGGGTGGCCTCTTCCTGCGGATCCTGGGGGGGCGTCTGGGCCAGCGCAGCCCCGCCCAGCGACAGGGTGACGGCCAGGCCCGAGGCGCCGGCGAACAGAGTGCGACGCAGGGCGCGCGGCCCCGACTGAATGGCTTGCATCATATGCCTCCTCCCAATGGGCATACAGGACGCCGGAGTGACCCCGGTCTATCGATTTTTGCGGTCCGGCCCGTGCTGGCTTTCCCGTTTGACACCGGTGTCATCTTTGCGCGAGATACGCTCTGACACCGGTAGCAATTGAGAGCGTAACCCGATGATCCGCGTTTTCGCAAGGCCGGTTCGACACAAAGCGGTCACAAGCGCTGCGGTAACGGCGCTATGCGTGTCGCTGGGGGCACACCCCGCAGCGGCGCAGGCCCAGGCGCAGGGGGCGACCCTCGCCTTTCCCGGGGCCGAGGGCGCGGGACGCCATGCCACAGGCGGGCGCGGGGGCGCGGTCTGGCGGGTCACCAACCTGAGCGACAGCGGCCCGGGAAGCCTGCGCGCCGCGATCGAAGCCGAAGGCCCGCGCACGGTGGTGTTCGACATCGGCGGGACGATCCGCCTCGCCTCGCCGCTGACCATCCGGCGGGGCCGTATCACGATCGCCGGCCAGACCGCGCCGGGCGGCGGGATCACCCTGCGCGACCAGCCGCTGATCGTCGCCGCCGACGACGTGGTCATCCGTCACATCCGCTCCCGCCTGGGCGACGAGAGCGGGGTCGAGGCCGACGCCATCTCGATCGAGCGCGGACGCCGCATCATCCTCGACCACGTGTCGGCCTCCTGGTCGGTGGACGAGACGCTGTCCGTCGGCAGCCGCTACGATCCGCCGGAGCAGGGCGTCTATGACGTGACGGTGCAGTGGTCGCTGATCGCCGAGTCCCTGAACGCCTCGGGCCACGCGAAGGGCGACCACGGATACGGTTCCCTGATCCGGGGCGGGCATGGCGCGCGCATGACCTTCCACCACAATCTGTGGGCCGCGCACCGGGCGCGCATGCCCCGGCCGGGCAACTACAACGCCCCCGCCGTCGACCCCGAGGGCCCGCGTTTCGAGTTCCGCTCCAACGTCTTCTACGACTGGGGCGGTTCGCACGCCGGCTATAACGCCGATACGGACAGCCTGTCGGCCTACGCCTTCATCGGCAACGCCTATGTCCCGGGCCCGGACACGCGCGGCCGCCTGGCGTTCGAGGAGGCGAATCCCCTGGCGCGGGCCTGGTTCGAGGACAACGCCATGGACGGGGAGGTTCCGGCCGATCCGTGGAGCCTGGTCCGCGACGGCGACCGCCCGGGCTATCGGCTGACCGCCCGGCCGGACTGGGCGGAGGCGGCCGCGGAGGATCCGGGCGAGGCTTTGGCGCGGGTGCTGGAGGGGGCCGGAGCCGGGCCGGTGCGCGACGCCGTGGATGCACGCATCGTCGCCGGCGTCCGCAACCGCTCGGGCCGCATCATCGACAGCCAGGCCGAAGTGGGCGGCTGGCCCCGGCTGGACGCCGGCGTCCCGTGGACGGACACCGACGGCGACGGACTGCCCGACGACTGGGAAACCGCTCACGGGCTGGACGCGGCCGGGGCGGCGGACGGCGCCGCCGATGCCGATGGAGACGGATTCACGAACCTCGAAGGCTGGCTGAACGCCCTGGCGGGCCGCTGAAGGCTGAGCTGGCGCGGCGGCGGGCCGCCTCCATCCACTGGTCAGCCAGGCCGAGAAGACCTTCGCGCCGCGTGTCGTCCGGCTCGCGCACGGCTTCGGCGATCAGTTCCCTTACCTTCTGGCGGCATTCCTCGGCGGTATGGAGGGGGTTCATAAGTAGGCTTCACGACATTACGCCTGACCAACCCCTGCCAGGCGGGCCGGTTCCCCGCCGTCAGCCGATTGATCTGGAGTGTGCTTTCGGCCTAACGGGCGAGCCAGCCGCCGTCGACGGGCAGGATCGCGCCGTGCACATAGGCGGCCGCCTCCGAGGCCAGGAACACAGCCGCCCCTTTCAGGTCCGCCGGATCGCCCCAGCGGCCGGCCGGGATGCGGGCGAGAATGTCCCGGTTGCGGCCCTCGTCGGCGCGCAGGGCCTCGGTGTTGTTGGTGGCGAAATAGCCCGGCGCGATGCCGTTGACGTTGATGCCCCTGCCCGCCCATTCGCAGGCCAGCAGGCGCGTCAGCCCGGCCAGGCCGCTCTTCGAGGCCGTGTAGGACGGCACGCGTATGCCGCCCTGGAAGCTGAGCATCGAGCAGATGTTGATGATCCGGCCGCCCCGCCCGGCCTCGACCCATGTCCGGGCCACAGCCTGCGACAGGAAGAAGGCCGTCTTCAGATTGGTGTCGATCACCGCGTCCCAGTCCTCCTCGGTGAAGTCGAGACTGTCGGCGCGGCGGATGATGCCGGCGTTGTTGACCAGGATATCGATCGCGCCGGCGGACTCGACGGCCCGGGCGACGACCTCGCCGAGCGGCGCGATGGAGGAGAGATCGGCGGGTATGGCGTAGAGCCTCCGCCCGGCTTCCTCGACCATGCGCGCGGTCTGGCTGGGCGCGGAACGGCCGACGGCGACGATGTCGGCCCCCGCCTCGGCCAGTCCGACGGCGATGGCCTGGCCGAGCCCGGTGTTGGCTCCGGTGACGAGGGCCGTACGGCCGCTGAGATCGAACGGGCTCATTTCAGCTGGCAGATGTCGAGGACGTGCATGTCGGTGTAGTCGAGGTTCTCGCCGCCCATGGCCCAGATGAAGGTGTAGCTGGACGTTCCCGACCCCATGTGGATCGACCACGGCGGCGACACCACCGCTTCGCCGTCGGCGACCACGATATGCCGCTGCGCGTCCGGCTCGCCCATGAAGTGGAACACCCGGTCGTTCTCCGACAGGCCGAAGTAGAAATAGACCTCGGACCGGCGGTCGTGCAGGTGCGGCGGCATGGTGTTCCAGACGCTGCCCGTCTTGAGGATCGTCAGGCCCAGCAGCAGCTGGCACGACTGGCAGGTGGCCGGAACGATGTACTGGTAGATGGTGCGCTCGTTCGACGTCTCCAGCGCGCCGCGCTCAAGCGGCACGGCCTGGGCCAGGGAGATGTGTTTCGTCTCGTACCGGGCGTGGGCCGGGGTCGAGGCCAGGTAGAAGCGGGTGTCGCCGGCGAAGGTCACCTCCTTGGAGCCCATGGCGACGTACAGGCCGTCATTGGCTTCCAGCGTGAAGGTCTGGCCGTCGACCGTGACCGTCCCGGTCGCGCCGCCGACGTTGACCACGCCCAGTTCGCGGCGCTCGAGAAAGGGATGGCCCGCGGCCGAAGCCGGCTCGGTCTGGTCGGGCAGCCTGACCGGGATGGCGCCGGGCTGGACGCCGCCGATCACGAAGCGCTCGTAGTGGGTGTAGTTCAGCCGGATTTCCCCGGGCGCGAACAGGCCGTCGATCAGATAGCGCTCGCGCAGCTGGTCGTTGGAGACCCCCTGCATCATGTCCGGGTGGGTGGCGTGATAGGTCTTGCAATACATGGAACTCACCTTGTCCGGGCCGGAACGCGTCGTCTAGGTAACCGGTGTCATGATCGGGAGCAAGCCGGACGCCGACCTGCTGACCCTCCGCCCAGGGCGCCGCCCCGGACGGCGTCGTTACCGCCCCGGCGCGGCCGTCGAGTCGCGCACCACCAGTGACGGATCGACCTCGGCCTGCGGCAGGGTCGCCGGATCCAGCCCGCGGCTGCGGGCGGTCAGCTTCTCGGCCGCCATCCGGCCCATGTCGCGGATCGGCAGGCGAACGGTGGTGAGATTGGGCCAGACGCGCGACGCCATCGGCAGGTCGTCGAAGCCGACGATCGACAGGTCGCGCGGCACGTCGAGACCGGCGTCGCGGGCGGCCTTCATCACCCCGATGGCCATCTCGTCGTTGCCGGCGAAGATCGCGGTGGGCGGCTCCGGCATGGCCAGCAGGCTTTTCGCCGCCTCGACCCCTGACTCGAAGGTGTAGGCGCCCTGCCGGACGTAGGCTTCGTCGAGCTTCAGACCGTGCTCCGCCAGGCCGTCGCGGAAGCCGGCGCCGCGCTCGTGGGAAGACCGGAAACTGTCGGGGCCCGAGATGAAGGCGATGCGCCGATGACCCAGTTCGGCGAGGTGCCGCGCGGCCCGGGCGGCGCCGCGGCTGTCGTGGGTGACCACCATGTTGGCGGGTTCGTCCAGCGACACCGAGGCGATGCGTACATAGGGGCAGTCGGCCTCCTTCAGGATGGCGACGACGCGGTCGTCCTCGGACACCGACGGCGGCATCACCACCCCGAACAGCTTCTGCCGCACGACGAAGGCGCGAACCTCAGAAAGGAAGGTCTCCGAGGCGCGGTCGCAGGGGTGGACCACCAGCTCCAGACCCGAACCCCGCACTGCGTCCAGCACGCCCTGCTGCATGTTGACGACATAGTTGGGGCTGGGATTGTCGTAGATCATCCCGACGAGGAAGGACCGCCGGAAGGCCAGGCCGCGGGCCTGCGGATCGGGGGTGAATCCATGCTCCGCGATGACGGCCGCCACCCGCTTGCGGGTCTCCTCCTTGACGAAGGGGGAGTTGTTGATGACCCGCGAGACAGTCTTCTTCGACACCTCGGCCAGGCGGGCGATGTCGTTGATGGTCGCCGGCTTGCCGCCGGTCCGTCTGGGCTCGTTCACGCGGGTGAGTCTCTCTGATCGAACGCTGTCCTTAGGACAAAAACCGGGGCTTGTGCATTCCCCCGCCTTCGCGCGCCTGTCAGGTCCCCCGGCGCTGGGCAGGCCGGTCGAGCACCTCGTCCCGCAGGGGCGTCATGAAACGCAGGTCCCAGTCGTCGGGGTTGAACGGCTTGCGCGTCGCCTCGACCACCGGAGGATAGCCGCCGACCTGCCGCTCGTGATCGATGATCTCACCGCGCCCCTCGGCCACCTCGGCGATCAGCAGAACGTCGCGCATATCACGGTCCCACGGACGGGCCCCGACCTGCGACAGGACCGAGACCTGCACCTGCTCGGCCGGGATCGGCGCCAGGCCCTCCCACCAGACCGGCGGGCGGCGCATCTCGATGATCCGGGCCGGGGCGGTGGTGTAGCGGCCGAACATGCGGATCGGCTCCCCGACCTGATCGACGGCGATGTTGTCGCGGCCGTAGTACTCCACGTCGCCCGCTCCGCCGATCATCATGAAGGCGAGACGATCCGTGGGCGTGGAGGGCCCCGCGCGCAGGACATTGCCCACCACGGTCATCTTGCCGACCTCGAACGGGACGCTCCCCCACTCCTCGGGCGCGAGGTTGTAGTGGATGGCGCGGGGCCCCGGATTGTAGATCAGGTTGTTGGCGATGATGCCGTGGACGCCGCCCTTGAACAGCGGGCTGCGCTCGTAATTGTGAGCGTAGAGATTGCCGACAATCAGCAGGTTGGTGACGTTGTCGTGGATCAGCGAGCCCTTGGAGTGCTCGCCCTTGGAGTGGGTCGAATAGGCCAGGCTCTCGCCGACCAGGTTGTTGGAGAAGGTGATGTCGTGGCTGGTGCCGGCGCGCCACTCTTCGGGCGTCGAGCCGGTGAAGCGGGGGCCGGAGGCGGACAGGTTCTCGTCCGTCGCCCAGGTCAGGCTGCAGTGGTCGATGATGACGTTCCAGGCGCCGACGGTGGCGATTGAGTCCTCGTCCCAGCCGCTCATCCATTCGCCGCCGGCCGAGCCGGGGCGGATGCGGATATGCTGGACGATCACGTCGTGGCCCGTGATGTCCATGCCGCCCCGGATCAGGGTGATGCCGGGCGACGGCGCGGTCTGGCCCGCGATGGTGATGTAGGGGTTCTGAAGTTTCAGGGTCTTCTTGCCGAGGTCGATGACCCCGCCGACCTCGAACACCACGATCCGGGGCCCCTCGGCCTCGATGGCGGCGCGCAGGGACCCGGGGCCCTCGCTGTTCAGATTGGTGACGCGGATGATCCACCCGCCGCGTCCGCCGGGCGTGCGGGACGCCCAGCCCTGCGCGCCCGGGAAGGCCGGCAGGGCCGTCTCGGCCTGGACCGGCGCCGGCGCCTGCGCCGCCCCCTTCCCGGGAAGGATCGTCGGAAGCAGAAGGGCGGCGGCGAGGACCGCGATGCGGGCGAGCGTCATGTTTCCATCCTGTCACAGGGTCGCCTGTGGCCGCGACCTTCATCGTCAGCGCCACCGCGAGAGTGTCGCCGGATTCAAATTGACACCGGTTTCCTTCCTGCGCAATGTCTGCCGCAACAGGGAGGCGGCGTGAGCCACGCACACGACAATTCAAGCGGTTCGCCGGTCGCGCGGGCCTTCGTGAACGCGCGGCGGGCCGGCCGGGCGCTGGCGGCTTATCCGGGGGTCGAGCCCGGCTCGCTGGACGCCGCCTACGCCATTCAGGACGACGCGATCTCCGCCTGGCCGGACCGGATCGCAGGCTGGAAGCTGGGCCGCATCAACCCGCCGCATGACATCCGGTTTGAAGCCGGGCGGCTGGCGGGGCCCATCTTCGCGCGCGCGGTGTGGAAGGCGGGCGCCGCCCCGACCCGTTTCGCGGTCATCGAGGGCGGCTTCGCGGCGGTCGAGGCCGAGTATGTGCTGGAGCTGGGGGAGACCGCGCCCGACCGCGGCGACTGGACCGCGGCCGCCGTGCAGCCGCTGGTGTCGCGGGTCTTCACCGGCGTCGAGATCGCCGGCAGCCCGTTCGCCGGCATCAACGACCACGGCCCGGCGGTGACAGCCTCGGATTTCGGCAACAACGCCGGCCTGATCCTGGGCGGCGAGATCGCGGACTGGCGCGCGCGCCTGCCGGGCCTGACCTGCACGGTGAGCATCGACGGAGCCGTCGTCGGCCGGGGCGGGGCTTCGGCCATCCCCGGCGGACCGCTCGAGTCCCTCGCCTTCCTGCTGAACCTCCTGCATCGTCGCGGGCGGCGGCTGGAGGCGGGGCAGCTGGTGTCGACCGGCGCGGCGACCGGCGTGCATGACATCGTCGCCGGGCAGGCGGCGGCGGCCGATTTCGGACCCGACGGGCGCATCGAATGCCTCGCCGCGCCCGCGGAGGGAGAGACGTCGTGAGCCTGACGCGCAGGACCCTCGGACTGGCCGGCCTCGCGGGCCTCGCGGCCTGCGCGCCCCGGCCCGCGGCGAACGGCCGGACGGTATTCAATGCGGTCGACGTCCACCCCGCCGACTATCCGACCGTCAACGCCGTCAAATGGATGGGCGAGGAACTTGGGCGGCTGACCGACGGCCGGCTCGGGGTGCGCCAGTTCCCCGCCGGGCAGCTGGGCACCGAGGACGATTCCATCGGGCTGACCCGGTTCCAGGCGGTCGACATCTGCCGCGTGGCCGTCGCGGCCCTGAACAACGCCTTTCCCGAGACCCGGCTGCTGGCCCTGCCCTATGTGTTCCGGTCGGTGGGCCATGTCCGCGCCGTGGTCGACGGCGCGATCGGCACCGAGCTGCTGAACGTCTTCGAACATCGGGGCCTGGTCGGGCTGGCCTATTACGACGCCGCCCCGCGCTGCTTCTACAATGTGCGGCGTCCGGTCAGCGAGCCGGGGCACCTGCGCGGGTTGAAGATGCGGGCGCCGCAGTCGGACATCTTCCTCGACTCGATCCGGGCCATGGGCGCCAATCCGACGCCGCTGACCTTCGGCGCGGTGTTCTCGTCGCTGCAGACCCACCTGATCGACGGGGCCGAGAACAACTGGCCCAGCTATCAGTCCAGCCGCCAGTTCGAGGTGGCCCGCTACTGGAGCCAGACCGAGCACTCCTTCTCACCCGACGCCCTGCTGATGTCGAAGGCCAGCCTGGAGCGGCTCGGCAAGGCGGATCAGGATCTCGTCCGGGACGTGGCCCGCCGCTCGGTGCCGCTGATGCGGGTCGAGTGGGACCGGCGCGAGGCCGCGGCCAGAGCCACGGTGATCGCGGCCGGCACCCAGGTGTCGGAGGTCGACAAGGCCGCCTTCGCCGCCACCGTCCGTCCGGTGCTGGACAAGTATCTTGCCGAGCCGCGCCTGCGCGCGCTCCACGAACGTATCGCAGCGGTCGCCTGAACGGCCGCGCAATCCCCGGCGCTCAGGGAGGGCCCGAATGTCTGAATCCCGACGCGGAGCCGTCCGCGCCCTCGACGGTCTGGCGAGCCTCGTCATGGGATTGGCGGGCGCGGCGCTCGTGGGCATGGCGCTGGTGCAGGCGTGGCAGGTCTTCGCCCGCTATGTGCTGAACGACAGCCCCGGCTGGACCGAGCCGCTGGCCCTGCTGCTGATGAGCTTCGCCGTGATGTTCGGGGCGGCCGTGGCGGTCAGGCGCGAGACGCATTTCGCCTTCCAGACCTTCCGCGATGCGGCGCCCCGTCCGATGCAGTGGCTGCTCAAGTCGATCTCGCGGCTGATCGCGGCGGCGTCGGGCGCCGGGCTGATGGTGCTGGGCGGCATGCTGATGGTCGACGAATGGCCGGTGGCCATGGCCGGCGCGCCCCTGCCCTCGGGCCTCAAATTCGCCGGCCTGTGCGTCGGCGGGGCCCTGATCCTGCTGTTCGCCGTCGAGCGGCTGCTGACCGGGGACTACCGCGCGCCGGATGCGGCGGCCGGGGCGGAGGACTGAGCATGGAATACGTCATCCTCTTCGGCCTGCTGGCGGTGCTGCTGGTTCTGGGCGTGCCGGTCGCCTTCTCGCTGCTGGCGGCGACCCTGGCGACGGTCCTGTATCTGGCGCTGCCCCCCATCGTGGTGTTCCAGCAGATGGGGTCGGACATCACCTCGGTGGCCCTGCTGGCCATTCCGCTGTTCATCTTCACCGGCGAGCTGATGATGAAGGGCGGCCTGTCCGACCGTATGATCGCCCTCGCCTCGTCCATGGTCGGCCATGTGCGCGGCGGACTCGGGCAGGTCACCGTCGTCGGCTCGACCCTGTTCGGCGGGGTCTCGGGCAGCGCCATCGCCGACGTCTCGGCCATCGGCGGCACCATGATCCCGCAGATGCAGAAGCGCGGCTACGAGGCCGACTACGCCGTCAACGTGACCATATCGGCGGCGCTGGTGGCCCTGCTGGTGCCGCCGTCGCACAACATGATCCTGTATTCGGCGGCGGCCGGCGGCGGGGTGTCGATCTCGGACCTGTTCGCCGCGGGCATCCTGCCGGCCCTGCTGCTGGCCGCGGTCCTGATGGTCACCGCCTATATCGTGGCCCGCAAGCGCGGCTACGCGGCGGAGCCCTTCCCCGGCTTCGGGGCCGTGGCGACGCGACTGGTCGCCGCCGTGCCCGGCCTGCTGCTGGTCGGCATCATCTTCGGCGGCATCCGCGCCGGGATCTTCACCGCCGTCGAGAGCGCCTCGATCGCCGTGGTCTACGCCACGGTCGTGACCGGACTGATCTACCGCCACATGACCTGGAACGCCTTCAAGGCCGCCTGTGTCGGCGCGGCCAGGACCTCGGGCATGGTGCTTTTCATCATCGGCTGCGCCGGGGCCTTCGGCTGGCTGATGGCGTATCTGCAGGTCCCGACCATGATGGTCAGCCTGCTGCAGACCCTGACCGAAAACCCGATCCTGATCCTGCTGCTGATCAACGTCATCCTGCTGGTGCTCGGCACCTTCATGGACATGGCTCCGCTGATCATCATCTGCACGCCGATCTTCCTGCCGGTGGCCAAGGCGTTCGGGATCGACCCGGTCCAGTTCGGGGTCATCCTGCTGCTCAACTGCGGCATCGGCCTGATCACCCCGCCGGTCGGCTCGGTGCTGTTCGTCGGCAGCGCCATCGCCGGGATACCGATGACCCGGGCGCTGAAGAGCATCTGGCCGTTCTGGCTGGCTTGCCTCGGCGTGCTGATGCTGGTCACCTTCATCCCGGCGCTTTCGCTGTGGCTGCCCTCGCTGATGAAATGACCGATCTTCTGGCGCTGCGCCGGGCCGAAGACTGCCGCTGGGACTGCGTCGCCCTGGGCGAGGTCATGCTGCGCCTCGATCCCGGCGAGGGCCGGATCCGCACGGCGCGCACCTTCCAGGTCTGGGAGGGCGGCGGCGAGTACAATGTGGCCCGCGGCCTGCGGAAGACCTTCGGGCTGCGGAGCGCCGTGGTCACCGCCCTGCCCCGCACCGAGATCGGCGCCCTGGTCGAGGATCTGATCCTGCAGGGCGGGGTCGACACCTCTCACATCCTGTGGCGCGAGGCCGACGGGATCGGACGAAACACCCGGGTCGGCCTGAATTTCACCGAGCGGGGCTTCGGCGTGCGGGGCGCGCTGGGGGCGTCGGACCGGGCCAATTCGGCAGCCTCGCAGATGCGCCCGGACGAGGTCGACTGGGACGCCCTGTTCGGCGGCGAAGGGGTTCGCTGGCTGCACACGGGCGGCATCTTCGCGGCCCTGTCGGAGAGCACGGCGGAGACGGCGCTGGCGGCGATCCGCGCGGCCAGGCGGCACGGCGTGGTGGTCAGCTACGATCTCAACTACCGCGCCAGCCTGTGGTCCAGCCATCCGGACCCGGACGCCGCCCGGCGGGTCAACCGCGAGATCGCGGGACTGGTCGACGTGCTGGTGGGCGACGAATACGCCTTCGCCTCCTGTCTCGGGATCGAGACGGCCGACGCGCGGGCGGACCCTTGCGACAGCGGCCCGTTCGACCGGCTGGTCGGACGGGTGGCCGGGGACTTCGCCAATGTGAAGGTGTTCGCCGCGACACTGCGCGATCCGGTTTCGGCCTCGGTCAACCGCTGGGGCGGGGTGCTGTGGGCCGACGGACGCCGGCATGAGACGGCGCCGCGGGAGATCGCCGTGCTGGACCGGGTCGGCGGCGGCGACGGCTTCGTTTCAGGGATGGCCTGGGCCTTCCTGAACGGCCTGGGTCCGCAGGCCGCCGTCGATTACGGGACCGCGCATGGAACCCTGGCCATGACGACGCCGGGCGACAACGCGATGACCTCGCTGGCCGAGGTCGAGGCGCTCGTCGCGGGCCGGAGCGCAGCAGCAGTCCGCTAGCTGGCGCGCCACGAGAATCCGGTCCACCTTCGCCACGACGCCTTGGGAGGGGCCATGACGGACGCCGCTGCTGCTGAAGAGCCCACCGTCGGCCGCCGCGACGGTCTGGTGATCCTCGCCTCGTCGGTCGGCACGGTGATCGAGTGGTACGATTTCTACCTCTACGGTTCACTGGCCGCGATCATCACCGCCCAGTTCTTCTCCGGCGTAAACGAGACCACCGGCTTCATCTTCGCCCTGATGGCGTTCGCGGCGGGGTTCGCAGTGCGGCCGTTCGGCGCCGTCTTCTTCGGGCGGCTGGGCGACCTGTGGGGGCGCAAGAACACCTTCCTCGTCACCATGCTGCTGATGGGGCTGTCGACCTTCGTGGTCGGACTGCTGCCGTCCTATGCGGCCATAGGCGTCGCGGCGCCGGTGGTGCTGATCCTGATGCGGCTGCTGCAGGGGCTGGCGCTGGGCGGGGAGTACGGCGGGGCCGCGACCTATGTCGCCGAGCACGCGCCGCCGGGAAAGCGCGGCTTCTACACCAGCTTCATCCAGATCACGGCCACCGCAGGCCTGATGCTGAGCCTGCTGGTCATCCTGGGCGTGCGCACGGCGCTGGGCGAGGCGGCCTTCACGGACTGGGGCTGGCGCATTCCGTTCCTCGTCTCGATCCTGCTGCTCGGCGTATCGCTGTGGATCCGGCTCAAGCTGGCCGAAAGCCCGGCCTTCCAGCGCATGAAGGCCGAAGGCCGGGGTTCCTCCACGCCGCTGAAGGACAGTTTCGGCAAATGGCCGAACCTCAAGCTGGTGCTGCTGGCCCTGTTCGGCCTCGCCGCCGGGCAGGCGGTGGTCTGGTACACGGGCCAGTTCTACGCCCTGTTCTTCCTCGAGAAGACGCTGAAGGTCGAGCCGGCGCTGGCCAATGTGCTGATCGCCACGGCGCTGGCGCTGACCACGCCCTTCTTCGTCTTCTGGGGCTGGTTGTCGGACAAGGTGGGGCGCAAGCCGATCATCCTCGCCGGCTGCCTGCTGGCCGCCCTGACCTATTTCCCGCTGTTCCATGCCCTGACGGAGGCGGCCAACCCGCGGCTGGCGGCGGCGACCGCGGCCTCGCCGGTGACGGTGGTGGCCGATCCGGCAGACTGCGCCTTCCAGTTCGATCCGGTGGGCAAGACCGTCTTCGACAGTTCCTGTGACCTGGCCAAGAGCTATCTGGCCAAGGCGGGGGTCACCTATGAGACTGTCGCCGCCCCCGCCGGGGCGGTGGCCGAGGTCCGCATCGGCGAGGCGAGCGTCCCGAGTTTCCACAGCGTCATCATGGAAGATGTCTTCGGCACCCTGCCGAGCTCGGCCATTCCCCGGTCTGAATTCACGGCGCGCAAGACGGCCTTCGAAACTGAACTGGGCGGCGCCCTGACCGCCGCCGGCTATCCCGCAAAGGCCGACAGCGCGCTGGTCGACAGGCCGCGGGTCGTCGGCATCCTGTTCCTGCTGGTGCTGTATGTGACCATGGTCTACGGGCCGATCGCTGCGGCGCTGGTGGAGATGTTCCCCACCCGGGTGCGCTACACCTCCATGTCCCTGCCCTACCACATCGGCAACGGCTGGTTCGGGGGCTTCCTGCCGACCACGGCCTTCGCCATCGTGGCCGCCACCGGCAATATCTACTACGGCCTGTGGTACCCGGTCGCGATCGCGGCCCTGACGGTGGTTGTCGGCGGACTGCTGATCCGGGACCGCAAGGACGTCGACATCCATGCCTGAGGTGACGACCCCGATGGCCGCGGCGCTGCTGGCGCCGCTATTCCTGCATTTCGGCCTGATCGCTGGTCTGTATGCAGCGCTGACCTGGGCCCGCCTGACCACCGTGCGGCGCGGCGAGGCGAGCAAGAACGACTTCGCCCGGGCGGACGGCGACGCGCCGCTGTCGGCGCGGTTCCAGCGCAACCTCGCCAACCAGTTCGAGGCGCCGGTGTTCGCCTGGATCGGCGCCGTGCTGCTGATCCTGGCGGAACAGGCGACAGCCTGGGACGTGGCCGCCGCCTGGGTCTTCCTCGCGGGCCGCCTCGCCCACACCCTCGTCCAGTGCACCGGCGACGACGTCGCCCTGCGCGGCCAGGTGTTCACGATCAATTTCGCGGCCGTGCTCTGGCTGATGGGCCACGCCTTTCTGGCGGTCGCAGCCGCGGCCCTGACCTAGACCGCCGCCAGCGCCTGCTCGAGGTCGGCGTACAGGTCGTCGACGTTCTCGATGCCGACCGACAGCCGGACGAGGTTGTCGCCGATGCCGCAGCGGGCCTTGGCCTCGGGGCTGTAGTCGGAATGGGTCGTGCTGGACGGGTGCGAGACGAGGCTCTCGGTCCCGCCCAGGCTGACGGCCAGCTTGAACAGCCGCAAGGCGTTGAGCATGCGGAAGGCCTCGGCCTCGCCGCCCTTCAGACGCAGCGAGAAGGTCGAGCCGGCGCCGGTGCACTGGCGGGCGAAGATCGCCTGCTGGGCGGGAGAGCTTTCGGCCCCGCCCGCGTCGAGCACGGCCTCGATCTTCGCGTGGCCCCGCAGGCGGCCGACCAGCGCCATGGCGTTGGCCTGGGACCGCTCCATGCGGATATGCAGGGTCTCGAGGCTGCGCATCAGCAGCCAGGCGGTGTGCGGATCGGTGACCGTGCCGCAGATGGTGCGCATCTCGCCCACCCGACCCATCAGCTCGGCGCGGCCGAGACAGGCGCCGGCGATCAGATCGGAGTGTCCGCCGACGTATTTGGTCAGGGAATACAACACCAGATCCGCCCCGTGCTCGAGCGGCTTCTGCCACAGCGGGCCCAGGAAGGTGTTGTCGACCACCAACGGCGGAGGCTCCGCCTGGTCGAGCGTGCGGATGGCCTCGGTCGCCGCGCGCAGGTCGATCAACTGGTTGGTCGGATTGGCCGGGGTCTCGACATAGACCGCGGCCAGCCGTCCGCCGCGCTCCGCTGCCGCCGCCGCGGCCTCGCCGATGGCGCGGGACAGGGCCTCGCCGCCGTCGCAGTCGGCGACGCTGACGGTGTCGACGCCCATGCGCGGCAGGATGCGGTCGAACAGGTATTCGGTGCCGCCGTACGCGGGGGCCGTATAGACGACGATGTCGCCCGGCCGGCTGAGAGCCAGGATCGTGGTCGAGATGGCCGCCATGCCGCTGGAGAAGACCAGCGCCTTCTCGGCGTCGTCCCATACGGCCAGACGGTCCTCGAGGATCTCGAGGTTGGGGTTGTTGATCCGCGAATAGATCAGGCCCAGCGCTTCTTCCGGGTCCTTCTCGCGCAGGCCGTAGGCCACTTCGAAGAAGCGTTTGCCGTCCTCGGCCGATTTGAAGACGAAGGTCGAGGTCTGGAAGATCGGCGCCTTGATCGAGCCCTCGGACAGGGCCGGATCATAGCCGTAGCCCATCATCAGGGTTTCCGGCGACAGCGGACGATCGCCCAGGGTTCGGCTGCGGTGACGACTCATTGCGGGGACTCCTCGTGCGGGGCTCCTAGCGCACGGCGGCGCCGAGGTCACCTCGGGGAAAACGCAGGGTCGGCGCCGCTCGCTCGCTGGTCATCGTCACATTTCCCGCCTAGACAGGCGGCGGCCGTGGATCGCCGTCGCGGGCGGCGCGTTCAGGGCCGGCAATCGCCCGATGCGGGGGGACACCCGGGCCGCGCCTTCGTGCGCCCGTGCGCCCTCCGACCGCTCTCTGTCTGGAAGGCCCGATGACGAAGAAGACCGCGCTGATCACCGGCATCACAGGCCAGGACGGCTCCTATCTGGCGGAATTCCTGCTGGAGAAGGGCTATGAGGTTCACGGCATCAAGCGCCGCTCGTCGCTGTTCAACACCGAGCGGGTCGACCACATCTACCAGGACCTGCACGACGCCGACGTGCGCTTCCAGATGCATTTCGGCGACCTGACCGACACCTCCAACCTGGTGCGCATCATCCAGCAGGTGCAGCCGGACGAAATCTACAACCTCGGCGCCCAGAGCCACGTCGCCGTCAGCTTCGAGACGCCGGAGTACACCGCCGACGTCGATGCCCTGGGCACCCTGCGGCTGCTGGAGGCCATCCGCCTGCTGGGCATGGAGAAGAAGACCAAATTCTACCAGGCCTCGACCTCGGAGCTGTACGGCCTGGTGCAGGAGCCGATCCAGTCGGAGACCACGCCGTTCTATCCGCGCAGCCCGTATGCGGTGTCGAAGATGTTCGCCTACTGGATGTGCGTGAACTACCGCGAGGCCTACGGAATCTTCGCCTGCAACGGCATCCTGTTCAATCACGAGAGCGAGCGGCGGGGCGAGACCTTCGTCACCCGCAAGATCACACGCGGCCTCGGAGAGATCGCGCAGGGGCTGAGCGACTGCCTCTACCTCGGCAACATGGACGCCCTGCGCGACTGGGGCCACGCGAAGGACTATGTCCGCATGCAGTGGATGATGCTGCAGCAGGACGAGCCGGACGATTACGTCATCGCCACCGGCAAGCAGTACAGCGTGCGACAGTTCGTCGAGGCCGCCGCCGCCCGCATCGGGGTGACGCTGCGCTGGGAGGGTTCGGGAGTCGACGAGGTCGGCTTCGTCGAGGCGGTCGATCCCGCTCACGCCGTGACCCGCTGCCCCGCCATCGCGGAAGGCCAGGCCATCGTCCGGGTCGATCCGCGCTATTTCCGCCCGACCGAGGTCGAGACCCTGCTGGGCGATCCGTCCAAGGCCAAGGCGAAACTGGGCTGGGAGCCCGAGATCACCTTCGAGGAACTGGTCGACGAGATGATGGAGGCCGACCTGCTGGCCGCCCGCAAGGCCCTGCTGATCAAGAACGCGGACTGGAGCTGAAGCCTTGGATCCGTTCGTGCGGGTGGATCAGACGACGCGCCGTCGCGAGGACGGACGCGGCTGGCTGGAGGTGCTCTACGAGAGCGACTCCATGGTGCTGAAGCGGTCCTTTTCGAAGGCCGGCGTGTTCCGGGGGCTGCATGTGCAGCGGGCCCCGTCGGAGCAGACCAAGGTCATTCGCGTGGTCTCGGGGGCGATCGTGGACGTGGTGGTGTCGATGAACGATCCGGCCCGCCGGCTGCACACCACGCGGCTGACGCCGGAGGATGGCTGGGTGCGTATCGGGGCCGAATACGCGCACGGCTTCTACGCCCTGCAAGACACTGTCTTTGAATATGTTTGCGACGGCGGCTACGATGAGGCGTCGGAACAGGCGTTCTCGATCGCGGACCGCCTGCCGGCGCTTCTGGGGGTCGAGACGGTGATCCTGTCGGACAAGGACCGCGCGGCGCCGCCGCTGGGCGGGGTGGGAACAGAGTGATGAAGACGCTTTCGCTGATCACCGCCTCGTACAACAGCGCCCGCACCATCGCCGACACGCTGCGCTCGGTGAACGTCCAGACGTATCCGCAGATCGAGTATCTGGTCGTCGACGGCGGCTCGAAGGACGAGACGATGGCGATCGTGGCGCGCGAGGGGCAGCGCGTGACCTCGGCCGTGTCGGAGCCCGACAAGGGCATCTACGACGCCTACAACAAGGGCCTGTCGCGAGCGACCGGCGACGTCATCGGCTTCATCAACTCCGACGACTACTATTGCGCGCCCGATGTGCTCGAGAACGTCATGAAGGCGTTCGAGGACCCGACGGTGGAGGCGGTGCACGCCGACCTCGTCTATGTGGATCCCGATAACACCGGCAAGATCGAGCGGCACTGGAAGTCGCGGCCGGCGACGGTTGAAAACCTGCGCCGCGGCTTCATTCCGGCGCATCCGACGCTGTTCCTTACCCGGGCGGCCTACGACAAGGTCGGGCAGTACGACACCAGCTACCGGCTGGCGGCCGACTACGACTTCATGCTGCGCGCCTTCTACGTCCACAAGCTGAAGTCCGTGTACGTGCCGCAGATCTGGGTTCGGATGCGCTCGGGCGGGGCGACCGGCGGCACCGCCGCCAGCATCCTGAAGCAGAACGACGAGATCCGCCGCAGCCAGCAGGCGCACGGTCTCAACTATCCCAAGGCGCTGTTCTTCGCCCACAAGGTGGTCGACCGGTCGGTGCAGCGCGCCCGCGCCCCGTTCGTCAAGGCGCCCGACATCGCGGGGACCGGCGGGAAATGATCGACGGCAAGCGCGTCCTGGCGATCGTTCCGGCGCGGAAAGGCTCCAAGGGCCTGCCGCTGAAGAACATCCGGCCGCTGGCGGGCAAGCCCCTGCTGGCTTGGCCGATCGCGGCCGCGCGCGCGTCCCGCCATGTCGACCGGACCATCATCTCGACCGACGACCCGGGCTTCGCCGACATCGCCGTGGCGCACGGGGCTGACGCGCCTTTCCTGCGTCCGGCCGAGCTGGCCTCGGACACGGCGCCCTCGATCGGCTTCATCCTGCATGCGGTGGACGCGCTGGCCGAAGCGGGAGACGTCTACGACTATGTGGTGCTGCTGGAGCCGACCTCGCCCCTGACCGAGGGCTCGGACGTCGACGCCGCTTTGGAGCGGCTGGTCGCCGCCGACGCCGATGCGATCGTCGGGGTGTCCAAGCTGGAAGCCACCCATCCGGCCTTCGCGGTGCGCAAGGCGGACGACGGCGCCATCGCCCCCTACGCCGCCGCGAGCTTCGGCGAGATGCCGCGCCGGCAGGACATCGAGCCGCTGTTCGTGCTGGACGGGACGCTCTACATCTCGACGGTCGAGGCCCTGCGGCGCGAGCGTGGCTTCTGTCACGCCCGGACGCTCGGCTACGAGACCGCCCGCCACAAGGCTCACGAGGTCGACGACCTGGTGGACTTCATCTGCATCGAGGCCATCGCCGCGAACCTCGACACCATCCTTCAAGCTGAAAGCCGGGCCGCCGCGCCCGGCGTGGAATGACCATGCGCAAGTGCACCCGCTGCCTGACCCCCGAGACGGTCGACACCATCACCTACGATGAAGAAGGCGTCTGCTCGGTCTGCCGCCAGGTCGAGTTCAAGCAGGACAAGATCGACTGGGCCGACCGCCAGCGCCAGCTCGACGAGATCGTCGCCGCCCACAAGGGCAAGGGCCTGTACGACTGCATCGTGCCCTATTCGGGCGGCAAGGACTCGGTCTTCCAGCTCTATTACATCATCAAGGTGCTGAAGCTGAAGCCGCTGGTGGTGCGCTACAACCACTGGGGCTACCGGCCGCTGGTCGAGGAGAACAACACCTCGGTGTTCAAGCAGCTGGGCTGCGACGTGGTCGAGTTCACGCCGAACTTCCATGTGGTGCGCGAGCTGATGCTGGAGAGCTTCAAGCGCCGCGGCGACTTCTGCTGGCACTGCCACACCGGCATCTATTCCGGCGTCATGCACATGGCGGTGCGCTTCGAGGTGCCGCTGCTGTTCTGGGGCGAGAGCACCGCCGAGTACCACAGCTGGTACACCTTCGAGGAGATGGAGGAGGTCGACGAGAAGCGGTTCAACCGGCTGATGAACCAGGGCATCACCGCCGACGACATGTACGAGTTCCTGCAGGGGCGCGTGGAGCGCCGCGACCTGTGGATGTTCGACTATCCGAAGCGCAAGGACCTGATCAAGCTGAAGGTCCAGTCGATCTGTCTGGGCAACTATATCGAGTGGGACACCAAGGCCAATGTGGCCCTGATCGAGAAGGAACTGGGCTGGAAGGGCCAGCCGGTCGAGGGCGTGCCGCCGGAGTACGACTACGAGAAGATCGAATGCACCTTCCAGGGCATGCGGGACTATTCGAAGTATGTGAAGCGGGGCTACGGCCGGGCCAACCACCTGCTGTCGATCGACATCCGCAACGGCCGCAAGACCCGGGAAGAGGCCCTGGAGATCGAGGCGAAATACGACGGCAAGCGCCCGGCCTCGATGGACTGGTTCCTCGAGACCATCCAGATGACCGAGGAAGAGTTCTACAAATACCTCGAGCCGCACCAGGTCCATCCGTGGAAGTTCGACCGCAAGAACCTGGAGACCGGAGAGGTCATGCCGGACTTCGACAAGTGGGATCGCACCGACCTGAGCCACATCCCCGTCGGCCCGCCCAAGACCCCGGCCGGATGAGGGAGCGCGCCCGATGACCATCGTGATCATCGACTACGGCATGGGCAACGTCCGTTCACTGATGAACGCCTTCGAGTACATCGGCGAGGACGCGGTGGTGACCGCCGATTTCGACGAGCTGGAGGCGGCCGACCGGCTGGTGCTGCCGGGCGTCGGCGCGTTCGGCGACGCGATGAAGGCGATCGACGACAAGGGTCTGCGACCGGTTCTGGACCGGCTGGCGCTGGAGGTGAAGAAGCCGGTGCTGGGGGTCTGCCTCGGCATGCAGCTGTTCGCGAAGCGCAGCCTCGAACACGGCGCCCATGAAGGCCTCGGCTGGCTCGACGCCGAGATCCGCCCGCTGGAGGTGCAGCGCCCGGCCAAGGTGCCGCACGTGGGCTGGAACGCGGTCTCGTTCGCCCCCGACGAATGGCTGTTCAGGGGCCTGCCGTCGGGCGAGAGCGACTATTATTTCGTGCACTCGTTCCACATGGTCTGCAGCGACCCGGCGGACGTCGTCGGCGTCTGCGATCACGGGGGGCCGTTCACCGCGGCGGTGCGGCGGGATAACCTCGTGGCGACGCAGTTCCACCCGGAGAAGAGCCAGGACAACGGACTGCAGCTGCTGCAGAACTGGCTGGCGCACGATTTCTGATGCTCAAGAAACGCATCATCCCCAAATTCCTGATCCGCGGCGGGCGTCTGGTGAAGATGCGGCGCTTCACCGAGGACCAGCGCGAGGCGGGCAACCCCGTCTCGACCGCCAAGGTCTATGACAGCTACGGCGTCGACGAGCTGATCTTCGTCGACATCGACGCCAGCGCCGAGAACCGTGTCGTCACCGGCGACATCATCGAGCGGGTGGCGGAGGAGGTGTTCGTGCCGCTGACCGCCGGCGGCGGGGTCAAGACCCTCGGCCAGATCGAAAGCCTGCTGAAGAGCGGCGCCGACAAGGTCAGCATCAACTCGGCCGCCATCGACGACCCTGACTTCGTGACCCAGGCCGCGTCGCGGTTCGGCGACCAGTGCATCGTCGTCTCGATCGACTACAAGGCCGACGAGTTCGGCCGAAAGCGGGTGTGCGGCCATGGCGGCTCGGTCCAGACCGGCCACGACCCCGTCGAGTTCGCCCAGCGCATGCAGGACCTGCACGCCGGCGAGATCCTGATGACCTCGATCGACCGCGACGGGATGATGAACGGATACGATCTGGAGCTGATCAGCGATCTGTCGAACAAGCTGAGCATTCCGCTGATCGCCTCCTCCGGGGCCGGCAGCCTGGCCGACTGCAAGGCGGCGCTGGACGCCGGCGCCTCGGCCATCACCATCTCGTCGATGTTCATCTTCACCGACCACAGCCCGATCAAGGTGCGCACCTATCTGGCCACCAACGGCGTCTACGTCCGCAACCAGAAGGGCAGCCGGTCGTGAGCGGCCTGCTGTCGCTGCGGCCGTCGCATATTCTCGCGGATCCGGCGGGCAGCGCGATGGTGGTCGTCGACAGCCTTGCCAGGAACGTGGCCGCCGAAGGCTGGTTCTACGGGCAGGTCCTGGCCGCGATGGCGCTCGGCCTGGCCATCGATCTGATCCGCAAGCGCGACTTGCGCCGGTACTGGACCCGGAGCGTCCGTCTCGACCTGGTCTATGGGGTGCTGGAGTTCCTGCATCTGGTGACCTTCGCCATCATGCTGCCGGTCGGGCTGATCATCACCCGGGCGCTGCAGACCTGGGCGCCGTGGCTGGAAATCCGGGCGCTGGCCGACCTTCCGGTGTGGGCGCAGCTGGTGATCATTTTCGTCGTCACCGACTTCTGGGTCTACTGGTGGCACCGGCTGCAGCACGAGAGCCGGATCGTCTGGCAGTTTCACAAGACGCATCACTCGCAGGTGCATCTGAACGTTCTGACCACCTTCCGCGCCACCATCATCGATCGCATCGTGACCTTCGCCAGCCTGGCCGTGCCGGCGGCGGTGATGCAGGTCGACGCCGTCCTTCCGGTGGCGATCGTCGCCCTGCTGCAGTTCCACCAGCTGGTCATCCATTCCGACAGCGGCTGGTCGTTCGGCCCCCTGGACAAGCTGTTCGTTTCGCCGTCCTTCCACGAGGTGCATCACTCGTCGCTGGAGCCGCATCTGGACCGCAACTACGGCGGCGTGCTGTCGGTCTGGGATCATCTGTTCGGCACCTGGGCGCCGCGCGGCGAACAGGAACTGGTCTATGGCCTCGTCGGCGAGCGCCTGCCCGAGACCTGGTTCAAGCAGCAGCTGGTTCCGGTGATCGGTCTGTGGCGCCTGTTCCGTGAACGGACGATCGTCCCGGCTCCCCTCTACAGGGGGCCTGCGGCGTGAGCCTCTTCGAAGGGACAGGGCCCCTGGCCGAAAGGGTCGCGAGGTCGGCCGTCCACAATATCGGCGCGGAGCTGCCCTTCTACCTCGCGCTCGCCGCCGCGCTGGCGGTCGTGGTCACGGTCGAGCTGGTCCAGCGCCGCGACTTGCTGAAGAGATATGGGTCACGCAACGTGCGGACGGACGTACTCTACGCCGTCCTGGAACTGAGCCATCTTGAGGCGTTGCTTCTGTTGGGCCCCCTCGCGGCGGGACTCAACGGGACGGTCGACCAGCAGGCGCCCTGGCTCCGACTCGAAGCCGTCGCACAGGCGCCGCTGTGGCTGAAACTCGTCATTGCGCTCGTGGTCACGGACTTCGCGAGCTACTGGCTGCATCGGCTCAAACACGCCTGGCCGGTGCTATGGCAGTTTCACAAGGTCCATCATTCCCAGAGCGAACTGAGCGTATTCACGCGGTTCCGCTTTCCGCTCCTGGACCGCCTCCTCGACCTCGTGGTGCTGTTTCCGATCGGCGTCATCGCCGGTTCGGCAGCCCTGCCTCTGGTGCTCTACCTGATCGTGGTGCTGCGTTCGTGCCTCGAGCACTCAGGATTGAACTGGAGCTACGGTCCCCTGGGCT
>NZ_DASWTO010000076.1:0-25017 GCF_036402095.1 Brevundimonas sp. | reverse complement strand
ACCAGGCCGTCCGGCATCACCTCGGCGAGACCGAGAAGGATGGTCACCGGCACGCTGATGTAGACCAGGGCCACGAACTGGAACATGTGCTCGTGCCGTCTGAGGTTCAGCGTGGCGAGCGCCGTGACGCGGTCGACCTGGTCCGGCGCGGCGTCCAGCAGCGCGAAGGCGCGGGTCGTCGACTGGTTACGACGCAGGCCGGTGACGAAGTCATTGCCGAAATAGGTCCATGAGCCCGGCGTGCCGAGCCAGCTGGCCGGCGCCTTCCAGAGCGAGAACTCCTTCTTGAGCGCCCACCACAGGGACCATACGGGGTGCGGCGGATCGCCGGCCCGCCAGTAGCGCGGCGATCTCAGCGACAGCCTGCGCGGGATCAGCGGCGGCTCGGTCGCGCCTGAAGCCGCGCCGTCAGGCTCGACGTGTCCCATCTGGCTCCCCCCATGGACTGCACTTCCGAATAGAATTGATCCACCAGCGCCGTGAGCGCCAGATGGGCGCCGTTGGCCCGCGCCTCGTCGAGCACCAGACCGAGGTCCTTGCGCATCCAGTCGACGGCGAAACCGAACTCGAACTGGCCAGCCGCCGCCGTCTTCCAGCGGTTGTCCATCTGCCACGACTGCGCCGCGCCCTTCGACACGGCGTCGTAGACGGCGTCGGTGTCCAGACCGGCGGTCTGGGCGAAATGAACGGCTTCGGCCAGACCCTGAACGACGCCGGCGATGGCGATCTGGTTGACCATCTTGGTCAGCTGGCCGCTGCCGGAGGGCCCCATATGCTTCACCGCCTTCGCGTAGTGCATGAGGATCGGCTCGACGCGCGCCAGCGCCGCCGCATCGCCGCCGGCCATGACGCTGAGCTGGCCGTTCTCGGCCCCGGCCTGGCCGCCCGAGACGGGGGCGTCGATGAACGAGGCCCCCTGCCCCGCCGCCAGATCCGCCATCTCGCGCGCCACCCGGGCCGAGGTCGTGGTGTGGTCGACGATGACCGCACCGCGGGCGAGCGACGGCAGGGCCGCCGCGACCACGGCGCGGACATCGTCGTCATTACCGACGCACAGGATCAGCAGCCCCGCGCCGCCGGCGGCGTCCTCGACGGTGGCGGCGAACCGGCCGCCGGTAGCGCCGGCCCAGGCCCGCGCCTTGTCCGGCGAGCGGTTGAAACCGGCGACGTCGTGACCCGCCTCAACCAGGTGACGCGCCATCGGCCCGCCCATGACGCCGAGACCCGCGAAGCCGATCTTCATGTGCTGGTCCTCACGTCTGCGGTTCGGTCGCGGTCCCGTAGCGGCCGCGATAATAGGTCAGGGCGTCGCCGGGCCGGGTCTCGAAGCTCCGCACCTCGCCGACGATGGTCAGATGGTCGCCCATGACGATGCGGTCGCGGGCGAGGCAGTCCAGACGGGTCAGGGCGTTCTTCAGGCGGGGCGGCTCGGGGCTGGAGCTGTCGAACTCGTCCGAGGACAGCCGGCAGACGCCCCAGGCGAAGCGGTCGGACATTTCGCGATCCTCGACCGGCAGCATATGGACGGCGAAGCGGTCGGCCGCGGCGAAGGCGTCGTGCCGCCATGAGGCGCGGTCGAGACACCACAGGATCAGCGGCGGGCGCAGGGACACCGAGGTGAAGGAGTTGACCGTGATCCCGAACGGCCCCTCGTCGGTATGGGCCGTGACGACGCAGACGCCGGTCGCGAAGCCGCCCAGAGCCCGGCGGTAGGCCGGAACGTCGAACGCGTCGGGGGCGGCGGGAACAGTCACCCGGCACGACTAGGCGAGGCCCGGACGCCCGGCAAGTTCAGATTCTTCGCCCCTGATTTCAGGACCGGATTTATCGCAAACGGGTTCTTAACGCCGACTGCCGACTCTGGAAGGACCACAGGCGTCTCGCGAGTCCCCCCGATGTCCATGAGCGATCGTCCGATCCTCATCAAGAAGGTCAAGAAGGTCGCCGGCCACGGGCATCACGGCGGCGCGTGGAAGGTGGCCTATGCGGACTTCGTGACGGCCATGATGGCCTTCTTCCTGCTGATGTGGCTGATCAACACGACCGACCCGGAGCAGAAGCGCGGCATCGCCGAATATTTCGCCCCGGCCAGCGTGTCGGCGACGACCTCCGGTTCGGGCGGCATCCTCGGCGGCACCTCGCTCGGCGACGACGGATCCAAGGGCTCGGGCTCGCAGACGGTGATCAGTCAGCTGGCGCCCGAGGCGCCCCCGGACGCGCCGCCCGAGGCGGGCCAGAGCCCCAGCCTCGCCGCAGCCAGCGAGGCTGCGCTGCGCGACGAAATCGCCCGGCGCGAGGCCGCGGAGTTCTCGTCGGCCGCCGAGTCCCTGCGTCAGGCCATGCAGTCGATGCCGGAACTCGCCGAGCTGTCGAAGCAGCTGATCATCGACCAGACTCCGGAGGGGCTGCGTATCCAGCTGGTCGACCAGGAGGGCCGCTCGATGTTCGAGCAGAACTCGGCGCGGCCCAATCCGCGCGCCCAGCTGCTGCTGCGGGCCATCTCGAGGGTGATCAACCAGCTGCCGAACCGCATCTCCGTCACCGGCCACACCTCGGCCGCGCCCGGCTCGAACCGGGCCACGGGTCCGAACGACTGGACCCTTTCGGCCGCCCGGGCCAACGCCTCGCGGCTGATCCTGCAGGGCGCGGGCGTCGACCCCGACCGGGTCTATCAGGTCTCCGGCAAGGCGGGGTCGGACCCGCTCTACCCGGACGATCCGACCCTGGCCGGCAACCGCCGGATCGCCATTGTGCTGCTGCGCGAGGCGCCGGTGCTTCCGACGGACACCAGCCTGTGACCCCCCGCCCGCCGCTCAGGCGTCGGGCGAATGGGCTTGCCGCGCGGGCCGGCGCGGGGCCAAATCGGCCTATGCCGCAACGGGCGCCAAACTGTCGTCGGATTTGGGTGGGGAGCTGTCGCCCGTGACCCAGTTCGTCCCCACGCGTCAGCTTCGCTTCTACATGACCTCGGTGGCCCCCTGTCCCTATCTGCCGGGGCAGACGGAGCGGAAGGTGTTCGCCAACCTGCCGTTCAGCGAAGGGGCGCACGTCAACGACGAGCTAACCCAAGCGGGCTTTCGGCGCAGCCAGAACATCGCCTACCGGCCGGCCTGCGAAGGCTGCGACGCCTGCGTCTCCGTGCGGCTGCCGGTGCCCGAGTTCCGCTTCTCAAGATCCGAACGCAAGGTGCTGAAGCGGAACGCCGACCTGACGCGCGACCTGGTCGAGGCCGAGGCGACGATGGAGCAGTTCGACCTGCTGCGCCGCTATCTGCACGGGCGACACCAGGGCGGCGGCATGAGCGCCATGGGCTGGCTCGACTATGTCGCCATGGTCGAGGACACGGCGGTTCGGACCCACCTGATCGAGTACCGCCTGCCCTCCCCCGACGGCGGGCCGGGCGATCTGGTCGGGGTGTGCCTGACCGACCTGCTCTCCGACGGGCTGTCGATGGTCTACAGCTTCTTCGATCCGGCCCTGGAGGCGCGCAGCCTCGGACGGTTCGCCATTCTCGATCACGTCCGGCAGGCGGCGACGGTGGGGTTGCCGTTCGTCTATCTTGGCTACTGGGTGCGAGGGTCGAAGAAGATGGACTACAAGGCCGGCTTCCGGCCGCTGGAGCAATTGACCCGGCTGGGCTGGGAACGTCTGCCCTAGCCCGCCGCGGGCACCGAGGTGTCATAGGCCGACAGCCCGTCCCCCCGCCACGGCCCCGGATCGGACCCGCCCCCGAACTTCACCAGGGCGTCGATGCGCTTCTGGATCGGCGGATGGCTGGCGAACAGGCCTTCGAGACCGGCGCCGTCCGGCTGATTGTCGAGGAACAGCTGCTGCACCTCGTCCGGCCCCTTGATCGAGGAGCGGCCCTCGATCTTGCGCAGGGCCGAGATCATGGCGTCGGGGTTCTTGGTCAGCTCGACCGCCCCGGCGTCGGCGACGAACTCCCGGGTGCGCGACAGCATCATGCGGATGACGAAGGCGAGCACGAAGCCGATCACGGCGAAGGCCAGGCCGATCAGGATCAACGGCATGGCGTTCTTGTTGTCGCGCCGCCCGCCACGGGAATAGAGCAGGCCGCGGAACACCAGTTCGGCGATGACGCTGATGATGCCGGCGAAGATCGAGGCGATCACCATGGTCCGCACGTCCTTGTTGATGACGTGGGTCAGCTCGTGGGCCAGCACCGCCTCGAGCTCGTCTCGGCTCAGGGCGTTGACCAGTCCGCGCGTGACGGTGACGCTGTAGCGGCCCTCGTGCAGGCCGGTGGCGAAGGCGTTGAGGCTGTCGGTCTCGATCATGCGCAGCGCCGGCGTGCGCAGGCCGCGCGAGATGGCGAGGTTTTCCAGCAGGTTGTAGAGCTCAGGCTCCGTTCGCCGCTCCACCTTCCTGGCGCCGGTGAAGGCGTCGATCATGGCCTGATTGCCGAAATAGGCGATGGCGAACCAGATGGCGGCGATGATCAGGGCCGTCGGCACGGTCCAGCCCAGCCAGGACGCGGCCAGGGCCATATCGTCGCCTAGGCCGCGGCCGGTCCCGGGCAGGAAACCCAGACCCATCAGGATCAGCTGCACCCCGTACAGGATGAAGATCATCAGCACCGGGAAGCCGGCGAGCAGCAGGATCGAGCGGGTGTTGTTCGCCCAGATGTGGGTCTGGAGCCCGACGGCGCCCATGGATCAGGCCTGGAAGCTCACCGTCGGCGGCGCGGCGCTGAGGGTGGCGCGATCCGCCTCGCCGAGATCGAAGAACGGCTTGTCCGAACCGAAGCCGACCACGCCGGCGAACAGGACGGTGGGGAACTGACGGCGCACGGCGTTGAACTCGCTGACGGCGTTGTTGAAGAAGCGGCGGGCGGCGGCGAGCTTGTTCTCGATGTCCGACAGCTCGGACTGGAGCTGCTGGAAATTGGTGTTGGCCTTGAGGTCCGGATAGGCCTCGGCGACGGCGAACAGGCGGCCCAGGGCGCCGGTCAGCATGTTCTCGGCCTGGACCTTGTCATTGACCGAGGTGGCCCCGGCGGCGGCGGCGCGGGCGGCGGTGACGGCGTCGAGGGTGCCGCGCTCGTGCGTGGCGTAGCCCTTCACCGTCTCGACGAGATTGGGGATCAGGTCCTGGCGCTGCTTGAGCTGGACGTCGATGTCGGCGAACGACTGGTCGGCGCGTTGATCCAGGGCGACCAGCTTGTTGTAGCCGCCGACGACGACGAACAGCACGACGGCGACGATGACGCCGATGACGATCAGGGTCGTGAGCATGTCGATCTCCAGTCCCGGCCGCGGGTCGGCCACGGCTGAGTATCGCCGCATACCGCCACGCCGCGAAGTGAAATCGGCGTAAGCGCCGTCATCTGAACTTCCGCAGGCCCCGCGGGCCCTGTCGTCCGGCGCCGGCGCGCTTGCCCAGCCAGTCCTTCCAGTCGGGCCAGTTGCGGCGACGCCCGCCGCCGTCGGTCCATTCGGGACCGTGGGCGCCGTCGAACACCGCGACGTCGGCGAGTCCGCCCTGCTTGTAGGACTGCAGCTTGACGCCCTTGCCGCGGCCCATCTCGGGCAGTTCGGCGAGCGGGAAGATCAGGGCCTTGATGTTGTCGCCGACGGTGGCGACGTGGTCGCCGGCGACCCGGATGGCCGCGCGCATCTCGCCGTTCAGCACCTGCTTGCCGCCCCGCTTCTGGGCCAGCAGCTCGTCCTCGGGGGCGATGAAGCCGTAGCCGGCCCTGGAGGCCACGAGCAGCTTGCCGCCCGGCTGGTGGGCCAGCAGGTTGACGATGTCGGCCTTCTCGTCGAGGTCGATCATCAGCCGCAGCGGCTCGCCGTGACCGCGCCCGGAGGCCAGCTTGTCGGCGCCGACGGTGAAGATGCGCCCATCGGAAGCGGCGACCAGCAGCTTGTCGGTCGTATAGGCCGGCACGAGGAAGGCGAGGCTGTCGCCTTCCTTGAATTTCAGTTCGGACGGATCGTCGACCTTGCCCTTGGCGGCGCGGATCCAGCCGCGCTCCGACAGGATGACGGTGATCGCCTCGCGCGGAATGAAGGCCTCGATCGAGGCGATGGCGGAACTGTCGACGGCCTCGGCGATCGTGGTGCGGCGCGGCGAGACCAGCGCCTTGCGGGTCGCCTCGAGGTCCTTCCCGATCTGTTTCCACTGTTTCGCCGGCGACGACGACAGTGATTGCAACGCTGCAAGTTCGTCGGACAGTTCCTTGTATTCGTTCTCGATCGCCATTTCCTCGATCCGCGCCAGCTGGCGCAGCCGGGTGTCGAGGATGTAGTCGGCCTGGGCCTCGGTGAGGCCGAAGCGGCCGATCAGCACCGCCTTGGGCTGCTCCTCCTCGCGGACGATGCGGATGACCTCGTCGAGGTTGAGGAAGACGATCCTCAGGCCTTCGAGCAGATGCAGCCGCTTCTCGACCCGCTCGATGCGCCATTGGGCCCGGCGGACCAGGACCTCGCGGCGGTGATCGAGGAAGGCCTGCAGGCAGGCCTTCAGCCCCATCACGCGCGGCGTGCCGGTGGCGTCCAGCACGTTCATGTTGATGGGAAAGCGAACCTCAAGGTCGGAGAGCTTGAACAGGCTCTCCATCAGCACCTCGGGTTCTATGGTGCGCGACCTGGGTTCGAGCACCAGCCGTATGTCCTCGGCCGACTCGTCGCGGACGTCGGCGAGCAGCGGGGCCTTCTTGTTCTCGATCAGGTCGGCGAGGTCGGCGATCAGCTTCGACTTCTGCACCTGGTACGGCATCTCGGTGACGACGATGCGCCAGACGCCGCGGCCGAGGTCCTCGGTCTCCCAGCGTGCGCGCAGACGCACCCCGCCGCGGCCGGTCTCGTAGGCGTCGAGGATGGAGGCGTGGCCCTCGACGGCGACGCCGCCGGTGGGGAAGTCCGGGCCGGGGACGATCTGGGCCAGGTCCTCCGTCGTCGCGTCTGGCCGTTCGAGCAGCAGGTGGCAGGCGTCGATCAGCTCGCCGACGTTGTGCGGCGGGATCGAGGTCGCCATGCCGACAGCGATGCCCGAAGAGCCGTTGGCCAGCAGGTTGGGGAAGCCGGCGGGCAGGACGACCGGCTCCTCGTCCTGGTCGTCGTAGGTCGGCTTGAAGTCGACGGCGTGCTGGTCGATGCCGTCCATCAGCAGGACGGCTGCGGGCGTCAGCTTGCACTCGGTGTAGCGCATGGCCGCGGCGCTATCGCCGTCGATGTTGCCGAAATTGCCCTGACCGTCGACCAGCGGATAACGCTGCGAGAAGTCCTGCGCGAGGCGCACCAGGGCGTCGTAGATCGAGGCGTCCCCGTGCGGATGATAGCCGCCCATGACCTCGCCGACGACCTTGGCGCATTTGCGCGCCGCCGCCTGCGGATTCAGCCGCATCTGGTGCATGGCGTACATGATGCGCCGGTGCACCGGCTTGAAGCCGTCGCGCACGTCCGGCAGGGCGCGGTTGGTGATGGTCGACAGGGCATAGGCGAGGTAGCGCCGCGACAGCGCCTCGCTCATGGGTTCGTCGACGATGCGACCGCCTTCCGGCGGCGGGGTGTGAACGGTCATGGGGTCCGAATCGGCAATCTGAACCCCGGAGTCTAGCGCCTAAAGCCGTCTCGCCTCGCGCAGCTTGTCGATCATCCACACCCGCGCGGGCGGCAGGGGCCTGTCGAGCGGGTGGAAGACGAACTGCTCGAGAAAATGGCCGGTCAGGACCAGGCCCGCGCCGACGTCGCCCTCGCCCAGACCCGCCTGGGCGCCGAGCATGAAGGGCGGGAGGTTCAGCAGCTTGTCGGCGTAGGGCCCGCCGGCCTCCCGGCTGACGGCGCGGCCGGTGCGCGGGCTGACCCAGACCAGGTCGTCCATGACCCCTGTGACGGCGCAGCGCGACAGGTCGAGCCCGAAGCCGAGGTCCTCCAGCAGCCCCGCCTCGAAGCGCACGAAGATGGCCGGCCAGACGTCCGGCAGGGCGAAGGCGGCCATCAGCGCCTCGAAGGCCAGAAAGGCGCCCGGATGCGGCTCCCGCTCGGGCAGCGCGCCCTGGGCCACGGCGGCGGCGGCGGCGAGGCCGGTCAGGGCCAGAGGATCGTCGAACAGGGCGCTGGGCCCCTCCCCCACCGGCTCCAGCCGGGCCGAGCCGAGGTGGTCGGAGGTGCGGGCGCGGTAGTCGACGACGACCCGGGCGCCGGGCTGCAGGAAGGGCTTCATCCGGCGCGACGCCCCGCCGGCGACGAAGGCGGCGCGACGACCGTGCTCCGCCGTCAGCAGCTCGACCACGACGCCGGTGTCGCCGTGCGCGCGGGCGGAGAGGACGAAGGCGTCGTCGGTGAAGTCCATGGCCCTCCGTTAGCCCGACGGGGCGGTGTTGGCGATACGTTCCGCGTCCGCGCGCGGCGGACCGCCTTGCGCAGCCCCCAACCTCCACGTTAGCGTAGGTCTTCATTCGCGTTACGCGCCGGGGGGCGTCCATGGATAAATTCACCAGCCGGCGCCGCGCGACCTGGCAGTCGAAAGCGCCGCTGTGGCCGTTCCTCGCGGCCGCCCTGGCGCTGGCGATCGGGGGCGGCGTGCTGGTCAGCCTGTACGCCAGCGGCGTGCTGCTCGGCGACGGCACCTCCAGCGGCCGCGCCGTGGTGTGGATCAAGACCGTATCGAACATCGTCATTCCGGCGCTGCTGATCGGCGCGGGCGTGGGCGCGCTGCTGAACGGCGTCTTCCTGTCGCCGGCGGGGCGTCACGGGGCCCTGAAATGGAGCGGCTGGCTGATGCTGGCGGCGGCGCTCGGCGCGGCGCCGATGAGCGTGGCCAACGGCATGGAGGCCGACCGCGCCGGCTACGAGATCCGGCTCAAGGAGGCGGTCTCGGACGCCCGGATCGAGGCGCGGCGGGCCGAGACCGACTTCTACCGCCGGCTCTATCTGCTGACGCGGTTTCAGGGGGTCGGCCTGAACGCCCTGCGCACCGCCAACGGGCTGGAGCAGGCGCGACAGGGGATCGCCGAGCACAAGGGCCTGCTGGCCACCGCGCGCCGCGACTATGACGCCGGCCAGGCGAAGGCGCGCGCGGCTTTGGCCGGGGCCATCGTCGACACCTTCGACCGCGAGGCGGTGCTGGAGCGGTTCGACACGGCGCAGGTCACGCGCAAGGCGCAGATGGAGAAGATCTGGGCCGTGCACGACCGGCTCGTGGCCCTGAGCGAGGAGGAGGTGAACCTGCTCTACGCCAACCGCGGCCGCTGGCGGCCAAACGCCTATGGCGGCGGAACCGTCGACAGCCTGCCGCTGCTCAACCAGCTGCGCCGCATCGGCCGCGACCGGCGCGACGCGGCGGCGGAGCACGACAGGCTCTACAGCGAGATCGCCACCCTCGACGCCGAGACGAACGAGGGCATCGACCGGGTCATCGAGGCGGCCATCCGCAAGTGATCGTCAGTCGCCGCGGATGACCCCGACGACGGCCTCGGCCTTGTCGTTGGGGACGGCGAAGCTGAGGACGTACTGCTCGATCTTCCAGCCGTCGTCGGTCAGACGCAGGACGCCCGAGCCGCGGGTCTGGCCGTAGCCGGCGTTGTCGAGTTCCTCGTCGAACCAGGCGATGCAGCGGCAGTCGATCGGGGCCACGGTGATGACCCGGGCCGAGGGGGTGTAGGTCCAGCCGCGGCCGCGGGCGAAATACGGCTCGGCGAAGGCGCGGAACTCCGGCAGCGACCAGCGCTCCGTGGCGTCCGTGCCGATGAAGCGGGCGTCCGGGGTGAAGAGGGCGAAATAGGCGGCGCCGTCGGCGGCGGTGGAGGCGGCGTTGAGCCGGTCCAGCACGGCGGCGATAGCGGCCTCCTCCGGCGCGGGGGGCGGCGCGGGGGCGGTCTGGACCGTCAGGGCCGACAGGGCGGCGAGCAGCAGCGACATGGGATCTCCGCGGGCGTGATGGCGCGAGCCTAGACCCGCTCCGCGCTTTCCGGAACCGGATAGGTGTCGGGCGCAAGCACCTTCGCGAGGGCCAGCAGGTTGCGGGCGGCGTTGCGGCCGACGCGGTCGGAATAGTCGTGGGCCTTGTCGGTATCGAGATAGTCGGGGCCGGGTCCCGGGCCGAGGTGCCAGTAGGTCCAGCTCTGGCCCGGGATCGTGAAGCCCATGTCGATCAGGCCCTGACAGACGGTGGCGACGATGTGATGGGCCCCGTCCTCGTTGCCGGTGACCACCACGCCGGCGACCTTGCCGAAGGCGACGGGGCGGCCGCTGTCGTCGGTCTCGCCGAACAGGGCGTCCAGCCGCTCCAGCGCGCGCGTGCAGACGCTCGACATCTGGCCCAGCCAGGTCGGGGTGGCCATGACGAGGATGTCGGCGGCCATCAGCTTCTCGTGGACCGTGGGCCAGTCGTCGCCCTCGCCCTCGTCCGTCTTCACGCCCGGCTTGATATTCAGGTCGACGAGGCGGATCAGCTCGGTCTGGGCCCCGCCCTTTTCCAGTTCAGCCATGACGACCCGGGCCAAGGCCTCGGTGTTCGAGGGAGCCGGAGACGGTTTCAAGGTGCAGTTGAGGACGAGGGCTTTCATGGCGGGCTCCGGTTGCCGGAACGAACCCCCGGGCCGCCCACCCCGTTCCGGCGCCCGCCCGAGGTTTATTTAACCGGGTAGTTGACAACGACTCCGGACAGGTGCATTTAACCTGTCAGTTACACACGAAGCCTGACCATGCAGACCGATCCTCTCAGCGCCAAATTCGCCGCCCTCGCCGATCCGACGCGGCGGGCCATCCTGGCCCGGCTGTGCGAGGGCGAGGCCAGCGTCAACGATCTGGCCGAGCCGTTCGACATGAGCCTGCCGGCCGTGTCGAAACACCTGAAGGTGCTGGAGAAGGCCGGCCTGATCAGCCGCGGCCGCGAGGCGCAGTGGCGCCCGGCCCGGCTCGAGCCGATGGCGCTGAAGGGCGTCGCCGACTGGCTGGAACACTACCGCCGCTACTGGGACGCCAGCTTCGACCGGCTGGATGCCTACCTGAAGAAGATTCAAAAAGGAGACGACCGTGGCCCAAGAAACTGAGAACAATCCCTGCATCACTGACGGCGTGGCCCATCAGCACGCCCTGGTCCTGCGCCGGGTCATCGACGCCACGCCGGAACAGATCTGGAACGCCTGGATGACGCCGGAACTGCTGCAGCAGTGGTTCGCGCCGCGTCCGTGGACGATCTCGGACGTGCAGGTCGATCCGCGGCCGGGCGGGGTGTTCAACTTCGTCATGCACGGGCCGGACGGCGAGCGCTTCCCCAACAGCGGCGTATTCCTTGAGGCGGAGCCGAACCGCCGCTGGATCACGACCGACGCCTTCACGCCGGACTGGCAGCCCGCCGGGCAACCGTTCATGGTGGCTACCGTCGAGCTGACGCCGACGGCCGACGGCAAGACCGAGTATGTCGCCACAGCACGCCACTGGAACGCCGAGACCATGAAGCAGCATGAGGCCATGGGCTTCCATGAAGGCTGGGGCCAGTGCGCCGACCAGCTGGCCGAACTGCTGAAGACCCACTGAGCCTCCCCGGCCGCGACCGGACCCGCTGAAGAGCCCGCCCGATGACCCTGGCAGAAGACATCGCCACACGCCCCACCCTGCAGATGCAGCGCTTCTTCGATGCGCCGCGGGCGCTGGTGTGGCGGGCGTGGACGAACCCGGAGGTCATGGTGCTGTGGCTGGGTCCGGTCGAATGGCCGGCGGTCAGCGCCTCGCAAGACCTGCGGGTCGGCGGGGCGTGGCGTGCCTGCCTGCGCTCGCCCGACACCGGCCAGGACCTGTGGCAGGGCGGGGTCTATCGCGAGATCGTGCCGGAAGAGCGGCTGGTCTTCACCTTCAAATGGGATGAGTCCCACGAGGACGGCCCGCCGGTGGATACGCTGGTGACGGTGCAGCTGAGCGACGCGCCCGGCGGCGGCACGCTGATGGACTTCACCCACGAGGGCCTGAAGTCCGAGGCCAGCCTGACCGGCCACAGACACGGCTGGACCAGCACCTTCGAGCGGCTGGAGGCCTTCCTCGCCAGGGACGGGCGGCCATGAAGACGCCGCCGTTCGTCTGGTCCGGCCGCGTACTCAGCGGCGTGGTCGCGGCCTTCCTGGGTCTCGACGCCGCGCTGAAGCTGGCGGGACGGCCTGACCTGCTGCAGGCCGGCATCGCCCTCGAAGCGCCGCCGATCCTGCTGGGCGCCGCACTGCTGGGCGCGACGCTGCTCTACGCCCTGCCCCGCACGGCCGTCCTGGGGACGCTGGCCTTGAGTCTCGCCCTGAGCGGCTCGATCGCCGCCCAGGCCTCGGCCGGGGACGCGTCCCGACTCCTGTTCGCCGTCTACGTCGCGGTTCTGATGTGGATCGGCCTTATCCTGCGCAAGCCGGGCCTCGGCCCGATCCTGCTACGCGCCGTTCGATAGCCGCCCGCAGGCGGAGCGACCGCTCCGGGTGGATCAGTACCGACGCCGACGGCGTCCCGCGTTCCGGTTCAACGTGTCAGAGGAGCGACCATCATGAAGATCGTGACCAGCCTCAGCTTCCGCGGCCAGTGCCGCGAAGCCTTCGAATTCTACGCCCGGGTTCTGGGCGGCGAGATCACCGCCGCCATCCCGTACGGCGACGGTCCGCCGGACATGCCGGTCGGCCCCCAGTACAAGGACTGGCTGATGCACTGCTGGCTGCAGGTCGGCGACCAGGCGATCATGGGCGCCGACATGGATGTCGACTGGGCCCAGAACATCGACAAGCCCAAGAACGGCTTCGACGTCACCCTGCACACCGAGGACAAGGCGGAGGCCGAACGCTGGTTCAAGGCCCTGTCGGAGGGCGGCAAGGTGGCGATGCCGTTCGAGGCGACCTTCTGGTCGCCCGGGTTCGGCAGCCTGGTCGACAGGTTCGGCGTGCCGTGGATGGTCAACACCGTGCCCGCCGCCGGTTGGAAGCCGGGCGCATGAAGGCCTCTCCCACCGTATGGACCGGCCGGGTGCTGACCGGCCTGTTCGCCCTGTTCATCCTCGGGGCCTCGGCGTTTCCGAAGCTGAGCGGCATGCCGATCGCGGAACAGACCATGGCCGGACTGGGCTGGCCGCCCGGCTATGTGCTGATGATCGGCCTGATGGAGCTGGGCTTCCTGATCCTCTACCTCATCCCCCGCACCAGCCTGTTCGGCGCCGTCCTCTTCACCGGCCTGCTCGGCGGGGCGATGGCCACGCAGATCCGGGCCGAAAGCCCTCTGTTCAGCCACGTGCTGTTCTCCATCTACCTCGGCCTGTTCATGTGGGGCGGGCTGTGGCTGCGGGACCCCGCCCTGCGGGCCATGTTCCCGGTGCGGCGCGGACGGACGGAGGCGGCCTCGTGACCGTCGCCGCCGCCATTCCGGAGGCGCTGAGGCGCCTCAGCATCGTCCGCACCTTCGACGCCCCGCGCGCCCTGGTCTGGAAGATGTGGACCGATCCGGCCCATGTCGCCGCCTGGTGGGGGCCCGAGCATTTCACCACCCCGGTCGTGCGGATGGACGTTCGGCCGGGCGGCGCGATCCACATGGTGATGCGCGGACCGGACGGCGCCGACTTTCCCTTCGACGGCCGCTTCGTCGCCGTGGAGGAGCCCGAGCGGCTGGTCATGCGCACCTGGGTCCGCCGCGAGGACGGCACGACGTGGTTCGACGTCGAGCAAAGCTTCCGCTTCGAGGAGATGGACGGCCAGACCCGGCTGCACCTCGACGCGGTGGTGATCGAAGCCGGCGCTGACGCCCTCGGCCCGCTCACGGGCATGGAGGCGGGCTGGACCCAGAGCCTCGACAAGCTCGAGGCCCACGTCCTCGCGGTGACGGGGGACTGAGGCGGACAGGCAACCGGCCCCGGCGACCGCCGACGGGCCCGATGAAGGAAAAGGCGCGATGAACCGACTGTGTCTCAACCATTTCGCGGCCGCGGCCTGCGCATCCGTGCTGGCCATGGCCGCGCCCGCTTCGCCGGCGTTCGCCCAAGCGCTTGCGCCGGTCGCCGCGGCGACGCCGCGCGCGGACTCCGCGACAGTCGAGGGGGGCGAGGTGCGCTACTTCGTCCATGGCGACCTCAACTCCGGCAAGCGGCCGGTGGTGGTGCTGCACGGGGCCTTCATGTCGTCCGACGCCATGAGGCCGCTGACCGATCTCATCGCCGACCGGCCGCTGATCGTCGTCGACCAGCGCGGTCATGGGCGAACCGGCGATCTGCCCGGGCCGATCACCTACGAGGCCCTCGCAGACGACGCCGCGGCCGTGCTCGCGGACGCCGGCGTCGCGAAGGCCGACGTCATCGGCTATTCGATGGGCGCGGGCGCGGCCCTGCAGCTGGCGCTGCGCCACCCGCAACGCGTCGACCATCTGGTCATCGCCTCGGTCAGCTTCAACGAGGCTGGCAACCTGCCGGGCTTCAGCCAGATGATGGACGGCATCACGCCCGAAATCTTCGCCGGGACGCCGATGGAGGCGGAGTTCAAACGCCTGGCGCCCGATCCCGACGCCTTCGCCTCGGTGGTCGGGAAGATCAAGGTCATGGACCGGGGCCAGGACTGGCCGGCGGAGCAGATCCGCGCCCTCGCCTCCCCGACCTTCATCATCGTCGGCGACCACGACATCGTCCGGCCCGAACACGCGGTCGAGCTCTACCGGCTGCGCGGCGGCGGCGAGACCGCGCGGGCGTCGCAGCCGTTCCTGACCGAGTCCCCGCCCGCGCGGCTGGCCATCCTGCCGGCCAGTTCGCACGTCGACGTCTTCGGGGACCCGGCGCTGCTGGCGGCGATGATCCTGCCATTCCTCGACGACCAGACCCGTCCGCCGCCGGGCGGCCTGTTCGACGACATCCCCGGAAGCGAGTGAGGCCCGTCATGCGTGAGATCAGAACCGCCACCTTCGCGTCCCTCGACGGCGTCATTCAGGCCCCGGGCGGGCCGGCCGAGGACCCGCGCGGCGGGTTCCGCTTCGGCGGCTGGGTCTTCCCCTGGTTCGACGAGGCCCTCGGCGAGCTGATGGGTCGGGCGATGGGCGAGGACTACGACCTGCTGCTGGGCCGACGGACCTACGAGATCTTCGCCGCCTACTGGCCGCACCAGGACGACGAGATCGGCCGCACCTTCAACGCCGTGAACAAATACGTCGCCGCGGGGACGGACACGCCGCTGGACTGGGCCCACAGCCACCGTCTGGAAGGGAATCTCGCCGAAGCGGTGCGGGCGCTGAAGGCGACCGAGGGGCGCGACCTGCTGATCCAGGGCTCCAGCGAGGTGATCCACACCCTCCTGGCCCACGACCTGATCGACCAGCTGACCATCCTGACCTTCCCCATAGTGCTGGGCCGCGGCCGGCGGCTGTTCGACGAAGGATCCCGGCCGCACGCCTGGACGATGGTGGAGGGCGAGACGACGGCGAAGGGTGTCATGGTCGGGACGTATCGCCGGGCCGGCGAGGTTCCCACCGGTTCGTTCGGCGACGACAGGCCCGGCGAGGCCGAGCTGGAGCGACGTGCGCGCTGGGCCCGCGAGACCTGACCCGGCGCACCGGCTACGCAGTCTCCCGGGGTTGGCCGCCGCCGCTTCCGGCGCCTAGATCGGCGCATGGCCTCCTCCCGCATCCGCTCCGCCGCCCTGCAGTCGAAGATCATGAGCGCGGAGGACGCCGCCGCCCTGATCCCGCCGAACAGCACGGTGGGCATGAGCGGCTTCACCGGATCGGGCTATCCGAAGGTGGTCGCCCCGGCGCTGGCCGCCCGCATCGAGGCCGAACACGCCAGGGGCAACCCGTTCCGTCTCAAGGTCTGGACCGGCGCCTCGACCGGGCCCGAGCTGGACGGAGCCCTGGCTAGGGCCGACGGCATCGAGTTCCGCCTGCCCTACAACTCCGATCCCGTCGCCCGGGAAAAGATCAACCGGGGCGAAATGGAATATCTCGACATGCACCTGAGCCAGGTCGCGCCGATGGCGTGGCAGGGCTTCCTCGGGCCGCTGGAGACGGCGGTGATCGAGGTCTCCGGGGTCCACGAGGACGGCTCGCTGATCCCCTCCTCCTCGGTCGGCAACAACAAGACCTGGCTGGACCGGGCCGAGCGGGTGATCCTCGAGGTCAATTCCTGGCAGCATGAGGCGCTGGAGGGGATGCACGACATCTACTACGGCACGGCCCTGCCCCCGAACCGCGTCCCGATCCCGCTGGTGAAGGCGGACGACCGGATCGGACAGCCGAGCTTCCGCTGCGATCCGGCCAGGGTCGTGGCCGTGGTCGAGACCCACACCCCCGACCGCAACGCGCCCTTCGCCCCCCCGAACGACGCCGCCCGGGCCATCGCCGGCCATCTGCTGGAGTTCCTGTCGCACGAGGTGAGGCTGGGCCGCCTGCCCCCCTCCCTGCTGCCGCTGCAATCCGGGGTCGGCAACATCGCCAACGCCGTGCTCACGGGACTGGTCGACGCCCCGTTCGAGAACATGACCGCCTACACCGAGGTCATCCAGGACGGCATGCTGGACCTGATGGACAGCGGCAAGCTGCGCGTCGCCTCGGCCACCGCCTTCTCGCTGAGCCCCGAGGCGGCGGCGGACCTCAACGCCCGCATGGACGCCTTCCGCGACCGGATCATCCTGCGGCCGCAGGAGATCTCCAACCACCCCGAACTGATCCGCCGGCTGGGCTGCATCGCCATGAACGGGCTGCTGGAGGCCGACATCTACGGCAACGTCAACTCGACCCACGTGATGGGCTCACGCATCCAGAACGGCATCGGCGGGTCCGGCGACTTCGCGCGCAACGCCTTCATCTCGGTGTTCATGACCCCGTCGACGGCCAAGGGCGGCAAGATCTCGGCCATCGTTCCGCACGCCAGCCACGTCGACCACATCACCCAGGACGTGCAGGTGATCGTCACCGAACAGGGCCTGGCCGACCTGCGCGGCCTGTCGCCCAAGCAACGGGCCCGGGTGATCATCGCCAACTGCGCTCATCCGGACTATCGGCCCCCGCTGCAGGACTATTACGACCGCGCGCTGAAGGGGTCGTACGGCCTGCAATCGCCGACGCTGCTGGACGAGGCCCTGTCGTGGCACCAGCGGTTCGTCGAGACGGGAACGATGCGGCTCTGACGGCTAGCGGGCCGTCGCAGTCGGGAACGGACGCCCCAGAGCCTCGGCCATGCCCTGCTGGGCCAGCAGGAAGACGGCCTCGCGCTGGTGGAAATTGTTCGACAGCACGATCACCGTCACGTCCGAGTCGGGCTGATGGGTGATCAGGTTGCGGAAGCCCGACCAGCTGCCGGTGTGATAGATCTGGCGGTCGTCGAAGGCGGGGCTGACGCGGCGTCCGAGGCTGTTGACGAACAGGCCGTAGCCCCAGTCGCGCCGGGGCCGGCCGCGCTCGTCGGGAGTGTCGGCCGGCGCGTGGTCGGCGATCATCTGCGCATAGCTTTCCGGGCTCAGAAGTCGCCCCCCGTGCAGGGCGCGCTCCCACACCAGCAGGTCGTCGAGGGTGGAATACAGGGCCCCGGCGCCGAAGATGATGCTGACGTTGTGGTCCGGCTGCGGCGTCGGGCCGCCGGCCAGGTTGGCGTAGCCCATGACCACCCCGGACGCGTCGTCCTCGAAGCCGGTGTCGGCCATGCCGAGCGGTTCGAAGAAGGCGTCGCGCAGATAGTCCTGCAGCGGCAGGCCGCTGGCCTTCTGGACCACATATCCGAGCAGGTTATAGGCGGCGTTGTTGTATCGAACCTTCGTGCCGGGAGGGAACTGGAGACCGTACTGCGCTGAGTCCGCAGTCAATTCTTCCGGCGTGGCCGGAGTTACGCGGCGCACGCCCCAGCCGGGGCGGGCCATCAGGTCGGGGATGCCGGAGGTGTGGGACAGCAGGTGGTGCAGCCGCACCGGCGCCCAGGCGGCCGGGCACGGATCGACCCAGCGGCACACGGGATCGTCGACCGACAGCACGCCGTCGTCCTGCAGCCGCAGGATGGCGGCGGCGGTGAACTGCTTGCTGACCGAGGCGAGGCGGAAGCGGGAATCCAGTTCCAGCGGCTTGCCCAGGCTGCGGTCGGCGTCGCCGTAGACCTGGCGGAACAGGATCCGGTCGCCCTTGGCCACCAGCACCCCGCCGGTGAAGGCCCCGGAGCCGCCCCAGCGCTCGAGCTGTTCCGTCAACCGCGGCAGATCCTGCACCACCACCAGCGGAGGCCGCGGCGGCGCGGGTTCGGGGGCGGAAGCCGCCGGCAGGGGGCGCACCGTCCACCAGGCGATCAGGCCGGCGGCGAGGATGAACAGCAGGGCCAGAAAGGCCGCCGCCAGCCGCGGATGGCCGCCCGAGTGTCTGGGGACGTGGAACACCGGCCTAGACGTCGTAGTCCAGCCCGAACTGGGCGTAGAGGGCGCGGCTGTCCTGCCATTTCGGGTCGACCTTGACCGTCAGGAACAGGTGAACGGGGCGGTCCAGCAGCTCCGTCAGCTCCTCGCGCGCCTTCTGGCCGATCCATTTCAGGGTCTGACCGCCCTTGCCGAGCACGATGGGCCGCTGGCTCTCGCGCTCGACATAGATGGTCTGCTCGATACGGGCCGATCCGTCGGGCCGGTCGTCGAACGAGGTAGTCTCGACCGCCGCCGAATAGGGCAGTTCCTCGTGGACGCGGAGATAGACCTTCTCGCGGGTGATCTCGGCCGCCAGCACGCGCATCGGCACGTCGGCGGACTGATCCTCCGGATAGAGCCACGGTCCCGGCGGCATGGCGCGGGCGAGGCGCTTCTTGAGGTCGTCGACGCCGTCGCCGCTGAGCGCGGAGATCATGTAGACCTCGGAATAGACGCCGGTGTCGAACAGGCGCTGCGACAAGGCCAGCAGGGTGTCGCGGCGCATGCCGTCGATCTTGTTCAGGGCCAGGATGACCTGTTTCCCCGCGGCCTTGAGCGCGGCGATGATGGTCTCCGTGTCCTCGGCCGAGCGGCGGTCGGCGGCCTGGCCTTCCTTGCCCTCGGCGGCGATATGGGAGGCGGCGTCGATCAGGTGCACGACCACGTCGGCGTCGTCCGCCCCGCCCCAGGCCGAGGCGACCATGGCCCGGTCCAGACGGCGGCGCGGAGTGAAGATGCCGGGCGTGTCGACCAGCACGATCTGCGCATCGCCCTCCATGGCGATGCCGCGCACGGGGAAGCGGGTGGTCTGGACCTTCTGGGTGACGATCGAGACCTTGGTTCCGGTCAGGCGATTGACCAGCGTGGACTTGCCGGCGTTCGGGGCGCCGATGATGGCGGCGAAGCCGGCTCGCTGGTTATGGGGTTCGGTCAAATCACGCCTTCACGCTGCAGCAGGCCGATGGCGGCCGCCTTCTCCGCGTCCTGACGCGAACGGCCCTGCGCGGTCAAGGGCGGATATCCGGCCACGCTGGCTTCGACGGTGAATGTCGGGGCGTGGGCGGACCCGGTCTGGCTGACGACGCGATAGGTCGGGTCTGGCGCCTTCAGCGTATGCGCCCACTGCATCAGGGCCAGTTTCGGGTTGTTCTGGGCCTTCGATGGCGGCGGCTTGGCCAACTCGTCGCGCCATGCCCTCTCGAACACCGCGCTCGCCGCCGGAATTCCGCCGTCGAGAAAAGCCGCGCCGAGCAGGGCCTCGATAACGTCGGCCAGGACCGACCGGTGGCGGCGCAGGCCGGCCTGACTCTCGCCGCCGCCCATGCGGATCGCGGGCGCCACGCCGACCAGTTCGGCGGCGCGGGTGCAGGCTGGACCGTCGGTCAGGGCCGAGTGATGGGTGTTGAGCTGGTTCTCGTCGGCGACGGGCCAGGTTTCCAACAGGTGCCGGGCGGCGAGCAGGCCGAGAACCCGGTCTCCGAGGAACTCGAGCCGCTCGTAGGTCGGCTTGGGTCGCGCCTTCTGGTTTTCGGCGCTGACGTGCGTGAGGGCCTGGTCGAGCAGGGCCCGATCGGTGAAGGTGTAGCCGATCTTCGCCTCGAGGGCCGCGACAGCTTCCGCACGCCTGTCCGGTTCCCGTGCCGCCATCAGTTCAGGACGGTGAAGAACCGGCTCGGACGCACCTTCGAGAACCAGCTGACGGGATTCCACAGCGAGGCGCCGGGCGACCACGAGAACAGGATGATCTCGGCCTTGCCGATCAGGTTCTCGGCCGGCACCAGGCCGACGCCGTCCATCTCATTGAAGCGGCTGTCGACCGAGTTGTCGCGGTTGTCGCCCATCATGAAATAGTGGCCCTCGGGCACCATGAAGACGTCGGTGTCGTCGGCCTGGTTGCCGGGACCGAAGTCCTGGATGGTAAAGGTCTTGCCCTCGGGCAGGGTCTCGCGGGCCTTGATGACCGGCATGCCGTACATGTTGGACGCCTCGGCGCCGCTGATGACCACGTCACGGACCGGCTGGCCGTTGATGTGCAGCACGTTGTTGATCATCTGCACCTGGTCTCCGGGCAGGCCGATCAGACGCTTGATGTAGTCCGTCCGATCGTCGCGCGGCAGCTTGAACACGACGATGTCGCCGCGCTTCGGCTCCTGGGCGAACAGACGGCCCTCGAACAGCGGCGGGCTGAACGGAATGGCGTGCTTCGAATAGCCGTAGCTCCACTTGGAGACGACGATGTAGTCGCCTTCATAGAGGTTGGGCTCCATCGACGCCGACGGGATGGTGAAGGGCTGGAACAGCAGCACCCGCAGGACGAAGGCGATCAGCAGGGCGAAGAAGATCGTCTTGACGATCTCGAAGGTCTCGTTGCCGCCCGACTTGCCCTTCTTGCGGCCCTTCTTGCCGCGGGCATAGACGGGCGTGGCGTCGACGTCCTCGAACGGCGCGTCGCCGGAATCGCTCCAGACCGGCGGTTTGGAAGCCGCGGCGGCGGCGGTTCCCGCGGCTCCGGCGGCGACGGCGGCCTCCGCCGGGGTCACATGACCGTCGTCGGCGGCGTGATCGTCGTGGCCATGGCCGGCATGATCCGGCGCATGGGCGTCGGCGACCGGATGGGCGTCGTGCGCCGGGTGGTCGTGACCCGCGTCGGCAGCCTCGTGACCGTGATCGTCGTGGCCGTGGTCGTCGTGATGGGCGGCCGCCGGCGCGTGACCGTGATCGTCATGACCGTGCGCGGCAGCGTGACCGTCATCATGCGAATGGGCGTCATGGCCATGAGCGTCGTGGCCGTGATCGTCGTGGCCGTGATCGTCGTGGCCGGACGGCGCGGCGTGGCCCGGTTCGGGGTGGGTTTCGTGACCGTGCCCGGCGTCATGGCCGTGGTCGTCGTGCGGCTTGTTGTCGTCGCTCATCTTGACCCTGTCCCCCAGCCGCTGTTTCGCGGTCTTTCAGCGGCAAAACCGGTATAACGTGATTAAGCCATCGGCAAGGCTTCGATCACCACGAAGGCGAGTGCGTACGGGTGCTCGTCGCTGAGGGTCAGGTGTATCCGCGCTTCGTGACCGGCCGGCGTCAGCCTCGCCAGGTGTTCCGCGGCATGGCCGGTCAGGGCCATTGTCGGCTTGCCCGACGGCAGGTTCACCACGCCCATGTCGCGCCAGTAGACATCGGCCCGCATGCCGGTGCCGAGGGCCTTGGCGCAGGCTTCCTTGGCCGAGAACCGCTTGGCGTAGCTCCACGCGGGCTCGGGCTTGCTGTCCGAACGGGCCCGTTCAAGGTCGGTGAAGCAGCGGGCCTTGAAGCGCTCTCCGTAGCGATCCAGCGAGTTCTGGATGCGACGGATATCCGTCAGGTCGGCGCCGACGCCGACGATCACGACGCGGCGTCCATAGCCGCGCGCATCCGGTGGATGGCGTGGGTCAGGCCGACGAACACCGCCTCGCCGATGAGGAAATGCCCGATATTGAGCTCGCGCACCTCCGGAATGGCCAGCATGTCGGCGGCCGTAACGTAGTCGAGGCCGTGCCCGGCGTGGACCTCCAGGCCGAGATCCGCCGCCCGCGAGGCGGCGGCCTGCAGCCGTGCGAACTCCACCGCCCGGTCGGCGCCCGACAGGTGGCAGTAGCGGCCGGTGTGGAACTCGACGACCTGGGCGCCGACGGCGCGGGCGGCCTCGACCTGTTCCAGCGCCGGTTCGATGAACAGGGAGACCCGCACGCCCGCCTCCGCCAGCGCCTTCACGACGGGGGCGATGCGGTCCTCGTGGCCGGCGACGGCCAGACCGCCCTCGGTGGTCACCTCCTCGCGCCGTTCCGGCACCAGGCAGGCGGCGTGCGGCCGATGCCGCAGGGCGATGGTCAGCATCTCGTCGGTGACCGCCATCTCGAGGTTCAGCGGCCGGCCGGCGATGGCGCACAGCTCGCTCAACGCCTCGATGTCCGTGTCGGTGATGTGCCGCCGGTCCTCGCGCAGGTGGGCGGTGATGCCGTCGGCCCCGGCCGCCAAGGCCTCGCGGGCCGCCCTGACCGGATCGGGATGGGCGCCGCCCCGGGCGTTCCGGACGGTGGCCACGTGGTCGATGTTGACCCCCAGGCGGACGGGCGAGACCATGGTCGTTCCCCCTTATTTCGCCAGCCGGCGGCTGCCGGGGTCCTCGACCGGAACAGCCGCCAGTTCGGGCGGCAGGGCGTCGGCCGGATAGGCGGGAACGTCCAGCGTCGCCAGCGCCACCAGCGGCACGCCGACGTCGGCGCGGCCGCCGGAGCGGTCGACGATGCAGGCCGCGGCGACGACGTCGCCGCCGGCGGCCCGGATCGCCGCGATGCATTCGCGCGAGCTCAGCCCGGTGGTGACGATGTCCTCGACCATGACGACCTTCCGGCCCGGCTCGACGTGGAAGCCGCGGCGCAGCCTGAACTCGCCGCCCTCGCGCTCGACGTACATCGACGGGACGCCCAGCCAGCGGGCGGTTTCGTAACCCGGAATGATGCCGCCGACGGCGGGCGATATGGCCACATCCACCGGGCCCACGGCGACGACGATCTTCTCCGCCAGCGCCTTGCACAGCCGGGCGCAGCGGGCCGCGTCCATGAACACGAGGTTCTTCTGGAGAAAGATCGGACTGTGCAGGCCTGACGAGAGCACGAAATGGCCCTCGCGCAGCGCGCCGGCGTCACGGAATTCTTTGAGAACGTCATCGGAGGTCATGACCCTCCCCTAACCCGTCACGCCCTCGCTTTGAAGCGAAGGTTGGTGAGGATCGGGCGTACTCTCGCCGCCGGGCCGCAGACCCCGGCACAGAAGCTCGCACCAGACCCCCTCGGCGTCCTCGGCGAAACTGATCAGCTCGATGTCCGCCGCGTCGACCATGCCGTGCCTGACCAGCGCCTCGAAGCCGACGACCGAGTCCCAGTAGGCCTTGTCGACCAGCACGATCGGGATGGTCCGCGACTTGCCGGTCTGGCGCAGGGTCAGGATCTCGAACAGCTCGTCGAACGTGCCGAAGCCGCCTGGAAAGACCACCAGCGCATTGGCCCGCATGGCGAAATGCATCTTGCGCATGGCGAAGTAGTGGAAGCGGAAGGTCAGCTCCGGCGTCGACCAGGGGTTCGGCTCCTGCTCGTGCGGCAGGGTGATGTTGTAGCCGATGGACGGCGCCCCGGCGTCGGCCGCGCCGCGGTTGGCCGCCCCCATGATGCCCGGCCCGCCGCCGGTGGCGATGACATTGTCGCGCGGCTCCCCCACCCGGCCGCGCAGGGCTCCGCCGCGCTCGGAGGCGATGCGGCCGAAGGCGCGGGCCTCGTTGTACCAGCGGGTGTGGACCGGATCGCCGTTCTCGCCGATGCGCGCGCTGCCGAAGACCACGATCGTGGAACGCACGCCCCAGGCCCGCAGCGCCTCCTCGGCCTTGGCGTACTCCAGCATGAAGCGGACGCCGCGCATCGAATCGCTGAGCACGAAATCCTGATCCAGCGCCGCCAGCCGGAACGACGGCGACGCCATCTGGGCCGCGTTGTCCGGCCCCTCGGCGCTCACCCTCGGGCCCGCTCGACGGTGTCGACCGAGGGATTGGTGCGCAGCGCCGCCATGATGGCCGTGGCGTGCTTGGCGTCCTCGACCTCCATGTCGATGTCGACGTCGAAGAAGTCCTGCTGGCGGTGGCTCATGACCAGGTTGAGGATGTTGCCCCCGGCCTCGCCGATAATGGTCGCCACCTGGCCCAGCACGCCCGGCGCGTTCTTGATCGTGGCGCGGATCCGGGCCGAGGCCACGGCCCCCTGCTCCGCCTGCGGCGTCCACTGCAGGTCCTGCCAGACGGAATCGTCGTCGGCGAACTCCTCCAGCCGCTGGCAGTCGATGGTGTGCACCGTCAGCCCCGCCTCGGGCTCGAGGATGCCGACGATGCGGTCGCCGGGCACCGGCGAGCAGCAGTGGCCGAAATGGACGCTGACGCCGGGGGTCAGCCCTCCGCCGCGCACGAACAGACGGCCCTGCTCGTCGCCGATGCGCTTGCGGTCTGGCCCGGCCTTGAGCCGCCCCTTCAGCGCCGGGAACAGGATCTCGCCGATCTTCGCCGCCGAGACCCGGCCGCGGCCGACCGCTTCGTACAGGTCGTCGTCATTGGCGAAGCCCAGCTGCTCCAGCGCCGGGCGCAGGGTGACGTCGGCGCCGGTCTTGCCGGCCCGGGTGAGCGTCTGTTCGAGGGTGGCGCGGCCCAGCTTCTGGAACTCGCCGCGCTCCGACGTGCGGATGTGGCGGCGGATGGCCGACCGGGCCCGGCCGGTCACCGTCAGCGAGCGCCAGTCGACGGGGATTTCCCGCTTGGCCCCGCGGATGATCTCGACCACGTCGCCGTTCTGGAGCTGGGTGCGCATCGGCTTCAGCTCGCCGTTGATCTTGGCCCCGACGGCGGTGTCGCCGACCTCGGTGTGCACGGCGTAGGCGAAGTCCAGCGGCATGCCGCCGCGCGGCAGGGTGATCAGCGCCCCCTTGGGCGTGAACACGAACACCTGGTCGAGATACATTTCCAGCTTGGCGTGCTCGACCCAGTCCTCGCCGCCCTCGCCGTGCTCGATCACCTGCACGAGATGGCGCAGGTTCTGCAGCGGATCGCGGCCGCCGTCCTTCTCCATGGCTTCCTTGTCGAAGCCGTAGGCGTGGTTCTTGTAGGCCCAGTGCGCCGCCAC